>JAYWIC010000062.1:0-54500 GCA_043789195.1 Arenimonas sp. | reverse complement strand
GACGAGGTTACGTTTACCTGCAACCCCGGCGATTATTGGCAAAAAAATGCCGTGCATGCCGGCGAGTGTTTTTTCCTGTTGATGCGGCAAATGCCGAAGTGGCCGAATCAAAGCATTCTGGGTTTGCCCTTATTGACCGGCTACTATTGCGTGTTTGATCGTCGGATCGAAGGTGACGGTGTTTTACGCGTGGCAAAATTGAAAGAAGCCTGATGGAAACTTTCGAAACGGCCCGACTACTGATGAAACCGCTCGACCAGGAGGATCGTGACCTCTACTGCTACTGCTATACCGACCCGGCACTGATGAAACTTATTGCCGCTCCTCTCAACATGGAGGCTGCCTTGCGAAGCTTTGAAGCTGCCCTGAGAATGAATTCAAGTCTCCCGGTTCGTCGTCGGGACTGGGTCATGTTGGAGAAAAAATCCGGCTCACGCATTGGATTGCTTTCACTGGTCGGATGCAAGACCAAGCCTGAGGCAATCAACGCGGACCTTGGGGCAATCATTCTGGACGAATTTCAGGGCAGTGGCTATTCACTGGAAGGGACTGGTGCGCTGGTTGATGCTGCATTCCACGTCAGTCACATCCATTCGCTCCACACCTATCACGTGGCCGAAAATGCCGCTGTCGGAAGGGTCATGGCAAAGCTGGGTTTCTCTTGCACTATCGAAATCCACGATGGCATTGAAAACTATCACTGGCAACTTCAACGGCCCTATTGGCAGCCCGGCAAGTACGTCCTCGATTCAAACGCATTACAATCGTAACGTAGTTCCGATAATGTAGTGGACTTGAGACAATACGGCTGCAGGGGACAGCCAAATCGCATGGAAAAGTCAGGAAATATTGTTTGTGTCGGTACCGGCATGATGCTTGGTGCACACATTAGCCCCCGTTCGCGCAGCCACATAGAGCAAGCCGATGTCGTGTTCGTTGCGGTGTCCGACCCGGTGGTTGAGCTTTGGCTGAAAGAAATGCACCAGGATGTTCGCAGCTTGCAGCCCTATTACAGCGAAGGAAAATCCCGCCATACCACTTACCGGGAAATGGTGGAAGCGATGATGGTCGAAGTTCGCTCTGGTAAACGCGTTTGCGGTGCCTTCTATGGACATCCGGGCGTATTTGCATTCGCTCCGCATAAAGTTATCGAGCAAGCCCGTTCGGAAGGTTTCGCCGCACATATGGAGCCGGGCATCTCGGCGGAAGACTGCTTGTATGCCGATCTCGGCATTGATCCGGGGAGATTTGGTTGCCAGCACTATGAGGCCAGTCAATTCATGTTTTATCAGCGCCAGATAGACTCTTCAGCCTACCTGGTGTTGTGGCAGGTGGGTATCGCGGGTGATCGCAGCTTCCGACGCTATGCCACCGAGCCTGCCTATCGGCAGTTGATGATCGAATTGCTGTTGGAACATTACCCGCTCGATCACGAGGTTATCGTTTACGAGGCGGCCACCCTGCCTATCGGCACACCTCGCGTGCAAAGATTGCCGCTGGGTGAGCTATCGAATACTGCGCTATATTTACAATCAACACTGGTATTGCCGCCATGTCGAGCCTTGCAGCGCAACGAGGCGATGCTGAGTCGCATTGATGCGCTTGACCGTATGCTAAATTCCGATTCAACCGCAACACAAACCGCAACACCACAATAAGGGAGCCGACAATGTCAAATGTAATTCAATTTCTTGAATCAATGGGCAAAGATGCATCACTGGCCAATATGTCGCATGAAAAATATACCGCTGCTGTTAAAGCTTCGGGTGTCGACGATGTCGCACAACTCGCACTCTTGAGTCGGGATCAAAACGCACTCAACGATTCCATCGGCGCCTACAAAAAAATGATGATGCTCTTGGTTCCTGCAGAAGATGACGATCAAGGTGCCGGCAAAGACGGTGACAAAGACGACAAGAAAGACGATGACAATGACCAGAAAGAGAAGTCTGCTTTGAGTTGATGCAAAAAAAAGGGCGTCAGGATGTTACTGCAGTTGCCAAGGTACTTTACATGGCTTTTTTTAATCGGCCTGTCCTTACTGTCGCCTATCACCCTTGCCTCGCCCAAGTTCGAAATACTGCTTGAGCAAGCCGATGCACTGAGGAGTTCGGACCAGGAGCAGTTTGTCAAATTGCTCCTGGATCTTGACAAATCAAGCAGTGATGCCACTCCGGAACAGCTTGAAAGACTGCGTTATCTACAGGCCTATCGCCTCGCCTATTCTGGCCAATACACTCTTGCCATTCAAAGATCGTCTGCTATTTTCGAACAATCGAAAAATGTGACGGTGAGGTTTCGTGCAGGCCTGCTGGCCAGCAATAGTTCTGCCGTCACTCGCGACTTCGTGTCCAGCTTTTCCTTTCTGGACAAGACTCTTTTACTCCAGGGGCAAATTGCCGATCGCCAATTGCGTCACGACGGACTCATCGTTGCCTCGGTGCTATACAACCAGATCGGACAATACGAACTCGGAAAACACTATGCGCAGCAGGTACTTGCCGACACACCGGCGCCAAGGGCCCTCTGTTTTGCAAACAACCTGCTATTGGAGTCGTCCTACAATCTAAAATCGTTGCCGAAAAACGATACCGACATTAATGCGATGATTGCCACTTGCGCCGAGCAGGGTGAAATTCTGGCCGCCAACATGTCGCGTATTTATTTGGCCCAAAAATGGCTACTGAATGGCGAAACCCAAAAGGCACTCGATTTTCTGGAAAAGCATCTTGCCGAGGCTGAGAGTACGAAGTATCCCCGGCTGATCAGCGAAATGCATTCGCTGATTGCGGAATACAAACTGAAAACCGGTGAGCTCGAGCAAGCGGAACACCACGCGAATATCGCCGTCACATCCAGCGCGAGTATTCCTTTCTCACCCGCATTGGTAGTAGCCGAAAAAACCCTCTACGAAATTGGAATGCGCCGCAACGACTCGGCGATGACGTTTGACCACTACAAGAAATACGCCGAAGCCGACAAAGCCTATCTCAACGATGTAAAAGCACGCGAACTGGCCTATCAACTCGTCAAACACGAAACCAAGCAAAAAACCCAAACCATCGACTTGCTCAACAAGAAGAACGAAGTATTGCAACTCGAGCAAACCGTTGCCAAACAGAAAGCACACTACACTGCCATTCTGGTCGGACTACTTGTCATCTTGCTGGCCATGCTTCTGCTCTGGGCCTACCGCACCAAACGCATGCAACTGGCTTTCCGCCGACTTGCCGAGACCGATGCACTCACCGGCATCAGTAATCGTGATCATTTCACCAAGCTTGCGCAGCAGGCCATTTCCGAGGCCTCCAGAAAATCGGAGACATTGGGAATGATCATGTTCGATCTGGACGATTTCAAGTCCATCAATGACCGCTATGGCCACTTGACCGGCGACTGGGTGTTGAAACAGGTAACTGCCGCCTGCAAACCGATCTTCCGGAAACAAGATTGCTTTGGCCGAATCGGCGGCGAAGAGTTTGCGATACTAGTGCAGGCAACTGATCTTTCCAGCGCCAGAGAAATGGCGGATCGCTTCCGCAAACATATCGCAGCGATCGACACGAGCGAGACTGGACATGACTTTACGGTTACTGCCAGTTTTGGCGTGACGACAACTTCGTTGTCTGGCTATGTATTCGATGCATTAATTTCAAATTCCGATGAGGCGCTTTACCAGTCCAAACGCGAAGGCCGCAATCGGGTGAGCACTTTCGACAAGCTCAAATCGAGCGCCGATATTGTCGAAGAAGCGGCAATAGGGCTTTAAACCCCTGTCAGGCAGGCCTAGCCCTGCTAAAATGCCGCATCACCATTTACCCGAGAAATCCCCATGAGCGACACCCCTCCTGACCGTTTAGCCGTCAACCCAAGAAGTCCCTTTTATGATGCCGCCGCACTCGAGCGAGGTGTCGGCATTCGCTTCAAAGGCGAGGAACGAAACAACGTGGAAGAATATTGCATCAGCGAAGGCTGGGTTCGTTTGCCATTTGGTAAAACCCTCGACCGTCGCGGCAATGCCATTACAATGAAAGCCGTTGGTGAAGTTGAAGCATATTTTCTCGACACCGCAGAAAAGAAGTAATCGGCCTCAAAAGAAAATAAAAATACGCGTATAAACCAAAATAATCCCGCTATCGGTGCGAAATAACACATAGCGGTATTATTGTTTTTATTCATCAGCGGTTGAGAATTACGGTGATACGTTTGGGTCCACGAAACCTTGTGGAGCCTCGCGATGAAAAAATCCATCTTAATTTCTCTCGCCCTGCTTGCGTGTGTGCCGGTATTGTTTGCACAAACTTCGAGCACACCCGAATCCGTTCAAATTGAAGCCACCTCGGGGCCGATTAGGGTGACATCCAGTCAACCCGAAGTCTTGGCCAATGCTTCCGACTACAAGGTGAATATCGGCGGGCTTGATGCCAATGGCGACGGTGAACTATCACGTCGCGAAATTCCCGCATCACATGCACTTACGCATGAATTCCATCTCGTAGATATCAATCACAACGGCTTCATCACGGATGCCGAGCTGCAAAAAGCAAACTGGCGCTAGATGGCGTGCGATACAAAGCATCTGCTTGTGTGAATGCGCTGCATCAGATGAACTGCCAAAGTCAATTCGGTTGACATGTTATAACTGCCATCGTTAGTTGTGATTCAGCAAATAAAACGGCTGCTAAATATTCACAAAACCCAACTAGACAACGTCAGACTTCGTTCAGCGTGATTCGGGCCTTATGGACACGTGAAATCCGTCACTATGAGGTCCGCCACTATGTATCGCTACTCCAAATCATCAGCCGTCCTGGTTCCCGTCATTGCCGGCTTGCTGTCGATCAGCTTCAGCCTGTCGGTGCAAGCACAAAATGGCGGCCGCAGGCTTGCCCTTGCCGAACAGGAAACAACTGCCGAGGATGACAGCAAGGAAAAAGAAAAAGTACGTGATAAGCGTCCTATAGCCCGGGGCGAACAGGTGCTCGAGCAACAACAGCAGGAAATACGTGCCGCACGCGAAGCACGTGACCAACAAGTCCCGGTGCGCCAACGGGAAGATAATCGCGGTAATGAACGAGTAGAACTTGAACGTCAGGGCCAGGCTCGCGAAGAAGTTCGCGTGCGTGAACAAGCATCGCAACAGAATGAAGAGCGTCGCCAGCGTGTCGAACGCAATGCAAACGCAGATGCCGAACGAGTCATTGTTGCCGAACGTCTCGCCAACCAGCGCGAAAATGCCGATCGCGAACGTCAAAACCGCGAGAACACCCGCCAGCGCGAGATTGTCGAAAATCGCAACGACAATCGTGATGAAACCCGTGACCGCATTGAAAACCGTGGCCGCGAAAACAATCGCGACAATCCTATCGCGCGCACCCGACTGCCACGCCCAGAACAAGAGCGTCAACAAGTCCAATGGCAGAATCAGCAGCAACGTCAGGCAAATGACTATCGCCGTCACCTCGACAGCCAGCAAGTCGCTGCCGTGCGCTTCACGCAGCGCTTGCGAGAGCAAAACCGCAATGAACAATATCGTTCGCAACAACGCTATTACGACCGCATGAGGGAACAACGCCGTCACTACGACGACAATAGATACAACTATTATCGCGGCTCGTATCAATACTCGCCGATTATCTATCGTTACAACCGCGGCGGTAATTACTACTACGCCAACCGCTATCAGGCCGACTTGATGCATCAGGCCATTAACTATGGCTACGAGGAAGGCTTTCAAGCCGGCCGTGCCGACCGCATGGATCGCTGGGGCTATAACTTCCGCGAAGCCTATGCCTACCAGGATGCCAACTATGGTTACTACGGTTATTACGTGGATCGCGGAACCTACAATTATTATTTTCGCGAAGGCTTCCGCCGCGGCTACGACGATGGCTATTACAGTCGTTACCGTTACGGCCGCCACTACAACAACCAATATTCTCCCAATGATTCCGTCATCCGTCTGATTCTTAATCTGACTAACTGGAGATAATCCAATTTCGTCTAGCCGCAAGCCCCTTGTTTAACCACAAGGGGCTTTTTTGTTGCCTGCGATAGTCTGTGATACGGTTCGGCAGTCGACACACCAGTGGAGTTCTGCATGCGTATTCTTTCCCGCTTGATGTTGCTGTGTTTTTTATTGCTGTCCGCCACTACGCTGCAAGCGCAGACCAGGGAACCGGCACGTGGGAACCACGATAGCTTCAAAGCCGTCTTCGGCGATGGCCGCTATGGTTTTAGCATTCTCCAATTTGCTTTGGCTCCCAACGGCAAAGTGTCGAGCTTGGTCTGGGAAAATTCGGACGAACATCGCTTCAAAAAAGTAGTTGAAGTCGAAAAGAAGAAATAGTCATGTCGATACAAACAGCCGTGATCTATCACAATTCAACATGCAGCAAATCTAATGCCGCATTGAATTTATTGCGGGACCACGGGATTGAAGTCGATGTGGTCAACTATCTCGAAACGCCGCTGTCAAAAGTGGGGATCAACGGATTACTCGCACAACTTGGCATCGAAGCAAAAGCATTGATTCGTTTTAACGAACCCCTTGCAAAAGAACTCGGCATTTCGCCAGACGATGCTCGCACAACCGATGAATGGCTCAATTTCATGGTGCAGCATCCGGTCTTGATCGAGCGGCCCATTGTGTTGATCGGTAACAATGCGGTGATTGGCCGGCCGATCGAGCGGGTGCTGGAATTGTTACAGCATCCCTGAAAGCAAAAAAAGCCAAAGCGGAACTGCATCTGTCGCAATTCGAAAAAATCCAAGCCGACACCGGCCCAAACAAATTAGCTGCTATGTTAGCTAGCGCACCGATCCGTTTCGGCATCCGACATATAAATATTGGAATTCACAAAATCAGGAAACACCATGAACATGCATATCAGTCTCGCACCCATCATCGCCCTGCTTGCCGGCATCCTGATTCTGGCGCAACCGAAATTACTGAACTATATCGTCGCCATTTATCTGATCATCATCGGTTTGCTCGGCCTGTTTGGCGGCTCGATGAATTTATAAGCCTCTGTGCAACACGGTTTTGGGTGATAGCTAAAACCGGTTAAACTGTCGTTGCGCCGCGCTTCAATCATTCGCCACGGCATCTGGTCGACATCTTCGACCAATGTAAAACCGTTGGCGTTAAACCAGGCTGACAAATTAGTCTTGTGCCAGGCTTTTACGAAGGGCTCGTGCGTACGCAACGCCAACGCCCGGAAGTACATGCCACGCCAGCCATAACGACGCCACACTTGACCGTAGGACAACTGAATCTGCGTCGGTGAAGGCTCCACCAACACCAGTTTGGCTCCTGGCAACATCAAACGAGACAACTCGCGCAAAGCGGCATTCGCCTGTGGTGGTGGAATTTCATGGAACACGAAACAGGCGGCAGCTCCGTCAAAACTGGCCGAAGGCAAGCCGCTGTTTTCGATCACTCCCTGGACAAAATTGGCTCCGGGATAATCCCGCGCCGCGTGCTGCAGAAGATAAGGTGAAGGCTCCAAAGCCCAAATTTTATCGATGCCCGCCGACTGCATGGCACCGGTCAAATGGCCGGCACCGCAGCCAATATCCAGTACACGTTTGCAGGACACAAGTCGCCGTGCAATTTCTGCACGCGCCGTGGTCAGGCTGCCCAACATGGCTTTATTAAAACTGTTGGCGTACCCACGGGAAATTGTTTTCGAATAATTGCCATTCGGCAAATGATGGAATTCCTGAAACAGATATTTCGGCAAACGCTCGCGACCCGGCATCGCGTCCGGCAACTGCACGCGCTGGACTTTCTTTCGAAGCATATTCGAAATCACCATGGCCATGCGCCGCCAATTGCTGGTGATTTGATCAGGCCAAGCATCGGGCAAGCAGATATTGGCCCAATCGGTGCCCACCGTATTCAACGGGGTACTTGTCGTATTTTCCGTGGCCGCCGCGCTCATGTTTCTGTTCCACCCCTGGAAGGCGACATTTTACGTGCCCAGGGGCGGTGCGGCCAGCAAGTGCTGTCAAATCTTCATACGGAGGCTCCGTCCTGTGGTTTCTGGCTACGGCAGTGTTGATACTATATTTCCAACGATGGATGACGGGATCTCACAAATGCAGCTCTACGGCCGTTCCAGTTCGCACTTCACACGCATCGCGCGCATCTTTGCCGCAGAGGCGGGGGTCGCGATTGAATTCATCCTTATTCGCGACCTGATGTCCGAGAATCCAGACGATTACGGCGGCCATCCGGCAATGAAGATGCCGACCCTGCATACCGAAGCCGGTATCTGGTATGGCTCTTTGCCAATCTGCCGCGAGCTTGCAGCGTGCTCCGAATCGGGCCTGCACATCGTCTGGCCCGAAGACATGGATCGCCCGGTCGCCGCCAACGCACAGGAACTGGTGTTGACCGCGATGTCCACCGAAGTCGGCCTGATCATGGGCAAAGCCACCGGCGTGTCAGCCGACAACAGCCATCAGACCAAGATGCGCGCAAGCTTGCTCGGGGCGATGGAATGGCTGGAGCTTAACGCGGGCCGCGCCATCGACACACTTCCACCGGACCGCAACCTCAGCTTTCTCGAAGTGTCGTTGTTCTGCCTTCTGGAACATCTTGAATTTCGCGATGTGCTGGCACTCGATGACTATCCGGAATTGCGCGCATTTGCGCAACGTTTTGCAACGCGCAGCTCGGCCATGACGACAGCGTATAAGTTTGATTTTGAGGTGTAGGAGCGACATGGGTTCTAACAGCGATTTCGCAGGTTTTCACGAGTTGATGGAGCGTGACACCAACTACGGTACTTTCCACGACAACCGAATTACTTTCTCAACTACATAATTAATCTTCAAATACCTCAGAGGCTTGATCTCCATATGCTTCTTTTGCATACCATGATCTTTCAACTCTCCAATTATTCAGTTTTTCATAAGGCATATTTTCGAACATGGCGTATCTCTCCATGTTTCTCTTAAATTTCTCTCCGTACTTAGTTTTCCCATTGTAAAAAATAAGTAGCAATTCAAAACTAGATAATTGTGCTCTTATTATACCCGCATAGTCGCTTTTCTTCGACGAGTTACTTTCATCGATAAACTTATAAATTCGATGCAAGTTCCTAAAATAATGACCTAGATTGTGTTCGTTATGTTCAAAGAAATCAGTATATGCTGCAACAAATCCTTCCTCATAAGTTAAATAATCCCCCCTACCTACAGGCTCCATGGCCTTTAGAAATCTTTTATACAGTACGCGAAAGCTATCCCTCCCCACGGCAGTAACTAACCCTCCACTATGAAAATCAATTCCCGCGACTAAGTCATTATGCAGTTTGACCATTTGAAAAAATGTGCTTTCAAAATTCTGCAATTCTAAAGACTTGTTTTGATCAAACAACGCTTTTGCCGAATTCCTCAATTCTTCTGTTGACAGTGACAACTCTGTAGCTTGAACGCGAAGAGTTAACAATAACGCGATTAGAGCAAGAAACGCATAAACCGGATTCAAGACCCCGCCTATGAAGTCACCAAATTGTGCCCAGTGTTCCTGTTTATTTGACAAAGGGTTTTCACCAAATTGGATATAAAAACAATATATGGCAACAACCCCCATAACCATTGCTATAACGAAGAACAAAAATAGAATTTTAGTTAGATGCCTAACCAACCAAGGGAGCTTTATTTCTGACATTTGAACTCCAACTACATTAATGGCTGAAACCCTGTCAAATTTAGGGGCTGATGCCGCAGATAAAACAGAATTTAGCAAAACTTTAAAAGCTGCTTCTCGAGCAACTCTACAATACGACCACTCAATTGCCCGCCAACCCTCACTAGGCCACTTGATGAGTAGGAAAACGAGCCTTTTAATGCACGATATAAAAGCTCATATTTTGCGTACTCATATTTGTATGAAAGCCCGCGCAAAGCTTTAATGGCTGAAAGCTCTATGCCATTTTTTGAAACAAATTCCATTCGACCCACGCAATCATTCCCGAAAACCATATTGGTTAACTTGAGTCCGATCAATTTACTAACGTCGAATTTTTCAAGCAGCGTAGACACGTCAACCGACTCAAAAACCACTGCCCGAGTTGAAAGCCCATAACCTAAAACTTGTTCCAAAGCGTCCATTAGCGCACGCATATTTCGCCCAGGATCAGCAACCCGCAGAAGCGATGCTCGTTTACCGGCCATTAGTGAGATTCCAACAGAACTAACAGTTTGTATAACTTGGACATCACGATTCCCTTGAGCATCAATTCGCTCGACCGGAATGTCAATTTTCTTAAAAAAACGCAAAGCTTCATTCGTCTGCTTATCAGAGGAAAACCAAAAGTCTTGACTAACAGCTCCTAGTGCTTTTCTCTCAAAATGATCTGGCGAAATAATCTTTCCTTCCAATTTCAGCACATACCAGCGATATGTAATCTGCATTTTCATTCCTCCTCTTCAGATTCGCTCGCATTAGCCGCCCACAAAATCTCCATTAACTTTCGAGACCTGCTCTCAATCGCCTTTGAAATTTCTGTAATTTCTATTTTTTGCGGGCTACGACGCTGCTTAGAAATAATTCCGCCATTATTCTGATGAACTCCGACAAGAATATAAGAAAATCCCGTGCAGTGAAGTGGATCAGCAAATACAGCTTCAATCGCATAAATATTACCTTGAGCGGCCATATCCTTAACCTTCCAACCCACTCGCACGGTGTAGTAACCATCTCCGGCTAGTTCACCTAAGAAGTCAGATCTCGTAACCCCCGTCCCCTTGAGTGCAACTCGTTCGACATGTGAATCAACTTCTTCTTCACTCGCATCATTAGCAAGCCCTTCTGTTGGCTTGAATACGAAAATGTCGGTTACGTCTTGGAGTGAATAACCAGGCAGGGTGGTAAACAGGTCAAAAAAGAAATTAGATCTTGTTTTTGGGTCTGGCCAACTTATCAGTGAGACCTCCTTCTTTTGCAATTCATTGCTGGACAACTCACCAACTTTTTTAACAATAGTCTCTCGTACGTTGTTTAGATATTCATTCTGAGTGTTACGAACAATATATCCTTCGTCTGAAATTTGAAATTCAACGAAACCGTCTTTCACTTGAACTTGGTTAAATTCACTTTTTCGATAATCAATCCCTGAATACTGAATATGGACCGTCAACGTCTTTTCTGTTCTCGAAGTAGTAACAACATCTCCAAATTTCTGCAATTCATTTGAGACAGTATCAATTGCATTCTTGAGATTATCATCACTAATGATCCCAACGATATCCATTGATGTTACGCGTTCACGTCTCGAAACTATGCCAAGCCGCGCTGCGATCTCGCGATGATCGTAATAGTCGTGTGTCAACGTTGAGAAATGCATGGCGAGCTCCTCACGAGAAGCCTTCTGACTAACCAATGTATTGCGCTTTTCAAATAGGGAGGCAATAGTTTCTGAATCAACCTTGTGTTCATTCAATGCATCGAAAATATTTTTATCCGTCGCATAATAAAAAGAAGGTCCGTGCACTGGACGCTTCATGCTCGCCACCCCAGATCGCCTGGATTATAGTTGCTTGTGACTGCAGTAATTCTTTCGACCTCTATAGCTTCTAAAATTTCCGATCTTGTTTCATCAAACCCCCATACTTTCGCATATTTTTTTGCAGCAATATTAAAGTGGCTCTTTAAGCTGCTATTTGCGTTTTCACAAGCTACCCTTATCCTGATAAGCTCCTCGGATTCGAGCATCTGAAACCGTGAGAAACAATCAATTAAATACTCAAATTCTTCTGGGCAATCCCCTGCTTTGTTGTAATAAATAACGTAACCAGAACGAACTTTATCGGTTGGCTTGTGCTTAATAATCATGAAAGGGCCTGCCATTGATTCAATAGTCGCAGCTTGATCCCAGACTTCCCCATTGCGCCGCCGCAACACAAGATCTGGATAATAAAATGTGTAGTCTTCAGGAAGCTCATGATCGCTTCGCAAACGAATCAGATCATTTCCAATGCTATAAAGACGCTGAATATCGTTCGGACCCAAATAATGCAATACATTTCCACGCGCTATGGGCAATGTCCGTGTGTTTACTTTCTTTAACTGGTCATAAAAACAATGTTGATAACCATTGTCATGGTTATGTACGAACAAAAGTCCACGCACTTCATGCGGCTCAGAAGTTATAACTCCGAACTTTAGCCTCCACTCTTGGGATTCATTTGCGCATTGGGTGGATAACGCTAATGACTTGAGCGCTAATCGAAGCTTGCTGTTTGATATTGAATCGGAGGCATAACTCTTTAAGTCGAAAAGCATATGGACTCGTGTACCAAGATACGGGTCTTGATAGCTTAAAACCACATCTGTCGGATGGTTTGCCTTTTGCTTCCCACTATCTGTCTTGTGCTCTTCGTTAGTACATGAAAAGTTTTCATCTTCCAGCGGATGTTTGTGCCACTTAAAATGGCGAAAAATGTCTTTCGTGATTTTCTTTGCCACCTCGGCGATGTTTGCGGTTTCACCCATTTTAAATACGCCTCGAAATGAAATTACTTAAACAGAGAACATATGCAGTTACAAAAAAAAGCTCCGCAAAGGCGGAGCTTTTTAATCATACAAGCACAGGGTTGGCTTTGTCAGGGTCAATCTTGTACTGCTTAATAGCTCTTGCTACGTCTTTAGAATGCATACGTCCTTCTGCGGCTAAAGCGGCCACGGCAGCATGGGCAATGTAATAGCGATCGACTTCGAAGAAACGACGCAGATTGGCGCGCGTATCCGAACGACCGAAACCGTCGGTACCGAGTACGGTGTATTTCATCGGCACGAACGCGCGGATTTGATCGGCGAATGCACGTACGTAATCGGTGGCGGCAATGGCCGGACCCTGGCGACCTTCGAGGCATTCGGTCACGTAAGCCTTGCGGGCTTCGGCTTCCGGATGCAGACGGGTCCAGCGTTCGGCGTCGAAACCATCTCGACGCAGTTCGTTGAAGCTCGGGCAGGACCAGATATCGCTGCTGACGCCGAAATCCTTGTCGAGCAATTCCGCGGCGGCAATTACTTCACGCAAGATTGTTCCGCTACCGAGTAGTTGTACATGCGGTGCGCCTTTCTTCGGCTTGCCGCCGTCCTGCAACAGGTACATGCCTTTCAGAATGCCCTGCTCGGCACCGGCCGGCATTTCCGGATGCGTGTAGTTTTCGTTCATCAGCGTGAGGTAGTAATACTCATCGCGCTGTTCTTCCATCATGCGCTTCATGCCTTCCTGCACGATCACGGCGACTTCGTAACCGAAAGTCGGGTCGTAGGATTTGCAATTGGGAATCGCGCCGGCCAGCAAATGCGAATGGCCATCTTCGTGTTGCAGACCTTCGCCGTTCAATGTGGTGCGGCCTGCGGTTGCACCGAGCAAGAAACCGCGTGCGCGCATGTCGGCGGCCTGCCAGGCGGAGTCGCCAATACGCTGGAAGCCAAACATCGAATAGAAAATATAGAACGGCAGCATCGGCTGGTCGTTGGTCGAGTAACTGGTAGCAGCAGCGAGCCAGGACGAAAACGCACCGGCTTCGGTAATGCCTTCTTCCAATACTTGCCCGGCGGTGTCTTCGCGGTAATACATCAACTGGTCGGCATCGACCGGTTTGTATTTCTGGCCGAACGGTGCGTAGATACCGATCTGGCGGAACAGGCCTTCCATACCAAACGTGCGTGCTTCGTCGGCGACGATGGGAACGACGCGTGGGCCGACATCTTTATCACGCAAAATAATATTCAGCACTTGCACGAAGCTCATGGTGGTGCTGATTTCACGATCACCGGAAGATTTCAGCAAGCGCTCGAAGTTTTCGAGTTTTGGCACTTCGAAACTTTGTGTTGCCTTGCTGCGACGTTGCGGCAGGTAACCGCCTTTTTCTGCACGACGTTCTTTCAGATATTTTACTTCCGGCGAATTTTCGCCCGGATGATAGAAAGACAAATTTTCGATATCGCTATCGCTAACAGGAATCTGGAAACGATCGCGGAAAATCTTGACCGATTCGGTATCTAGTTTTTTGGTGTTATGGGTCGGGTTCAGCGATTCTCCGGCCGCACCCATTCCATAACCTTTGACGGTCTTCGCAAGAATTACGGTCGGCTGGCCTTTCTGTGCAACGGCGGCAGCATAGGCAGCGTGAACTTTATGCGGGTCGTGACCACCGCGATTCAGGCGGCGAATATCTTCGTCGGACAAATTGGCGACCATCGCCTTCGTTTCCGGATATTTTCCGAAGAAATTTTCACGCGTGTAGGCACCACCAAAGGCTTTGCAGTTTTGATATTCGCCATCGACGGTTTCCATCATCAACTTTTTAAGCAGACCCTGGTTGTCGCGCTGTAAAAGCGGATCCCAATAACTTCCCCAAATCACTTTTAATACATTCCAACCGGCGCCGCGGAACGAACCTTCGAGTTCCTGGATGATTTTTCCGTTACCACGCACCGGGCCATCGAGACGTTGCAAATTACAATTGACCACGAAGCATAAGTTATCGAGACCTTCGCGACCGGCCAAGGCAATCGCGCCGAGTGATTCTGGTTCGTCGGTTTCGCCATCGCCCAGGAAGCACCAAATCTTGCGATCGGTTTTCGGCATCAAGCCGCGGCCTTCCAGATATTTCCAGAAACGCGCCTGATAAATCGCACTGATTGGTCCAAGGCCCATCGACACGGTGGGCGTTTGCCAGAAGTCCGGCATCAGCCACGGATGCGGATACGAGGAAATGCCTTGGCCATCGACTTCCATGCGGAAGTTGTCGAGCTGGCCTTCGTTCAAGCGGCCTTCGAGAAATGCGCGAGCATAGATACCCGGTGAACTATGGCCTTGGATATACAGCAGGTCGCCGGGGTGTTCCGCCGTCGGTGCGCGCCAGAAATGATTGAAACCGACATCGTACAAAGTGGCCGATGATGCAAAGCTGGCGATATGGCCGCCGAGCTCGCCCGGTTTGCGGTTTGCACGCACCACCATCGCCATCGCGTTCCAGCGAATGATCGAACGGATGCGCCATTCCATCGCCGGGTCACCCTGCATGGCAGGCTCCAGATGCGCAGGAATAGTGTTGATGTATTCGGTGGTCGGATGAAAGGGTAATTGCACGCCAGTGCGGCGGGTCAATTCGACCATGCGTTCGAGTAATTCGTGCGCGCGTTCCGGGCCGTCGTGATCGAGCACCGCCTTTAGCGATTCCATCCATTCACGGGTTTCGTTCGGATCGCGGTCGTTTTCCAGTAAATCACTTAACCAATTCATTCCCTGCCCTCGGCCATCTTCAACGTGTTTAGCTGGCAAGTTTACCGCAAGGCATCGACATTCGCTGCGGTGTGGGGTTGGCAGGAGGGCCCTTGGGCCCGACAGGTTGACGGCAGAGGCAGTTGCGCCCAGCGGCGCTGCTACATGCGCTCCACGCCATGCACGACCGACAAGCGGCGGACACGGCGGATGACATCAGCAAGATGCTTGCGATTGCGGACTTCAATCACGAATTCCATGATTGACATTTGGGCATCGGGTTCACGGTATTGCACCGAATCGATATTGGAATTGCACTCGGCAATGGCAGCGGCGACTTGCGCGAGAGTGCCGGGTTTATTATCGGTTTCGATGCGCAGACTCACACGATAATCGCCTTCGACGATGCGATCCCAGGCCATCGGTACGAAACGTTCCGGATGCTTGCGGTAATCCACCATGTTTGGGCAATCCATGCGATGCACGACCACCCCTTTACCGGCGCTGAGATAGCCCATGATGTCGTCACCGGGAATGGCGTAGCAGCAGGCGGCAAAACTGAGTACACCGCGTTCACTGCCGTTGATCAGAATTTGCTCGCCGGCTCTGGGAATGCCGGCATTTTTCATGCCGGTATTTTTCGACAAGGGCAAACTGTTTTCGTCCTGCACCAAAATTTGCGCCACCGCTGCCGGCATACGATTGCCCATCGCGATATCAGAGAGCAACTCTTCGAGGCGGCGATAACGGTGTTCCTGCAAATACAGGTCAAGCCCTTTACCGGCGATACGATCGAGCGAGCTGTCAAGATTTTCCAGCGCTCGGTCCAGCATGCGATGGCCAAGATCCACCGCGTTTTCGTGTTCAAGATGTTTGAGCGAATGGCGAATGGCAGTGCGCGCCTTGCTGGTGATCACAAATTCCAGCCATTGCGGGCTCGGGCTGGCCGACGGCGCGGTAATAATCTCCACCGTTTGACCACTGATCAGTTTCATCCGAAGTGGAACCAGTTTTTTATCCACGCGTGCGGCCACGGCATGATTACCGACATCGGTATGCACTGCGTAGGCATAATCGAGCGAAGTAGCATTGCGAGGCAAGGAAAAAATATCGCCTTTTGGTGTGAACAAATAGACTTCATCCGGAAACAGATCGATCTTGACGTTTTCCAGAAACTCGATCGATGAATCAGCATTATCCTGCGAATCCACCAATCCCCGCACCCAATCCTGGGCACGAATTTGCGCGCTATTACTGGTGCGCCCGGCATTCTTGTACAGCCAATGCGCAGCAACGCCACGCTCGGCAATCAAATCCATTTCTTCGGTACGAATTTGCACTTCCACCGGCGAACCATAGGGCCCAAACAGCAAGGTATGCAGACTTTGATAGCCGTTGGCTTTCGGGATTGCAATGAAATCGCGAAACTTGGCATCGAGCGGCTTGAAAAGCGAATGCACTGCACCGAGCGCGTGATAGCACTGCATTACTTTTTGTACGACAACACGAAAACCGAAGACATCCATCACCTGATCGAAGCTTTTGTTTTCCTGCTTCATCTTGCTGTAAATGCTCCAGGGCGCCTTGACGCGACTGATCACACGAACCGGCAAACCTTCCTGCGTCAGTTTCTGTGCGAGCTGTGCTTCGATGGTCGCGAGCGCTTCGCGACGCATCACCGGCTGCGAAGCAATACGTTTTGCAATCACGCGATGACGCATAGGATACAAAGCGCGAAAACCCAAGTCCTGCAATTCGGATTTAATGCGATTCATACCTAGCCGTTGGGCAATCGGCGCGTAGATTTCCAGAGTTTCGCGGGCAATACGTCGGCGCGATGCCGTGCTCATCGAATCGAGCGTTCGCATATTGTGTAAGCGGTCGGCGAGCTTGATCAAGATCACGCGCAGATCGCGCGACATTGCCAGCATCATTTTGCGGAAGCTTTCTGCAACGGCTTCTTGCTGGCTTTTGAACTGGATTTTGTCTAGCTTGGTAACACCATCGACCAACTCGGCAACGGTTTCGCCAAACATGTCGACAATTTGCGAACGCGGCAAGGGCGTGTCTTCCAGCGTGTCGTGCAATATGGCAGCACACAAAGCTTCGGCGTCGAGTCTCAGGTCGGCCAGAATCCCGGCAACGGCAATCGGATGGGTGATATAGGCTTCGCCGGATTTCCGGGTCTGACCATCATGTGCCATGGCACCGATTTGGTAAGCCTGGCGTACTTTCAGAATTTGAGCGGAAGGTAAATATTCCGTCAGGCGTAATTCAAGCGCACGCACGGTATCCGGACATGGGTCCGGGCAGGGCGCAAGCGCGGGATCAATAGGGGCTTTAACATGAGGCATAGGCTCAGACTACTTGTCTAAGCGTTTTGCTTCAATGCTTTAGGCATAAAAAAACGACCTCGTTGCCGAGGTCGTTTGTGTTTAAGTTAAAGCTTGGGCTGACAGCGTATTTACGCCAAGCGATTAATCATCGCTACCTTTGGATAAATCGTCGTCCACCACTTCCGCGGCAGCCCATTCCAGAGCTTCGCGTTCACGGCGTTCACGTTCGGATTTTTCAACCTGGTCAATCAATTCGGCATTGATCTTGCCGGCAGCAATTTCACGCAATGCCAAAACGGTGGGTTTATCTTCATGCTCGTGATTTTCAACGGTGGATTCAACACCTTTGGCGAGTTGGCGAGCGCGCTTGGCAGCCATCACCACTAATTCAAAGCGGTTGCCCACTACATCCAAGCAATCTTCTACGGTAACACGGGCCATGAAGTCTCCTAAGAGGGCCGCTCGGCCGAGCGAAACCCTAAAAATCAATAAGTTACAATGAACCGCGCATTTTACTCGCCTAGCTCTCCCGTGGCAATGACTTCCCTGATGCCAGACCGGCAAATCTAGCCTTTCTGCCCTATCCGACGCATTGTTTTGGCAATTCAGCCGGAGTATGTTGTCTGAACAGAATGTCTGGTGGGAGATGCAAGATGCTGATACGCACTTTGGTAGCCGCCACACTGGCGCTTTTCTTAATCGCGAGTCCGTGCCTTTCAGGGCAGGCCCCCGTGACACAGGCCGATATAGACCGAGTGAAAGCAGAAATCGAACTTCTGCAACAAGACTTCGCAAAGAAACAATCCGAGTTACGCTCGATGGAATTGCAACTTTCCCGCCAATCAACAACGCCCGGTCCCAGAACCGCCGTTAAACCGGCAATATCGACAAAAACTCCTGAACCCGTTCAGGGTCCAGCACCAATGATGACTTCAGAACCTTCTCCTGCAGCCATGCCGCAGCGGTCCAACGTCGATCCGACCCCTTATGAAGCATCGGTCATTGGACGTGTACCCCAGTTCCGAAGCAATCCGTCTTCAAAATGGCTCGTGCTCGATGAAAAGCGGGTTGTTTTCTGGGTTGTCAATGACGAGGCTTACATGCTCAATCTGCAGGAAACCTGCCCGGGTATGATGAGCGCTGAAAAACTCAAGCTCGAAAGCTTCGCGTCAAAAGTCCGATCCGGGCATGACGGCGTTATTTTCAACGATCAGCGATGCTTAATTGGATCCATCGTGAAGCTTGGCGGAAAATCACTTCCAAGGCCGCCAAGAAAATAATCGCCGAGTTATTGGCAACGGGTTTACGTCAGCAAATTTTTAATCAATTCAACGTGCCGCTGCTGTTGCGCTTCGCATTTAAGCCGTTGCGCCTGGAAAATCGCGCGTAACTCGCTGACGGCGGCGTCGAAGTTTTCATTCACGATTACGTAGTCAAATTCGTTGTAGTGCGACATTTCTTCACGCGCGTTCGCCAGCCGCTGCTTGATCACTTCTTCCGAGTCTTGGCCGCGATTGCGCATCCGTGTTTCCAGCGCATCTTTCGAAGGAGGCAGAATGAAAATGCTGAGGGCGTCCGGTAGTTTTTCCCTGACCTGGCGTGCGCCCTGCCAATCGATTTCCAGCAACACGTCTTTACCGGCGGCCAGTTGTGGTTCGACCGATTGCTTTGCCGTTCCCTTGTAATCGCCATGAACGAGCGCGTGTTCGAAGAAATCGCCGTTGGCAATCATCGCCTCGAATTCTTCCTTGCTGATGAAATGGTAATGCTGGGCGTGGCGCTCGCCCGGCCGTGCCTTGCGCGAGGTGAAAGAAATCGAGAGCACGATGCCGGTTTCACGGGACAATACGGCATTGACTAGGCTCGACTTTCCGGCCCCGGAGGGCGCTGCGACAATGTATAAAGTTCCGCGCATGATGTTTTTTCCTATTCCAGGTTTTGCACTTGTTCGCGTAATTGTTCGATAAATACTTTCAACTCCACCGCCGCTTGCGTGGTTCGGCTATCAACCGATTTTGAACCCAAGGTATTGGCTTCACGATTAAATTCCTGCATCAGGAAATCCAGACGGCGACCGACGGCTTCGGGTAATTTGAAAATGCGTCGCGCTTCGGCGACATGGCTGGTCAATCGATCCAGCTCTTCATCGACATCGATTTTCTACAGGTTCAACACTACCTCCTGCTCCAATCGACCCGGATCGAGCGGCAATTTCAAATCCGCCAGTTTGACTTCCATTTTATTGCGCAGCGCGACGCGAATTTCTGGCAACCATTCACGCACCTGGGCAACGATGCGTTCGATACCGTTGATTTTTTCCTGCATCACGGCAGCCAGTTTTTCACCTTCGCGTTCGCGCGAAACGACAAACTCGATCAAGGTCAAATCCAGCATTACCAGCGCCTCGGATTGCAAGCCGGCCTGATCCAGCGGCGCTTCTTCCAGCACCCCGGGGAAACGCAGAAGTTCGGTGATTTCGGTGCGTGGCTCTGGAAACTTGTCGGCAAGACGAAAACTCAATTGCGACAACTGTTCAAGCAAGCGTTCATTGACTTTCAGGTCTGTCACGTTACCGGCTGTCGGACGATAACGAAAACTCAAATCGATTTTACCGCGCGACACTTTTTGCGCGACGCGTTCGCGGAAACTCGATTCCACGGCACGCAACTCCTCCGGCAAGCGCACGGACAACTCGAGATAACGATGATTCACCGCACGCAATTCACAACTCAGCGTGCCGCCCGTGGCAAGCGCTTCACTGCCGGCAAACGCGGTCATACTACGAATCATGCTTAACTCCCGAAATACTGGGTGACAATGGTAATCTATTCGACCCTGCATAATGAAATGATTGGAATACCATGTCCCGTCCAAGCGCCAGAATGTTCGACCAAATGCGCGATGTTCGCATTGAACGCCAATTCACCAAGCATGCCGAAGGTTCGGTGCTGATCAGCTTTGGCGACACTCGTGTATTGTGCACTGCCAGCATTGAAAACAAGGCGCCGGGCTTCCTGCGTGGCAAGGGCGAGGGCTGGGTAACCGCCGAATACGGCATGCTGCCGCGCTCCACCCACGACCGGATGAATCGCGAAGCTGCCAGCGGCAAGCAAGGCGGCCGCACCTTGGAAATCCAGCGCTTGATTGGCCGTGCCTTGCGCGCCTGCGTCGACCGCAAAGCTCTGGGCGAACGTACGATCACGCTCGATTGCGATGTACTGCAAGCAGATGGCGGCACCCGCACCGCCGCCATCACCGGTGCTTATGTCGCACTCTGTGATGCCGTTGCCGTGTTGAAAAAACGTGGCGACATTACCAAAAATCCGATTCTCGGTGCTGTCGCTGCCGTTTCAGTCGGCATCTATCAAGGCAATCCGGTGCTGGATCTCGATTACGCCGAAGATTCGCAATGCGACACCGACATGAATGTCGTGATGAACGACGGCGGCGGTTTCATCGAACTACAAGGCACCGCCGAAGGCCATGCCTTCCGACGCGAAGAACTCGATGCCTTGCTCGTCATTGCCGACAAGGGCATTCGCGAATTGTTGGTGTTGCAGCAACAGGCTTTAAGCGACTCGTAAATACAGGGCGGGCATTACCCAGCGGTATGCATCTGCGCGTTACAGAATCAATGCTTTAACTTCGACAAATTCACGAAAAACCTTACCTCTGCAATTTCACCTGTCGCGCTCGTGAGCGCTCCTACAACGCCATGAAAAAATTAGTACTCGCCACCTCCAATCGCGGCAAAGTCACCGAGATGCAGCCTTTATTATCGGACATCGGCTACACGATCATTACGCAATCGGAATTAGGCGTCAGCGATGCCATCGAGGACGGTCATACCTTTGTCGAGAATGCATTGATCAAGGCACGTCATGCGAGTGCAGCAACAGGCTTGCCCGCCATCGCCGATGATTCGGGATTGATTATCGATGCACTCAATGGCGCGCCCGGTTTGATTTCGGCACATTACGCCGGTGTACATGGCGATGCCAAAGGCAATATCAAAAAAGTGCTTGCCGAACTAGACGGCACTCCACAGGAAAAACGCAGCGCAAGTTTTTATTCATTGATCGTGATGCTGAAACATGCCGAAGACCCGCAACCATTGATTGCAGAAGGTATTTGGGAAGGTGAAATACTGGCAGCGCCGTGCGGCGAAAATGGTTTCGGTTACGATCCGATTTTCTACGTTCCGAAATATCAATGCAGCGCTGCCCAATTGCCGGCCGACATCAAGAATGTGATCAGCCATCGTGGACAAGCATTATTGAAACTGCGTGAGCTGCTAAACGCTCGCATCAAACACTGACATCTTGCATGCCTGCTTTAATCCCGCCGCCGCTCTCGCTCTACATCCATATCCCGTGGTGCGTGCGTAAATGTCCCTACTGCGATTTCAATTCGCATCAGCAGAAAGACGAACTGCCGATTGATGATTACATCAATGCCCTGACAAACGATCTGGAACAGGATTTGCCGCTGGTATGGGGCCGATCAATCCATTCGGTTTTCTTCGGCGGCGGCACGCCCAGTTTGTTCCCCCCCGATGCGATCGAACGCATTCTAGATGCCTGCCGTGCACGATTGAAATTTGCGCCGAATGCCGAGATTACGATGGAGTGTAATCCGGGCACAGCCGAACACGGGCGTTTTGAAAACTATCTGAGTGCCGGCGTTAACCGATTGAGTTTCGGCATTCAAAGCTTCAACGACGGCTGCCTGAAAACGCTGGGCCGGATCCACGATTCCAATGAAGCCGAAGCCGCCGTCAAGATGGCACAGGATGCCGGTTACTCGAATATCAATCTGGATTTGATGTTCGCCCTACCCGGGCAAAATATCGAGATGGCACGTCATGATGTCGAACGTGCGATGGCCTTATCGCCAACGCATCTTTCCTACTACCATCTGACGCTCGAACCCAATACGGTATTTGCCGCAAAGCCGCCGCCCAATTTGCCGGATGAAGATGCGGCCTGGGCCTTGCAGGAACAAGGACAGGCGATTCTTGCCGAACACGGCTTTCAGCAATATGAAATTTCGGCCTATGCCAAAGCCGACAAGCAATGCGCGCATAACCTGAACTACTGGCGTTACGGCGATTACCTGGGCATCGGTGCCGGCGCCCACGGAAAAATTTCTTCCGGTGCCAGCGGCGATATCCTGCGTCGCTGGAAATTAAAAAATCCACGTGATTATCTGCAACACGCCCACAGCGAAAAACGTATCGGCGGCGACGAGCTCATTACCGCCGAAAATCGCCCTTTCGATTACATGCTGAATGCCTTGCGCCTGTCGGAAGGATTTTCGATAAACGATTTTGAAGTACGTACCGGGCTTGACCGGCGTGCGATCGATAAAAAGCTCTCACACGCGAAACTCATGGGTTGGCTGGAAGAACAAAATGCACACATCACGCCCACCGATCTTGGACAGCGCTTCAGCAACGATGTGATGGGCCTGTTTCTGGCAGATTGATGCCCATTTTGCGCGTATCATCCAGCCATGCTTGATACTAAAAAAATCCGTTGCCCGCACTGCGGCGAACGCTTCGAAGCCTTGATTGACGCGTCGAGCGGTGACTCCGACTACGTCGAAGACTGCCCGGTCTGCTGCAAGCCGATCATGATGCATTGCCGTACCAATGAAAACGGCGAATTTGACGGGCTGGACGCAGAACAGGATTTTTAACTGGCCACGCCTTCACGCAGCGTTTACACTACGCGCCGCAACAGGTGTCGGGAAGCTGGTGTAAATCCAGCGCTGCCCCCGCAACGGTAATCAATATCGCAATCGCGATGTCGCTTTCGAAAACCACTGGAATCCACATTCTGGGAAGGTGAAAGCGGCAGCTTAGGCTAGTTGATAAGCCCGGAGACCGGCCTATTGCCGGGTCATTTTGACCCAACAGCATGTTGCGGCGGGCAACAGGGCGAGTGTCGGTCGCTTTCCTGGTGGTGCGCGCCCCGCGTTTGTCTTTTCTCCGTCGTAACGGCTGCCCAGCGGGTGTGCATTTCGGAGAACCACATGTTGAATCGTTTCAAACTGACGGCGATGGCCGTCGCCATAGCATTTTCATTTTCGGCCGCGGCCGATGAAGCCAATACCCTGGACACCGTTGAAGTCACGGCAACCCGCAGCGAGACGGCGCTGGAAAAAGCACTGGCTTCGGTGACAGTCATTACCCGTTCGGATATTGAACGCAGCCAGGTCTCGGATGTCGCCGACCTGCTTAGTCAACAGGCTGGACTGGATGTTGTGCGCAGTGGCGGCAACGGCGCCAATGTGTCGATATTTACCCGCGGCAGCAATTCCAATCACACACTGGTCTTGATAAACGGCGTGCGCATCAATACCGCCACGCAAGGCAATTATGACTTCAGTAATCTGCCGCTTGCCATGATTGAACGCGTTGAAATCGTTCGCGGTCCACGTGCGGCACTCTGGGGTTCGGACGCCATTGGCGGCGTGATCAATATTTTTACCCGTGAAAAAAATACCTTCGCCGAGTTCCGTGCGGGTAGCTACGGACGCGCCGAACTCGACGTCGGCTTTGGATACGGCGATAAGGAAAACAATATTGGCGCGGTGCTCGGCTACGGCAGTGCCAAAGGCTTTTCCGCAACAAGTTTTAATCAAGACAATGACGGCTTTCACAACAGCCATCTTTTGCTAAATGGCAAGCTGGCCGTCGGTTCGCACTCCCTGAGTGCATTCGTTGCTGCGATTGATGCTTTCAGTGAGTTCGATCAAGGCGAAACCGATAGAACAAGCCGCCAGGCCGGTGTTGTATTGACAGGCGACATCACGGATATCTGGCATCACTCGGTTAGCGTGAGCCATAGCTACGACAAACTTGAAACGCCTGTTTACGCCAGTATTTTCGGCACCCGCCGACTGGCATTCGATTGGATCAACACGATCGATGCCAATGAACAAAACCGCATCAACATCGGCGTGAACTGGAGCCAGGAGAGTGGTTATAGCGAAGACTACGGCTTGCTTACCATCGACGAAACACGTCGCAATACCGGCTTGTTTGCGACGTGGCGCGGCGAATTCGACCGGAATACTTTCGAGCTGTCGGCCCGTCACGACAACAATAGCCAGTTCGGCGGAAAAACTACCGGACAGGCCGCTTGGGGTCTCGATATCACTGCCGATATGAGGCTGCGAGCAAGCTGGGGCCAGGGTTTCCGCGCGCCCAATTTCAATGAATTGTATTACCCGGGCTTCCCTTTCTTTGGCGATATCTACTTTGCCGGCAATTCGGATTTGCAACCTGAATCTTCACGCAGCGCCGAATTGGGTTTCATTTTCGACATCGGCAGCCGACAGACCATTGAGCTATCGGGCTATCACACCTCGGTCGATGAATTGATCGCTTTTGAAGGCCCCTTGTTATCGGCCGTCAACATCAAGCATGCCCGCTTGAAAGGCGCCGAAGTGGAATATCACTACAAGGGCGAATCCTTTTTGCTCACTGCAAATGCCGGCTGGCAAGATGCCCGCGATCTGGATAACGACAGCAAATTGCTGCGCCGTGCCGATCGCAAACTCAACATCAAAGCCGACTTCAACATCAACGAGCAATGGGATTGGGGTCTGGACTTTCAAGCCGCTTCTGAACGACCGGATTTTGGCCCCTCTACGCCGGGCTATGGCCGAATCGATGTCCGTCTTGGCTATCATTTTGCCAAAGCCTGGAGCCTCGAAGCGCGTCTGGAAAATCTGGGTGACAAGGACTATGAACTGATCCCTGGCTACAACACCCCCGGAAGAAGTGGTTTAATCAGCCTGCGCTGGAACGGAAAAAACTAAAAAATCGGCCAACGCCTGTTTTTAACGATAATTTTTTTTAAATAAGCGTATTAGACTGGCTTCAATTGCCCCGCTGTGCCTAAAATCACGGCGGGGATAATTTTGGGAGTCTGACATGACTGGTCTATCGATAGAGGCGCATCACGCAGCGCCGACATTGGCCTCAAAAAATCTGCCCAAACGGACAAAAAATCTGCTTGAAGGCATTCTTGAGTTTGCCGCGGATGAATTCGAGCATGGCGTCACCTCGAGTCTCAACGAGTTCGAACAGCAATTATTCAAATTTGCCGAACAGGCGCGCAGCGCTGCCGTGCAAACACGCTGGCTCGAAGCACAACGCCTGATTAAACGTACCCGTCCGGATTTGATTCCCAGGTTCTTGATCGCGCTGGAAGCCGAACTTGCCTGCTTGCGCGAACCGTTCCAGGCCAAACCCTTGTTCATGTCGCGCTTCGGCCAGTCGTCCAGCAATGAAATGTCGCTGGTCAATGATCTGGAAATGGACGAAACCACGGTCATGACCGAAATTTCCAACCGTGCCGAAATGCGCAACAGCTTGCCGCTTTACTTGCTCGGCCAGCGCTTCGGCGTATTGGCAGGCAAGCCGGCTTTCGATTCCGAAACCTTGCCAATCGGACCCCAGGCGGTTTGTCGCATGCTACGCGAAGCTTCGGACTGCCTCGGCTTGGCGGAAGAACACCGCCTGATGTTTTTCAAGGTTTTCGAAAAACAAGCCATGCCTCTTTACGGTAATTTAATCGAATCGATCAATAATTATCTGTCTAAAAACAATGTACTCCCCAATCTGCAATACGTGCCGATACGGGCGCGACCAAAATCGCAAAATGTAGCCATCGAAAAAATTTCCGATGGCGCACAGCCTGCCGCGAAGAAAACGGAAAGTCAGAGCTTGGGGCTTTCCATGGACGAACTTCCACATAAAAATACGGCCCGCTCGTCGCTCCGTAACAGCGAGACTCTGCAAAATTCACCGCTTGAAAACGATTTGACCAAGGAAATCGCGAAGGGCGGCAATGTCGGCAATAACGTTGCGTTCGGCCCGCCTGCAACCGACGGACCTGGTAAACAAACCAACGACCCCGACATGGCCAACTTCAATATGATGCGCCAGCTGTTGGCCAGTCGAAAACAACTGCTCGGAAAATTGAATCCGGAACGAATCCAGCCCGGCGCAAACCATTCTCCGCCCGTGCCGATTGGTTTGCTGCAAAAAACGCTGCAAATGTTCCAAAGCAAGCCGGCGACGCCGGTATTAAGTGGCGGCAAGCCGACCGCGCGTACGATCCAGCACATCAAGCAGGATTTGATGTCGCAATTGCGGATGGACTCGGGCGATCAGGATGCGCCCGTTCTGAAACCGGAAGATAGCGACACGATTGATCTGGTTGGCATGTTGTTTGAGAGCATCAACAAAGACGTCAAGGAAAATAGCCCGGCGGCCCATCTACTGGCCAAACTCCAGGTGCCATTGATGCGCGTGGCATTACAGGACAAGAGTTTTTTTACCAAGGAAAATCATCCCGCCAGGCAAATGCTCGGCACCATCGCCGAGTCCGGCGCTTACTGGATGAGCGATGATGACGCCGACCCCGCATTGATGAGCAAAATGAATGCGGTCGTTGACCGCACCGTGCGAGAATTTGACGGCGACATGTCACTGTTCCAGCAGCTATTGCTGGATATCAATTCGCATCTGCAAATTCTCAGTCGCAAAGCTGAAGTCGCCGAGAAGCGCCATATTGAAGCAGCGCGTGGCAAGGAAAAACTTGCCATGGCCCGCGAGCAGGCAGCGGCCGCCGTCACCGGCTTACTGAAAGACCAGGCCCTTCCTCGTTTTACCCATACCTTATTGAGCCAGGCATGGACCGATGTAATGGCGTTGACCGCACTGCGCTCGGGCGAAGATTCCGATAGCTGGAAACAACACCTGCACGTTGCCGAACGCCTGATTCAAGTGGCCAAGGCTGGCCCTGGGCAATCGCCCATCTCGGCGGATGAAGCGCAGCAACTCAAACAGGAGCTGGAAAGTTCGCTCACTCAGGTGGGTTATCAGGAAGATGAAGCCGCCGCCATTACCGAGCGTTTGATTGACCCGCAATCGGGCAAGGAAGGCGATTCAGCCAGCCGTACCGAACTGACCATGCGACTCAAATCACGCGCACGCTTTGGTGAAGATCCCTCCACCGTAAAAGCCAAAAAAATACCGCTCAGCGCCGATGAACAAACACGCTACGATCAGTTGAAATCCATCGCCTTCGGGACCTGGTTTGAATTTACCACCAACCAACAGGGTGACCGTGTACGCCGCCGCCTCGCTTGGTACAGCACGGTGACTGGACACAGTTTGTTCGTGAATCAGCGCGGTCAGAAAGTCGCCGAATATCATCTTGATGCATTGGCAAAAATGATGACCCGCGATGAGTTACATATCGTCGTAGAACAGTCGGGCGGAATGATTGATCGCGCATGGCAATCGGTAATGAACGCGCTGCGTTCATTTGCCGGCCAACCCGGAGCGGAGGACCCTGCCCGATGAATAACGAATATCGCCGGGCCCGACGTCGTAAAGTCGGCTACAACGTAGAGGTCTACGACACCATGACCGACGAAGTGATTGGTCGTTTGAGTAATCTGTCCGAAACCGGCATGTTGCTAATCATGCACAAACCGATTACCAACGATGCCTTGTTTCAATTGCGATTGAGTTTGCCTGACGCATCAGGCGTCACGAAAAACCTGAATATCGGGGCGCATGAACTGTGGTCCGATGAAGCAAGCGCGCCGGGCCAGATATGGACTGGCTTTCGTTTTATCGATGTCTCGCAGGTCGATGTCGCCTTTATCCGTGATTGGGTTGACTCACCGGGTGGCCATTACGTTTGATATGAGGCTTATCAAAAAAATCGCCTTGGCATCCATCATCATACTGATGCTTGGCTGCTCTACATCCGATGCCGATTACCAGACCGTGGCCATACCAGGTAGCGACACCCAATTGCTGGTCCGCAATGCTACGTCCGAAGCCCTTACGCAAACCACCCGGTTGATTAACGACTGGCAGCAAAACCAGAATCGTCAATCGCATGCGTGGAAACCCTCGGAACTGCGTACTATCAATGTTGCCCTGGCATCGGGACGCAGTGCAACGATTTCGAAGGAGAACCTGCGTCTACTCGACATCAGCAAATCCCTCTATCTCGCCAGCGATGCTTATTACGACCCGAGTATTGGCGCACTGGTGAGGATGTGGGGTTTTTATACCGATCAATTTCCAATCAGCGACTCACCACCCAATAACGAACAAATTTCAGGATGGATGGCTCACAAGCCAGCTTTTCTCGACATCAACGTCGATGGAAGCACCATCTCCGCCGACAACCCCAATACCCAGCTGGATTTCTCGACCATACTCGAAGGGTCTGCCGCCATAGAAATCCGGCGTATTGCGACGAAACATCAAATACGCGACGCCCTGGTGAAAATGGGTTCCGATCAATTCACTATCGGCAATCAAGATACCAAGCCTTGGACCGTGATGCTCAATGACCCCTTTGGTGGCGAGTTGGGACAAGTCGAGTTACAGGGCAATGAAGCCTTGTTCAGTTCAGGCAATTTCAATGAATTTCACGTGGCACCGACTGGCTCACGCTGGGGACACATCCTGAATCCGATGACGGGAAAGCCCTCACAAGGTTCGGCTGCGGTAGTGGTTTTGCATCGCGACCCCGTACTGGCCGATGCCGCTTCTTCCGCACTGATGGCGGCGGGCCCGGGAAACTTCGGCAAAATGGTGAAGCAGATGAAACTTGCCTGCGCCATGATGGTGACCGAAGAAAACGAATTGCTGATCACCACGCAGATGAAAAAACGAATAGTTTTTTTTCGTGACCCGGTACCGCTCGGCAAGCCGATTGCGAACGGCGACAGCTGTAATTGAAACGAATTACTATTTTAGCGCATTGTCTTCCCTGCGCAGGTAGGAACCCAGCGCCGTTGCTTGGATGCCGAGGGACAATTCATGAATCGCCCCTACGAGATTTCTATAGCCTTCGGGGATGAGGACTTATTTGAGCCGCTGCTGAGTTGTGTATCACGGGATTATTTGAAAGATAAGCTATAAAATCCGGCATTCGCCGATTTCAAACACGAGAAAAATCATGAGCCTTTACAGCGAGCACATCGCCACCGTTATCCATCGCGCCGATCTGGCCTTGGCTGCGGGTGGTTTTGATCATCTAGTCATTGCATCGGGCATCGAAAAATATCGTTTTCTTGATGATATGCCCTACCCGTTCAAACCCAATCCGCAATTTAAATACTGGCTGCCGCTGACAAAGCACCCGCATAGCTGGATTATTCACACTCCCGGGAAAAAACCGTCGCTCGTTTTCTACCAGCCCGACGATTACTGGCATGTGCCGCCGAGTGCACCCGAAGGGGACTGGGTCGAACATTTCGATATCCATATCATTGACAGCCCGGAGCAGGCGTCAAAGTTTTTACCGCAGGGCAAGTCAGCGATTATTGGCGAGGCCGATGCAGCGATCGGCGAATTTGCGCCGAATAATCCGGCAGCCGTCATCCATCATCTGCATTTTCATCGTGCATTTAAAACGGCCTACGAATTAAACCTGATGCGAAAAGCACAGCGCAAAGGTGTGCATGGTCACCTGGCGGCGCGCGCCGCATTCCGTTCCGGCGAATCGGAGGCCGGCATCAATCTGGCATTTTTGAAAGCCGCCGGACATACCGACAGCGATACGCCTTACAACAATATCGTTGGACTCAATGAAAATGGTGCAACGCTTCACTATCAATACAAAAGTTTCGACAAGCCAGAGGAGCACCGTTCGCTGTTGATCGATGCCGGTGCCGAAGTTGACGGTTATGCCTCCGACATTACCCGCACATGGGGCAATAGCGACACCCGCTTTGCCGACCTTGTGAATGCCGTCGATAAAGAACAAATCGCGCTCGCCGCAAAGGTACGGGCGAACACCGATTACCGCGATTTGCATCTGGAATGCCATCTGCGTCTGGGCAGCGTACTCAAGGCATTGGACATCGTGGACATGGACCCGGGCAGTATGATGGAAGCAGGCATCACGTCCACTTTCTTCCCGCATGGTCTGGGCCATCCGATTGGATTACAAGTGCACGATGTTGCCGGCTTCGCCGCCGATGAAACCGGCGCATTAATTCCCAAACCCAATGGCCATCCTTATTTACGCATGACGCGCACATTGACACCTGGCATGGTGGTGACCATCGAACCGGGGATTTATTTCATCCCGACTTTGCTGGCGAAGTTGAAAACGTCAAAACATGCTTCGATCATCAATTGGAATAATGTCGAACATCTCACCCGCTTCGGCGGTGTGCGGATCGAAGACGAAGTGCATTGCACGGCGGGTGTCGCAGAAAACTTAACCCGGGACGCTTTCGCAGAAATTGAAAAATCCTGAGAATGCATTGAGTTCATTACTTATAAAGACCGGCTCGATCCCATAGAGCCGGTCTTTTATTTTCAGCCATTACCTATTGCGATAACGCTTGATTGCAAAAATACCTAAGCCTGCCGCCAACCATAGCGGCCAAAGCGTAAACAACTCAATCACGATGTCCAGCAAGCCATACCAACCAGTCGAAAAGGCGCTGAACAAGCGGCTGAAAAACCCGGGACGAATCGCCTTGGCAATAGCGTCGACATCGTCCATTTCGGTTTTGCGAACCTTGCTTAATTGATAGAGCGACAGGCTTATCGTACTGAAAGCAACTTTATCTTCCACTTCCTTCTGCAGCACGGCGGCCTCATCACGATTGGCTTTGGCATCGTTCTGACCGGATATTACGGCGGCTTTATCGGCAATTTTTCCAGGCGATGTGCTCAGCTCTCCCAACTGTTTTTGTGCTTCCTGATTTCGCAGGAATTCAAGTTGTTTTCTCAGCAATTCAAACTGCACATCGCGCGCCTCGAAATGGCGCTGATCGAGAAACTCGATCTGCGCCACCATGGCACGCAGAAAGTCCTGCGTTTTGTCGCTCGGAACTCGCACCGTCAGATTTCCGCGAACGGTATATTCGGCCAGCTCCATTAGTTTTGCATTGCCTATCGAATAACGATTAACGCGATCGACATTCGCCCCGATCTGGTTGTTCACTACGAAACCGTCCAGCTTGGCGACGATATTTTCGATGGCGATAGCCGACTCATAAACATCCCGCACCCGGAAATCGGCATTGGCGGTGCGAATGAATTTGCGTTGCGCATCGACGTAGGATGTTGCTCCAGAGACTAGTTGCTCGGGCGACACGGATGGTTCTGCCGAAGCGTCTTCAAGCGCTTCATCACCCTTCTCTTGCATGCGTGCCTGTGGCGCAGCGGCCATTTTCGACTCTTCCGCAAAACCGGCGACAGCGGAATCACTCGCCGCTGCCGCATCAGCCGCAGGCGCATCCGCTGCGGATTCTTCCGTCTTGGCACAGGCTGCCAAGCCAATCACCAGTGCCGCCGATGCAAGCATAAAACCGATTTTACGCATTACAAAACTCCCCAAGCTAAGCCGCCTTCAGCGGAATGAATATTCCGACGATCTTTCGATGTCGGCCATGCTGGGTTTAACGCCGACCGGAAACAAGTGGGGTTAAGCAGGTTTGAAAATAGCGGTTACGCGTGGTTAAGAAAATTCTGATTTAGGGTCGGCAGTGGTGTTCGATGGCTTGCAAGTCGTGCTCCAGATCAATTGCATTCACTTGCGACTGTCCGCTTGCCATTCGATTCATAGCTTCCTTGCAGGGATCATACTCCACCGCGCCAAATAGCTTGCCTAGCTGCTGCAGCCTTTGATGCGGAGTCGCTTTGTTGCTGAGTTTTATGCCGTGTATAAACGGCTCCGCACGGCCGGCAAGAGCAATGTATTGCCGCTTCAAGGGGTTGCGTGGAGCGCCAACTTCCACCGGCTTCCATTCATCGGCATCCATCGTCAACCGTAAGGATTGCCGCTCGGATATATCAGGGTCTTCGACAAACACATTCGCGTCGTTTGTCACTTCCTGCGATGCGCCTGATCGTGTCGTAACAATCTTTTTCTTTTCATTCCCGGCCGAATGGGAAAGTTCTGCATCAGGAATCGAAACCCTGTCGATGAAGCTGACCTGCAAAGCTTCATCCTCAGTGAACCTGCTTTTCTGAAAGTCCTTTTGCCAGTAATAGCCATAGGCGATCAGGGCGGCGTGTAAAAAGCACACGGCCGCCAGTACGACATGCTGCCAGTTTGATCGTGTCGCTTTTTGCGGCTGCGCGGAAAAGACAAAGGCGTTTTGCCAATGCAAAGCATCAACACCCACCCTGATATCCGATTCCATTCTTGAAAGCATGCGTCCCTGCAGTGATGGCCATTAACCGGCTTATTGACCATGACATCGACACCAAGTTCATTTTTATGAACCCACGATCTGCCTATTGCTTGCCAGCCTGCAAGCAATAACAAAACTTCCATGCAAAAAAATCCCGGCCAAAGCCGGGATTTCAACATAAGCATCAAACGAATTACTCGGCCGGCACAACCTTGAGTGTCATGCTGTCTACTGCTACCACGCGAACCAAGCTATTAACCGGCATATCTGCGCCCTGGACGGTCCAAAAGGCATCGCCGATTTTTACTCGGCCATGGCCATTGACGATCGCGCTTTCCAGTGGATAAACCTGATCAATCAATTGCTCACCGCGACGATTGAGGAAAGGCTTGTCGCTTGGTGTTTCCTTGCCGCGGAAAAACTGGAAATAGATACCGACCATCACGAAGGAAAAAACGACGAACAAAACCACCTGCATCAATAACGACAGGCCAGGTATCAACCAGACAATAAAGAAAATCACGAGTGCGGCCAATCCCAGCCAAATCATGAAAAGCCCGGGTGCCATCGTTTCCGCCGCTATCAGCAGTAATCCGACGCTCAACCATACGATCATTTGCGTAGACATTAAAATTCCTTATCCCTGCTTAGGCTTTCTTGGCATCGGCCGCCGACTTTTGTCTTGCTGCACCTTCTTTTGCAAGTTCGGCGATACCGGCAATACTTCCCATCACGCCGGTGACTTCGGTAGGCAGAATCATCAGTCTTTGATTTGGCGAGTTGGCAAAGTCCTTCAAAGCTTCGATGTATTTTTGTGCAACGAAATAATTGATGGCCTGTACATCACCCGATGCAATGGCCGCTGAGACCAGTTGTGTCGCCTTGGCTTCTGCCTCTGCAAGACGTTCACGTGCTTCCGCTTCGCGGTATGCCGCTTCGCGCTTACCTTCGGCGGCGAGAATCGTACTTTGCTTTTCGCCTTCGGCTTTCAGAATTTCAGCCTGACGAAAACCTTCGGCTTCAAGAATATTGGCGCGTTTTTCTCGCTCGGCTTTCATCTGCCGCGCCATCGAATCGACCAGGTCCCGTGGCGGCTGAATGTCTTTCAATTCAATGCGGTTGACCTTGATGCCCCAAGGGTGGGTGGCCTGATCCACCACGTGCAGCAATTTTGCATTGATTTCATCGCGCTTGGACAAGGATTCGTCCAGATCCATCGAGCCGATGGCGGTTCGGATATTGGTCATCACCAGGGCAATCGAAGCCTGTTCCAGATTCGATACTTCATACGCTGCCTTGGAGGCATCCAGCACCTGGAAAAACACCACGCCATCCACTTTCACCACGGCGTTGTCTTTGGTAATGACATCCTGGGACGGAATTTCGAGCACCTGTTCCATCATGTTCACTTTGCGGCCAATGCCCTGTACGACCGGAAACAGGAAATGCAGGCCTGGCGAGAGCGTATGGGTGTATTGGCCGAATCTCTCGACTGTCCACTCATAACCCTGCGGAACCATTCGCACCATTTTTGCAACGAAAATGACGACAAATATCAAAAGCGCTAAAACGACGAACATGCCCATATCGAACTCCTTGAGATATACGTCACAGTATATTGTTTTCGAGGCCTACTTTGTTGCGACCCTTTTTAACCCGAGTGCATCCCAATAACCGTGACATCTCCTTTCGCCATTGATGTTCCTGCCAGCCTGCTTACCCGCGCCCGTAATGGCGAGGCAGCGGCGTTCGAGCAGCTTTACCGATGGTTTGAAAGGCCCGTTTTCACACTCGCGCTCAGGCTCTGCGGCCAGCGGGAGGAAGCCCAAGACATATTGCAGGAAACCATGCTCAAGCTATTCGGGAAAATATCGGAATTTCGCGGCGACTCGCCTTTTTGGGGCTGGTTGCGACAAATCGCCGTCAACGAGTCCCTGATGCGCATCCGCAAGCGCCACCCCGGTCAGGAACTTGAATTATCGGGGGAGTCGGACTTTCTGGAAGCCGACATTTTGCTACCGCCACAGGCAGCCGATGTGCAGCGGCTTACTCAGGCTATGAACCAATTACCCGCTACCACCCGCAGCGTGCTCTGGCTTTATCACGTCGAGGGCTACACCCACGACGAGATCGCCAGTTCGATGGACAAGACCATTTCATTTTCAAAATCGCAGTGCGCGCGCGGCGGCAAAAAGCTGCGTGAACTCTTGAACATAGACAAGGAGGTACCCAGCCATGGCTGATTTGAGTTTGCACCATAACGGTGTCGGCATCGGACAAGCCCTGCGTGATTTGCCATTGGAAGCTCCGATGCAATCACTCTGGCCGATACTCGCCCCGCATCTGCCTCCTGTGCAGAAGAAGACCGGACGCCGCTTCCTGCCCTATGCCATGGCGGCCGGACTGGCATTGCTGGCCATTATTCCGATGAGTTTGAATTCGCCCACTTTGATCGATAACCCGGATGACGCCGCATTGCAGTCGGTCATGCAACAGTCATCGCAACTCGAAAATATTCTTGTCGTCACGCGTAACTCGACCACCGGCAACGCCAGCGCGGAAGTGATCAGTCTGGCGCTGGAAGATCGCATTCATACGATCGATGCCCAGCTTGCCGCCGGCACGCTGAATGCTTCGCAGCAACTGGTTTTATGGCAGCAACGCGTCGGCATTTTGCAGGAAGCGACGGGGCTATATTCGGCACAACGCTTCCAACAGGCGGAAGGGCGGCCTTACGAAATCGCCCTGGTGGAATCCTATTGATTCGACTGTTTTACAACACCTCATTCCTACACCGGAGATTCAAGATGAAATTGAAAACACTCAGTCTGGTATTAGCCTGCACTTTAATGAGCAGTGCTTTCGCAGGCGAAACAGCAAAAACCGGCGCCGCCGAACAACAAGCGGCCAAAGCCGAAATCGACCGCTTGGTAGCGCGCATCGAAGAGCTTTCCAAGAAGTTGGGGCCGGACCATTCGATCAATATCGACATTCGCAAACACGGCGGACCAGAGTGGGCACCTGCCCCCGGTGACCATGGCCCTCGTGAAGTCGTTATCGAGCGTCGCATGGCACCTGCCCATGGCGAAAGCATGAAACCCAAGCCCGGTATCGGCATCGTGATGTCGCCCAATGCCGCAGCGAACGGCGTCTTGATTGGTGCCGTCACTCCCGATGGCCCCGCCGCGAAAGCGGGGCTCCGCTCGGGCGATGTTCTGTTAAGCGTTGATGGAAACAACATCGGCAGTAGCGGTAAAGCCGGTGTTGATAAGGCGCGCGAATTGCTCTCGAATTTAAAAGTAGGCCAGAACGTCCAACTGACGTATGCCCGCGCCGGCAAATCGGGAAAAACAAGCGTCAAAGTCGACAACATCGGACGCGTCATGATGTTTAGCGATATGGACCGCGGTTTTACGCCACATGCCGACGGACATTCCAAACGTATCATCATGGGCGGTCCCGAAGGTCGCGAAAATATCGAGATCATGGCCTTTGCCGATTGCGAAAAAGCAGGCAAAAAAAATTGTGCCCCTCCGCATATTTTCGAAGCCATGCGCTGGCAAGGTCTGAACCTGGCATCGCTCGATGCACAATTGGGGCGTTATTTCGGCACCGACAAAGGAGTTCTGGTTATCAGTGCCGGGCCGGGCATGAAGAGTCTGCAAAGCGGCGATGTCATCCAGCGCGTTGAATCCAGCGCCACGGAATCACCACGCGATGTGATGCGGGTATTACGCAATAAAAAAGTCGGTGAAAAAGTAAACTTGAGCGTATTGCGTGAACGTAAAGCACTGACGCTGGTAATCACGGCACCCGAAGCCAACACCATGCAATTTCTGCCACCACCACCGCCAGCGCCCCCTGCGCCGCCACGTACTCCGGGGGCCTCATCGCCACCGGCGGCGCCTCCTCCTCCACCGCCGCCACCCATTGGCATGCATTTCAATGACAACACCTATGAAGAACGCAGGGTGTGGATCAGTCAAAATGATGACTCCCGTGATGACGCAGTCGAAGAAGTGGTAATCGAAATCACGAAATAGATCCGGGCTTTCACGTCTCGGGAACTATCTCGACGGCCCAGAGTCTTTTAATTCGTTAAGACAACTCTCTTTGATCCCGGCTCTCACTAGGCCGGGATTTTTTTGCCTGAGGTTGGCAATAGATTATTCGCAAGCAATACCCGTATGATGCTGCGATGACCGGGGACAAGCTGTGAGCACAGTCAAACAGAGTTTGGACGATTTATCGCGTGACCTGCGCGAGCGTCCCGACGAAATCATGCTCGAAATCGGCGCTGGCGGCGAACTTCTCATCGCGCGCATCCGGGTGGCATCCACTCTATTATTGCTCTTGCTACCGGTTACCAACTTGCTGTTTGGCGGCTCCTATTATGAAAGCATCAGCGGGGCGATGGGGGCGGTGGGGGCGTTTTTACTGAGCCTGCTGTGGCTAAGCCTGTCGAAACACCACCGACTGTATCGCTGGCTGCCATTTGTGTCGGCGGCAAGCGATGTGAGCATGGTGAGTACTGTTTTATTTTTACTCTCGCTGAACAATCCCTCTGCCGGTTTGAATAGCGTCGTGGTCTGGAGCTGTTATCCGCTCGCCATCTTGGCAACGTCGCTACGTAACGATGTGCGTGTTTGCGTGCTGACGGGGGCACTGGCGATCGTGCAATTTTCATTGCTGTCGCTTTTCATCATGCATCAGACCGACGGCATGACTGCTTCGATTGACTATGGCATTGTTACCGCCTCCAACCAAATCCAACGCGTCGTCATATTGTTTGCCATCAGCATGCTGACGGCTGTCGTTGTTTATCGTATGCAAATGCTAGTGCAATTATCCGGCACCGATGGCCTCACCGGTTTGCCCAACCGGCTTTTCCTGAACCACCGGGTTCCGCAATTGCTCAAGCGTGCCAAAACCGAAAACGCCACACTGTCAGTCGCCATTATTGATCTGGATTTTTTCAAACGCATCAACGATGACATGGGGCATCTTGTCGGCGACAAGGCATTACGGCATGTCGTGCAGACGCTCCGCGATGAACTCGCTGGCGAAGAACCCCTTATCCGGATTGGCGGCGAAGAATTCCTGCTGATTATGCGCATGCCCATTGGAACCGCTTGGGAAAGGCTCGAATCGTTGCGCAAACGGGTTAACGACAATCCGTTCATGAATGACCCGGATTCGGCGCCCAGGTCGCTGAGCTTTTCGGCAGGCATTGCCTGTTGCCCGCAAGATGCCAGTGATATTTCAAGCCTGCTCAAGCATGCCGACCGCAGACTCAGAGCCGCCAAGCTGCAGGGCCGCAATCGAGTGATAGCCCGCGATTAAGGCCTTAACTTGCTCGAAACCACCGTCTGCACTACCCTGCCACATTGCTTTGGGGATCAAAACACATGGATATTTTGAAGGGCCTGTTCGGCTTGGCTGTACTCATCGGCATTGCGTGGGTGTTTTCGAATAATAAATCGCGAGTCGATTGGAAGCTGGTGGGTACCGGTGTTTTTCTTCAAATTGCCTTTGCTGCCTTTGTCTTGCTGACACCGTTCGGCAGTTATATTTTCGGGAAAATGGGCGAAGCATTCGTCACCTTGCTAAGTTTTACCAATGCCGGTTCCGAGATGATTTTCGGTGCATTGAGCAAGCCCGACAAACTCGGCTTTATCTTTGTTTTCCATGCGCTGCCCACCATCATTTTCTTTGCCGCGTTGATGGCGATTCTTTATCACCTGAACATCATGCAGCAGATCGTCAAAGTGATGGCGTGGCTCATCACCAAAGTGATGCGAGTTTCCGGCGCCGAAACTACGTCGGTCTGTGCCAGCGTGTTTATCGGGCAAACCGAAGCGCCTCTCACCGTACGGCCCTACATCAGCAAAATGACCGACTCCGAGTTGCTGACCATGATGATCGGTGGCATGGCGCATATTGCCGGCGGCGTAATGGCCATTTATATCGGCATGCTGGCGGGCAGCGATACGGCCTTGCAAATTATCTATGCCAAACACTTTCTCGCCGCATCCATCATGGCGGCACCCGCTACTTTGCTGATCGCAAAAATCTTGATTCCCGAAACCGGCACGCCGCTTACTACCGGAAAAGTCGAAGTGCATTTCGAACGCGAAAGTAAAAACATTATCGATGCCGCTGCGGCAGGCGCTTCGGATGGCATGAGGCTGGCATTGAATGTTGCCGCGATGCTGCTGGCATTCGTTGCCCTCATCGCCATGGTCAATGCGATGATTGGCTGGTTTGGCGACATCCACATGGATGGCTACAACAGCCTCAACATGATGCTTAACCAAGGCGCCGCTGCAGGCGCGGCGCCGGTCAAACTCAATCTTGGTTTGATTCTCGGTTATGTACTTGCACCCATCGCCTGGGTTATCGGCATTGAATGGGATGACGCCGTGATTGCCGGTGGCTTGATCGGGCAGAAAGTCGTGTTGAACGAATTCGTTGCCTATCTGCAGTTGGCGGCAACACCGGTCGGTGACGGCATTGGCGCCATTAGCGAACACTCTCGCTTGATCCTGACCTACGCGCTCTGCGGCTTCGCCAATTTCGCCTCGATTGCCATTCAAATCGGCGGTATCGGCGCCTTGGCACCGGAACGTCGTAGTGATCTTGCACGCTTTGGTATGCGCGCCGTGTTGGGCGGATCGATTGCTACCTTGATGACAGCCACGATTGCCGGTGTGTTGCTGGGCCTGATCAAATAAATTCCGGACTATGCATTCGCATGTCGTGATAGTCGGTAGTTATGTCCAAGACCATGCATGGCTGGTCGATAATTTTCCGGTGCCGGGTGAAACCCGGCGTGCCGTGGGTTTTTCCAGCGGCCCGGGCGGCAAAGGTTTCAATCAGGCCATTGCCTGTGCACGCCAAGGTGTGACCACCGTTTTTATCGGCGCCATCGGCCAGGACGCTCTCGGCGAATGCGCAAAAAACTTTGCCGCCGCTGAAAACCTGCAGGCTTTTTGGCAAACGCGAACCGACATGCCGACGGCGGCCTCCAGCATCGTCGTCAATGCCCAGGGCGAAAACATGATTGCGGTCAATCTGGCCGCGAATGAATTTCTCGATGTGGATTTTCTACAGGCACAAACATCGCAATTCGAAAACGCCGGCATTGTGCTTTGCCAGCTGGAGAACAATCTGGATGCCATCGCGTTTGCGTTTGCACTCGGCAAAAAAAACCACTCGTTCTGTGTCCTGAACCCGGCTCCCGTACATCCCCAGCTCAGCCGTGAATTGCTGGACATGGTGGACGTGCTCACCCCGAACGAAACCGAATTTGCATTGCTTTGCAAAAAATTTGCCGACACCGATGTCTCGGGAGATCAGGTGGCAGCAACGGGAGATGCCGTGTTGCATGATCTTTGTCGCAAGCTCGGCAAATTCACCGTCGTGATAACACTCGGTCGCTTTGGCTGTTTTGTTTCGCACGGCGATAATAAGCGGGGCGACAGCCAACAGTTTTACAGGGTCGCTTCCGAATCAGTCAAAGCCATCGATACGACCGGTGCAGGTGATGCATTTAGCGGCGCCTTGGTCGCGGCACTGAATCTGTTTCCGGACCAGGGATTTTCTGACGCCATTCAATATGCAAGCAGAGTTGCGGCCATGTCCACCGAAACCATCGGCACCGCACCTGCCATGCCTAACCGGGCCCAGGTAAGCGTAAGATTTAGCTGAATATTGCAGGACCGACGGAAGTCGGGATGCTCTTTCGTAATTTGTCCCGACTCCCGTCGGTCCTACGCACTCGTTTTTGACCTAAAATAGCGTCCTCAATCAAGGACCTCCCATGCTCAGCCCCGAACTACGCCAACGCATCGACACCCTGCTAAATTCAAACACCGTTGTTTTATTCATGAAGGGCTCGCCTTCACAACCGAGCTGCGGCTTCTCATCGAAAGCATCAGGAATCTTGAATGAACTGCTCGCTGACTATGCCCATGTAGACGTGCTGGCTGACGCGGAAATTCGCGAAGGCATCAAGATTTACGGCCAATGGCCCACCATCCCGCAACTGTATGTCAACGCTGAACTGGTCGGCGGCAGCGACATCATCGATGAGATGTACAACAGCGGCGAACTGCATCAGGTACTCGGCGTGTCAGCCCCGGTGCGAATAACACCGGTTCTGCATATCAGCCCAGCAGCGGCTAAAGCCATTGAGCAGGCAATGGAAAATGCCGAGCCTGGCGTTGCCTTGCACCTGAGTGTCGATGCCCGCTTTCACTCGCAGTTCCAACTCAAGCCACTCAATGGCAACGAAATAGTGGCCGAAGTAGAGGGCATCAAAGTCTATTTTGATCTGGCCAGCGCGCCCCGCGCGAACGGTATTTCCATCGACTGGATCGATGATGTCCGCGGATCAGGTTTGGCGATCGACAACCCCAATGCCCCAGCAAAGGTGCAATCGCTGTCCGTCGATGCCATGAATAATGATTTGCAAAACTACCGCGTGATTGATGTACGCCCGCAACACGCGCGCGCCATTGCCGAATTTCCGCATCCCCACGATGCGCTCGATGAGGACAGCTTTGAAGCACTGTCCGCATTGCCCAAAGAAACCCGACTGGCCTTTCTTTGCCATCACGGCAATTCCAGCCGTCAGGCCGCCGAACATTTTCGCGGGCTCGGTTTCACCCAATGTTTTAATGTTGAGGGCGGCATCGACGCCTGGGCCGAGCAAATTGATAAGTCCGTACCCAGATATTGATAGCCGTCCGTTACAGTTGGTTACAACTGGCGGCCGTAGAGCTTTTACGCTAAATTTACGGTAAGCTGAATACAGTAAGTTTCAATACCTTAAAGTTATGTAACGGGAGGTTTCTATGAAATGGATATCAGTCGTTCTACTCGCGCTGGGTTTGGCAGCCTGTTCCGGGGGTGGCTCAAGCGGCCCTACCGGCAAGGGCGGCGCGGCGGCAGAAGCCTGCGATGCCTTTGTAAAAGCCAAACTGGAAGGCAAACAATTCACGCTTGATCTCAAAGTGCTGACAGCGAGCATGAAAGAAAACCCTGACAAATCCGTCGTCCTCAATGCCCCGATTATTATCGAACCAGGCCTGACGACCGAAGTGAAACAAAGCATCAAATGCGACGTACGCTTTAGTGCCGATGACACACCGGAAGTCACCAACGTTACCTTTATCTGGTAACCCAATCTCAAGACAAGAAAAACCCGAGCATGCTCGGGTTTTTTGTTGGCTTTGCTTCACTATTCGACAGTGACATTGAACTATTCATCAAAGCGCAAATGCTTGACCGATTTGCCATGGCGGCGAATCAGTTTCAGGGCCTCGATACCAATATTGATATGCATCTCGACAAAATTCGTCGACACGATTTTGTCCGACTCTTCAGTCTTCACGCCTTCGGGAATCATCGGCTGATCCGACACCAGCAGTAATGCCCCCGCGGGAATGCTGTTGGCAAAACCGGTCGCAAAAATGGTGGCGGTTTCCATATCAATGGCCATGCTGCGGGTCTTGCGGAGGTATTCCTTGAATTCCACATCATGTTCCCAGACCCGGCGATTCGTGGTGTACACCGTGCCGGTCCAGTAATCATGGCCAAGATCGCGCGTCATCGTGGAAATGGCACGTTGCAAGGCGAATGCCGGCAATGCCGGCACTTCCGGCAATAGATAATCGTTCGAAGTACCTTCACCGCGAATAGCGGCGATGGGCAAAATCAAATCGCCCAACTCATTTTTCCTTTTCAGGCCGCCGCATTTACCCAGAAAAATAACGGCCTTGGGTGGCAATGCGCTCAATAAATCCATGACGGTTGCGGCATTGGCGCTTCCCATGCCGAAATTGATCATGGTCATGCCGTCTATGGTGGCACTGGGCATCGGACGATCACGGCCCACCACTTCGGCGCCGGTCAGACGTGCAAAATGGTCCAGGTAGCCGCCGAAATTGGTCAGCAAAACGTGCTCGCCAAAGTTCTCCAGCGCCACGCCGGTATAACGGGGCAACCAATTGCTCACAATGTCCTGCTTATCTTTCATTCTTCTCTCCTATTCCCGCTATTTTGCCACGTTTAATCCTCCGGGCACGCCTAAAATGCCGCAGCTCCCAACATGCCAAGGCACGTTGTGAAAATGATGACGAGCTAGTTCAGGGATGGATGGGCAAGGAATCTTTTCTCATGCAACGCAATAGTGTGACGAGATGCGAACTTTTTTAGAGATGCCCGTGACCTTCGTCATGTTGGCAGTGCCTGCCTGTCGGGTTACTGTGTCGGGTACATCGGGGAGATTACACATGCGTAAATCCAGTCTCATCGCCACTGTGGCGATGCTTAGCTTTTCTGTTGCCGCCACCGGCAAATCCAGCAGTATCGAAACACCCTCTGTAGCAGCCAACCCTTATCCCAGCACGTATCAACGTATCGGCTCGGCACCCGTGTTAATCCGGAACGCCACGGTGCTCACCGGTAACGGTGAGCGTCTCGACAACGCCGATGTCTTGATGCGTGATGGCAAGATTGCCGGAGTCGGTAAAAATCTGGATGCGCCCGATGGCGCAACGATTATCGATGGCGCTGGCAAATGGGTCACCCCAGGCATTATCGATGCCCACTCGCATTTGGGTGTTTATCCAAGCCCTGGCGTCAGTGCCCACGAAGACGGCAATGAACTCACCAACCCCACGACTCCCAATGTCTGGGCCGAACATTCCGTCTGGCCACAGGATCAGGGATTTGCAGCTGCCTTGGCGGGCGGCGTGACCTCGCTGCTGGTATTGCCTGGTTCGGGAAATTTAATCGGCGGCCGGGGCGTCGTGCTGAAAAACGTCTATGCCTTGGCTTATCAGGACATGAAATTCCCGGGCGCTCCACACAGCCTGAAAATGGCCTGTGGCGAGAACCCTAAGCGCGTTTACGGCAGCAAGGGCTCATCGCCATCCACCCGCATGGGCAATGTTGCCGGATATCGCTCTGCCTTTATCGATGCCAAGGGCTATATGAAGAGCTGGGATAAATACAATGCCGGCGGCAAAGAAAAGGGCGAAGAACCCACGCAGGATTTACGTCTTGAAACCCTTGCCGGCGTGATGCGCGGCGATATCCAAGTGCAGATCCATTGCTATCGTGCCGACGAGATGATGCTGATGATCGATTTGGCGAAAGAGTTCAATTTCAAGATCGCCTCGTTTCACCATGCCGTAGAAGCTTACAAAATCGCCCAGCCGCTGGCTGATAATAATATCTGTGCATCGATGTGGGCCGATTGGTGGGGCTTCAAGATGGAAGCCCTCGACGGCATCCAGGAAAACATCGCCATGGTCGACCGCAAGAAAAACAGTTGCGCGATTGTCCATTCGGATTCTTCCGAAGGCATCCAACGCCTGAATCAGGAAGCAGCGAAGGTGGCAGCCCGCGCAGGGTCCCTAGGCATGAACGGCAGCCCGGAAAATGCGATGCGCTGGCTTAGCCTGAATCCTGCCAAAGCGCTCGGTATCGACAATGTCACCGGCTCGCTCGAAGCAGGAAAAATGGCCGATGTCGTGCTTTGGAATGGCACCCCGTTCAGCGTTTATGCCAAAGCCGAAAAAGTGTATATCGATGGTGCCTTGTTATTCGATATTAATAATAAAAAATTACAACCGACCTCGGACTTTATGCTCGGACAGGGAGCCAACCCATGAAACATTTACTTCTCATTGCCTGCCTTTTTTCAAGCACTGCATTTGCACAAAATGTCCTGATTAAAAATGCGACCGTGCATACGGCCGGTACGCGCGGCACCCTGAAAAACACCGATGTGTTGGTTCAGGGAGGCATTATTCGCGCCATCGGCAGTAATCTTTCTGCGCCCGGTATTGCCAGTGTCGACGCCAAGGGAAAATCATTGACGCCGGGTTTATTTGCCGGGCTCGGCGACATTGGTTTGGAAGAAGTATCAGCCGAGAAAACGACGGTCGATGGCACCTTCAGGCTCAATGATGGGGCAGGCGGACAAATGCGTCCCGAGTTCGATGTTGTCCCCGCGTTCAATCCCAATTCCATGCTGATCCCGGTCACGCGTCTGGAAGGTTTCACCTTCACCGCCTTGAGTGCCAACGCCGGCAGCAGCCTGCTCGGCGGACAAGGCGCGATCATGCGTTTAAACGGGAAATTTGAAGACCCCATCGGTTCGCGCATTTTATTCGCCAGCATGGGTAGCGGCGCCGATGAATTGAGCGGAAGTTCTCGCGCCGCACAATTCATGTTGCTCGACCAGGCTATTCGCGAAGCGCGCGGTTTGTCGCCGTATGATTATCGCCAAGCCCTGTTGACGCCGGCAGGTCGCGAAGCGATGAACAAATTTTTGCTGGGCGGACGTACCGTATTCAATGTCGAACGTGCCTCCGACATTTTGCAGGTGCTGAAGTTTGCGAAAAAGAACGGCATGCGGCCTGTCATCGCGGGCGGTTCGGAAGCTTGGCAAGTCGCCGCACAATTGAAAGCCGATAATGTGATCGTGTTTGTCGATGCACTACAAAACCTGCCATCGAGTTTTGACCAGCTGGGTGCTCGCATGGATAACGCAGCCCTGCTGCAAAAAGCCGGCGTTCGCGTTGGCCTTTATCGCGCCGATGACGCCACGCAAAATGCCCGCAAGGTTCGCCAGGTAGCAGGCAATGCCGTGTCGTATGGCTTGCCTTGGGAAGCCGGCCTCGCGGCCATTACCAGCGTTCCCGCCGATGCCTTCGGCGTGGGCGACAAAGTCGGCCGCATTGACGTGGGCTTGATCGCGGATCTGGTGCTATGGAACGGCGACCCGCTCGAAGTCAACGCATTTGCCGAACAGGTGTGGATGAGCGGATCCTCGATGCCGATGACTTCGCGCCAAACCCAGTTGCGTGATCGCTACATGGGCGAGGATAAAAGTCTGCCACGCGCTTATCAAAAATGACATTGTCATCCCGGCATAAGCCGGGGTCCAAAAACAATTTCTTGGAATACCGGAATAAAACATGAAACTCCATTTGCTTGCCACCGCCATCATTTTGACTTTTGCCACCGGATCACTTTCTGCCGCCGATAAAAAGGAAGCCGCGAAATGGAATATCAATAATTTCCACAAAGGTGCGAAGAGTATTTCCTTCAGCACCGATGAAGGTACCTGGCTTGATCTGGATGTGAGTCCAGACGGAAATGCGATTGCCTTTTCGATGATGGGCGACATCTACACCTTGCCGATCGGCGGCGGTAGTGCGACACGCATCAGTTCGGGCCCAGCCTTCGATGTCCAACCGCGCTTCTCGCCCGATGGCAAGCAAATCGCCTACACCTCCGATCGTGCCGGCGGCAACAATTTGTGGCGCATGAATCGCGATGGCTCCGATGCGAAACAAGTGACCAAAGAAAGTTTTCGTTTACTCAATAATCCGGTCTGGACACCCGATGGCCATTATCTCATTGGTCGTAAACATTTCACGTCGGAACGCTCGCTCGGTGCCGGTGAATTGTGGATGTACAACCTCAAAGGCGGCAGCGACGGTCTGCAATTGAACAAACGCAAGAATGACCAAATGGATCTCGGCGAACCTGCCATCAGTCCGGATGGCCGCTATGTTTATTATTCGGAAGACGTCAGCGATGGCGACACTTTCTCTTACAACAAAAATGTCTATGGCGTTATCTACGCGATCAAGCGCCTGGATCGTGAAACCGGCGATGTCCGTACCTTGATTTCAACACCCGGCGGTGCGATTCGTCCGCAACCCTCGCCAGATGGAAAGTCCCTGGCTTTCGTCAAACGCGTGCGCGACAAATCGGTGTTGCACGTGATGGATTTGCAATCTGGCGCGACCCGCCCGGTCTGGGATGGCTTGTCACACGACCAGCAGGAAGTCTGGGCTATTTTCGGTCCGTATCCGAATTTCAACTGGACACCGGATTCGAAAAACGTCGTGATCTGGGCGCAGGGCAAACTGTGGCGCGTCGACATGAAAAGCGGCGCACAAACCGCCATCCCGTTTACCGCTACCGTCCAGCAAACGCTGGTGAAACCGCTGCGTTCCGCCTATCGCGTGGATGGCAACACCTTCACGCCAAAAATGATTCGCGATATCGCCAGCAGCCCGGATAACAACAGCATCGTGTTCCACGCGGTCGGCAAACTCTGGAAGAAATCGCTGCCCAACGGCACGCCGGTCAGGCTAACCTCCGATACCACGCAGTTTGAATACCAGCCCGCCTTCAGCAGTGATGGAAGAAAATTGTTGTACACCACTTGGTCGGATGAAAACCTCAGTGCGATTGTCGAACGGGATCTGGCTTCGGGACAAAGTCGCAAACTCACCACCGAACCTGGCTACTACTACGGCCCGCGTTATTCGAACGATGGGGCACACATCTTGTACAGCAAGCAATCGGGCAGCAGCCTGACCGGCGGCCTGTGGAGCGGCGAACGCGGCGTGTACGTGATGGATGCACAGGGAAAAAATAATTATCGCGTGGCGAAAAACGGCAGCGACCCGCAATTCTCACCGGATGGCAAACGCGTTTTCTTTCTGACCGGCGGCGGCTTGTCGAAAAAACTGCAAAGCATCGGCATCAATGGCGAAGAACCGCGCGATATTTTCACCATGAAATATCCGGATTTTGTCAGCATCAGTCCTGACGGAAAATACGTGGCATTCACCGAGTTATACCAAGCCTATCTGGCGCCGATTCCGCAAACCGGCGGCGTTATCGAATTATCGAAAGACATCAGCACGCTTCCAGTCACCAAACTCAGCACCGACACCGGCGCTTACATCCATTGGTCGCACGATTCGAAAACCCTGCATTGGCTGGTCGGTGATCGCTATGTCTCGCGTGGCATCAACGCCAGCTCGGCCGATGCCGGCGTCAGCCTGGGCCTGAGCGTTGCAACGGACAAACCCGCGGATGTGTTTGCCTTCACCGGCGGCCGCGTCATCACGATGCGTAACGCCCAGAGCCAGCAGGAAGTGATCGAGGACGGCGTGGTTGTCGTACAGGGTTCGAACATCGTCGCGGTCGGCAAACGCGGCGATGTCGCGATTCCGCAAAACGCGAAAATCATCGATGCTTCGGGCAAAACAATTTACCCCGGCATCGTTGACGCGCACGGACATGGCAACCATTTCGGTGGCGGCGTGATGGCGCAAAAGAATTGGGCCTATTACGCCAATCTGGCTTTCGGTGTGACAACTTTGCACGACCCATCGGCGACCACCGAAATGGTGTTCTCGCAATCGGAACTGCAGAAAACCGGTGAATTGGTGGGCCCGCGTGTCTTTTCGACCGGCACCATCCTGTACGGCGCCGATGGCGATTTCAAAGTCGTCATCAATTCCATCGATGATGCACGCAGTCATTTGCGCCGCCTGAAAGCCAATGGCGCTTTCAGCGTAAAAAGCTATAACCAGCCGCGTCGCGATCAACGCCAGCAATTGAACCAGGCCGCGAAAGAATTGAACATGCTGGTGGTCGAAGAAGGCGGCAGCACGTTCAATCACAACATGACCATGATGCTTGATGGCGTTACCGGCATCGAACACAATATCCCGGTGGCCCCGTTGTATCGCGATGTCATCGACACCTGGCGTCAAACCGATGTTCGCAACACCCCGACCCTGATCGTGAATTACGGCGGCGTGAATGGCGAATATTATTGGTACGACCGCAGCAATGTCTGGGAAGACAAGAAGCTCAACAAGTTCTTCCCGCAACAGGCATTGGACGCTCGCTCAATCCGTCGTGAAACGGGTCCGGAGTGGGATTACTACCATGTCGAAGTGGCGAAAGCCGCCAAGAAAATGCGCGATGCCGGCATCAAGATTCAGGTCGGTGGCCATGGCCAGCTACAAGGCCTGGGCACCGTTTGGGAAATGTGGATGCTCACGCAAGGCGGCATGACGCCGTGGGAAGCATTGCGCGCCGGCACGATCGACGGCGCCGATTATATTGGCTACTCGCAGGATCTCGGTTCGCTGGAAGCGGGCAAGCGCGCCGATTTGGTCATCGTCAACGGCAACCCACTGGAAAATATTCAGGCCACGGCCGACACCGCGATGGTGATGGTCAACGGTCGCTTGTTCGATACCAGTACGATGGCGGAAATCGGTGGGCAGCAACGTCCTGCACCGACCTTCCATTGGCAGCGTGCCGAAGGTGTGTCGGGCGAAAGCATCGGACTGGAAAATGGTCCGAGCGCTCACGCTGATAGTGATTGATCCTTTAGTAACGTAAACAGAAAATCCCGGCCGAAGCCGGGATTTTTTTTGCAGACTGAACCTCAGTCGTCCAAGACGCAGCGAAAATTCTTCTCACACAATCTGACTGAATTATTGCTGGTAGTATTGAATCAAGCGCACTCGCAGCAAATACCGCTAGCGACCAATCAGGATCGAGAACATCATCATGGCCACCCGTTATTACATCCGTCTCCCAGAGCCATCTAAAGCCCGCGGCAATGACCCCGATCTCGCTTTCAAGAGCGAAGGCAGCGAAGGCTTCGCCGGCGAACTCGAAAATGCACTCCGCACACCAGAATTATTCGAGCGCTGGAAAGGCAAGCAGGAAGAGCCTGACGAAGTGGATCAAAGTCTCGGTGTCGTGGATTTGAATTCGACGGTGACGGCTACGCATCATGATTTGTATATCGATCTCATTGTCGTGACATCGTTGCCGGGATCGGTGTTCAAACAACGCTTGAGATTATTGGCCGGAAGTAATTGGCAATTGAGTGACGTTAAAGCGGCGTAATTTATTCGTAGGATGGCCTTCTAGGCCCGATATGTCTGGCAGAATTCGTCGGGCCTAGAAGGCCCTCCTACGATATTTAATATGCAAACTCTCTAAACACCTGATCCACCGATTGATTCCAGGCACCGTGATACAACTCCAGCTTTCGCTCGGCCGGCGTCTGGTTCGCCATCGCAAATTCGATCAAGGGCTCAATAAACACCGCTTCACTTGCACCGGTGGAATTGAGTCGATTGCGACGTTGCAAACCCATTCCGGAAATCTTCAAGGCTTCAAGCGCGAGCTCTCGCAGACTGTGATTTCTAAACGGCACCTTGAAGCCCATCTTCGGCACGTTGTCGCGCAGATGATTGCGTTCCGCCATCGTGAAGTCCTTCACCAGATCCCAGGCGGCATCGAGTGCGGTTTCGTCATAAAGCAGGCCAACCCAGAAAGCAGGCAATGCACATAAACGATTCCACGGCCCACCATCGGCGCCACGCATTTCCAGATATTGCTTTAAACGCACTTCCGGAAATGCCGTTGTCATATGGTCGGCCCAGTCTTTCAGGGTCGGCAACACGCCAGGCAGATTCGGCAACTCGCCTTTCATGAAATCACGAAAACTCAAGCCGGCACAGTCAATATATTTACCTTCGCGATAAGTGAAATACATCGGCACATCGAGCAGGTAATCAACATAACGCTCAAAACCGAAACCTTCGTCGAAAACAAAGTCCAGCATGCCGGTACGATTTTTGTCGGTATCGGTCCAGATGTGCGAGCGATAACTTAGATAGCCATTCGGTTTGCCTTCGGTAAACGGTGAATCGGCAAACAGTGCCGTCGCAATCGGTTGCAAGGCCAGCGACACGCGAAATTTCTTGATCATGTCGGCTTCGGACGCATAATCCAGATTCACCTGCACGGTGCAGGTGCGGGTCATCATGTCTAAACCGAGTGTGCCGACTTTTGGCATGTAATCGCGCATGATCTTGTAGCGGCCCTTCGGCATCCACGGCATTTCATCGCGTTGCCATTTCGGCTGAAAACCCATGCCGAGAAAACCCAGTCGCAATTCATCGGCAACCGATTTCACTTCGAATAAATGATTGGAGACTTCACAGCAGGTTTGATGAACGTTTTCAACCATGGCGCCCGATAATTCCAACTGACCCGCAGGCTCCAGCGTTACCGACGCACCATCGCGGGTAAGTGCAATGACTTTCCCGTTTTCTTCGTAGGGTTGCCAGCCGAATCGCACCAAGCCGCGCAGCATGGCTTCGATACCGCGGTCACCTTCATAAGTCGGTGCGCGCAAATCATCGAGTCGAAATCCGAATTTCTCGTGCTCGGTGCCGATCCGCCAGGCCGATTCAGGCTTGTTGCCCTTGGCATGAAACGCGACCAGTTCCTGCTTGTTCTGGATGACTTGTTCAACCACATTGCTGGGACCGGACATAAACGAATCTCGAAAGTATTGCACTGAAGTGTGGGCTAGACTCTACAATCACAAGCCAGCCATCAAGCCCGAGTTTACCCCAAGCATGCGTATTATTTTGTCAATCATATTGCTGCTTATCATTGCTCCCGTTGCTGCACAGACGCTGGAACGCGGCAATGGCCCCGAGCCTTCGACACTGGATGCCCACAAATGCCCCGAAGTCGCTTGCGGAAATATTCTTCGCGACTTGTATGAAGGTCTGGTGACAAAAGACGGCAAAGGCAGCTTGATTCCGGGCATGGCCGAACGCTGGGAAGTTTCCGATGATGGCCGCACATGGACATTCCATCTTCGTGAAAACTTGAGATGGAGCAATGGCGAGCCACTAACATCGAACGACATCGTAAAAAGTTTTCAGCGTGCCTTTACGCCGATGACGGCCGCACCTTTTGCCGAACATTTCGAGGCGATCGAAAATGCCGGCGACATCATGCGCGGTGAAAAACCGCCATCCTCCTTGGGCGTAGCCTCGCCCAATCCGAAGACCATCACCGTCAGTTTGAAACGCAGTGCCGCACTACTCCAACTACTCACTCTGCCGACGGCGTACCCGGTATATCTACCCGGCATTGAAAAATTTTCCACGCAACATACCCGCCCGGGAAATCTGGTCAGCAATGGCGCGTATCGCTTGCAGGAATGGACGCCGCAATCGTTCGTCAAACTGCAACTGAATCTTAATTTCCGCGAACCGGCCAGCATTCGCCATGTTCGCTATCACGTCACCGAAGATGCCTCGAGCGAGATGAAACGTTTTGAATCCGGCGGTCTGCATATTACGGAAACGCTGCCGCCACAATCCTTGCCGGCGCTAAAAAATAAATTTGGCGGTCAATTACGTATCTCGCCCTATTTGGGTAGCTTCTGGCTTGGCTTCAATCTTACGCAGCCACCGCTGAAAAATAATCGCGCTTTGCGGGAAGCTTTATCTTTGGCCGTTGATCGCGAAAAACTGACACGCTACGTCACCGGTTTCGGCGAGCAAGCGGCTTATGCGCTCGTGCCACCGGGAACGGCCGACTATTCTCCCGTTACATTAAACTGGTCGAAACTCACCCAAGTGCAACGCGAAGATCTGGCGCGTAAAAAACTGCTCGAAGCCGGTGTCGACAAAAACAAGCCGCTTGAAATTGAATTGCGCTACAACACCTCGACACCGCATCGCAGGCTATCGCTGGCGGTTGCCGCGATGTGGCGCGATGTCCTTGGCATCCAAGTCAGGCTGCGAAATGAGGAATGGAAAGTCTTCGTCAATAACAGGAAACAGAAAACCATTACCCAGGTATTTCGAGGCGGATGGATTGCCGACGTGAATGACCCGCGAAATTTTTTGTCGAATTTTCAATCGGGCAACATGGTGAACTGGAGTGGCTACAACGATAAAAAATATGATGCCCTGATGCAGCAGGCCGACGAGGCCAGTTCGCCACAAAAGCGTGCGGCACTGATGCAGCAGGCCGAAATCCGGTTGTTATCCGAACACGCCGTCATGCCGGTGTATTTTTATGTTTCCAAACATTTGGTCAGCCCGCAGGTGCAGGGCTATGAAGCCAACCTGCTCGATCACCACCCTTCCCGGTTTCTTCGCTTGAAAGAAGTGGCGCGATGAAGGTTTGGCTATCGCGAATTCTCGAGGCAGTGCTGACTTTGTGGCTGCTCGCGACCTTATGTTTCTTTCTGTTGCGCAGCGCGCCCGGCGGCCCATTCGACAATGAAAAAACCGCGCCGCCGGAAGTTCAGACCGCACTCAACGAACAATATCGTCTTGATCAACCACTGTTATCGCAATACACCGCGTGGCTTGGCGATGTCATGCAAGGCGATCTCGGACCATCGTTTCAATATACCGATTATCGCGTGACCGAACTGATTGCCGGCAGCTTCCCGATCACGCTGATCAACGGCAGCGCTGCATTATTGTTGTCGTTGCTGATCGGTATTCCACTGGGTGTCTGGGCCGCATTACGTTCAGGCAGCTTGCTTGATCGCGTCTTGATGTTTACCGCTGGACTGGGTTTGTCGATACCGAAATTCGTGATCGCGCCGATTCTTATTTTAATTTTTGCCGTGACCTTGAAATGGCTGCCGGCAGGCGGCTGGAACAATGACTGGCAAAGTGCGTTGTTGCCGATTATCGCCTTGTCGCTCCCGAATCTCGCCTATTGCGCACGGCTGACCCGAGCAAGTCTATTGGAAGTGTTGAGCGCCGATTATTTGCGTGCTGCCAAAGGCCGTGGGTTTTCTGGTGCACGATTATTGTTTCGCCACGCCTTGAAACCGGCATTGCTGCCGGTGGTCGCATGGTTGTCGCCGGCCTTGATTAACGTCGTTAGCGGTTCGGCCGTAGTCGAACAGGTGTTCGGTATTCCCGGCATTGGCCGCTATTTCGTGCAGGGTGCATTGAATCGCGATTACACGCTGGTGCTCGGCGTGGTGCTTTGCATCGGCACTGCCATCGTCATCATCAATGCCTTGGTGGATACGTTGCGCGTGCGAATGGATCCGAGATTGCGGGATTCGTAACGCCGCCATCTATTCTTGTGGGAGCGGGTTTACCCGCGATTGATGGCTCAGAACTGCGTTATCCGTGACATCTGATCGCGGGTAAACCCGCTACCACAAAATCAAGAACCTAAATACCGAGCTGCAACCAGTTGGCCACTACACCGCGTGCTTCATCCACACCCAATTTTGTTTCCGATGAAAACAATTGCACCGATGCAGTTCCGGCCAGCTTCGCTTTTACTTCGCGGATGGTCTTGGTTTGTTCGCCACGCCCAATTTTATCGGCCTTGGTCAGCAAAATATGGGCCGGCATTCCGCGCCGGAAGGCATAACTCAACATGCCCTGATCAAACTCGCGCATTGGGTGGCGAATATCCATCACGATGATCAATCCGGCTAGCGCCTGGCGAGTGTGGAAAAATTCGTTGATAAATTCCTGCCAATGCACACGAAGGTTTTCCGGCACCTTGGCATAGCCATATCCGGGCAGATCGACCAGATGCTTTTCCGGGGCGACCTGAAAATAGACCAATTGCTGGGTACGACCAGGGGTTTTGGACGTCCGGGCCAAACTATTCTGGTTACACAAAGTATTGAGCGCGCTGGATTTACCGGCATTTGACCGGCCGGCAAAGGCGACTTCAAAGCCGGTATCGGTGGGCAATTGACTCGGTAAGTGGGCGGCAAGCCGGTATTCTGCGCGGGCAAGTGGATTCTTCATGGCGGTAGTTTACGCGAAGGCAGCCGAATCAGAGGCGCTTTAATCAATGATGTTCATTGACCATACCCCTCGCCGACTGGGATAATTAGCCCCTTAGTCGCACGCTCGCGACCCTCGAAAAATCTTTGTTCGGAGCCTTTCCATGAAGTTCTCCCCCATTATTGGTGTGGTCGCTGCAGTTCTCGTCACGGGTGCCATTGCTCAGCAAGCGGCAACTGTTCAACCGGTCGCGGAAG
>JAYWIC010000061.1:0-55414 GCA_043789195.1 Arenimonas sp. | reverse complement strand
AGTACTTCGGAACAATAGTTTTCCGCGAAGGGCGTTTCGATATCGCGCTCGATATGACGAACCGCAGCTCGCAACATTGCATCGGCGGGCTGGTCGACGCGAATGAAATTATCATCGGCATCGAGCACGACCATTTCTTCGTACACCTCACCTTCGCGCACGACAAAACGTGGCGTCGGCAAGGCATCAAGCACTTCATTGGCAAACAGCACACCTTGCCAGGCCGACTCAAACGGACCATCGAGCCATTCACAACGGGCAAATAAATCTTCCGGTAAATTTTCTTTCAATCGCTGTAGCTGGCGTTCACGCAAATCGGCGCTCGGTTCCAGGATGCAATAGCGGGCTGGCACTACATCGATGGCAGCAAAATGTTTCAGCGCATTTTCGGCGAAAGCACCGCTGCCGCCACCGAGTTCAAAAAAAATCGTGTCGCCTTCGAGTTGCCGAAAAACTTTCGCACTTGCTTCGGCAATGCATTGGGCAAATATTGTACCCAATTCCGGCGATGTCACAAAATCGCCGTCGGCACCAAACTTTCTGGCACCTGCGCTGTAATAACCCATGCCGGGCGCATACAAGGCCAATTCCATATATCGGGAGAAAGGAATCGCGCCGTTGTTTTCGCGAATATGTTGCTGCAGGGCGTTAACAAAGGCCTGGCTATGCGCCAGCGCTTCCGGGCTTGCTTCGGGAAGTGAAATTCTCATGCCGGCATTTTCGCACGGGTGTGTGTGTTTTATGTGTGTCTCGCCTTGAAAGCCGACAGAAAAATGCCCGCCCCTTTTCAGAGGCGGGCCTTGTTCCGAATCACTTACTTGGCCTGGAAAGCCGTTTGCAAACCCATGCCTTCAAAACCCTGCGGTGCAACACCGTCATTGGCGAAGCGATACAGCGCCGCGGCGTAAACCCCAGACAAGGCACTCTGAATGATGCCGACGGTCAAGGCCGACACAATGGTCAGGCCGACAACGGTAAAACCCAAGTAAGGCGATATCGCAAAGCTCAAGAAGCTCAGCACGACTCCGACGATAATCACGGCTGCCATGATGAAACCGAACACAAACCCGATGCCCAGCTGACCGACGGCATTTTCGCCCCAGGTCTGTTTCAGCAACTCGATGCTTTTCTTGACGGCATCAATCGGGCCGATCTTGTTGGCGACTAGTACCGGTACCACCAGGAAGCTGGCAACGGTCCAGGCGGTACCCAGCAAGCTACCCAACATCCGGACAATGAAGTTGTTGTCCTTGTTTTTCAGGAACTGCAGCAGTAAACCCACCGTCGCTGCAATGGCCGCATAGCCCAGAATCGGCACAAGACGCTCGTTGGCGATTTGCAAACCATCGCGCACCGTCGGGTCGCCGCCATTCAGACGAATCATTGCTGCGCCGACCAGAGCCGAGTTGAAATAAAAGATCACGAAGTATTGGCAAAGGTAAAACAGGAAGCCAAAAATCGCTCCGAGCGGACCAACGCCGTCCTCGAAGATTCTCAAGGCAAACACCGGTATGGCAAAGGTGGCCAACACGATAAGCGTGGCAATTCCCGAGACAACCGGAAACACCAGCAATTCCTTGTCCGAACGCAATACGCCCGCGCTGGCTTTCACCAGTTCCCAACTGCGAGAAAACTTCGCAAACATTTTCACACTCCTCAGAAATGACCTCAGCCACAATGGCAGCGCAATATTGCGTCAAATTCCCGAAATTTCACAAGCGTCTAAAGTCATGGCAAGCTGTCGACCAAGGCGCCGCTTTCTCAAGGTTACTTATGCAAACTGCTCCCGTTGTACTCATTACCGGCGCCGCCAAACGCATCGGACGCTGCATCGCCAAGCGTTTGCACGCGCAGGGTTTTTCGGTAGTTATCCATCACCGGAATTCGGCCGCTGAAGCCGCGTCGCTGCAGCAGGAACTCGAAGAACTTCGCCCCGGCAGCACGCTGGTCGTACAGGCCGAGCTGGGTGAATTTGATCGCTTGCCGGAAATGATCGCCAAGACGGTCGGTCGCTTTGGCCGGCTGGATGCCTTGGTGAATAACGCCAGCAGTTTCTTTTCGACACCGATTGGCACGGCACAGGATAGCGACTGGCAAAAACTGTTTGCCTCGAATGCCTGGGCACCCTTTTTCCTCTCGCAAGCGGCCACGCCACACCTGCAAGCCAGCAAGGGCTGCATCGTTAACATCATCGATATTTACGCAGAGCGTGCATTGAAAGAGCACACCATTTACTGCATGGCAAAAGCGGCGCTCGCGATGATGACGCAATCGCTGGCAAAAGAACTGGCGCCGGACGTACGCGTGAACGGTATCGCGCCAGGCGCGATTTTATGGCCGGATGCCGGAAAATCCGATGCCGACAAAAATATCATTCTTGCCAACACCGCTTTGCAACGCGCCGGCAAACCACAGGAAGTGGCCGAAGTGGTGCGGTGGCTGATCGAGGATGCGAAATACTGTACCGGCGAAATCGTTCGCGTGGATGGCGGGCGGCATTTGAATATCTGACATGGGCACACGAAGCGTTCGGCTTTTTTTCGCATTGCTGATGCTGTCTTTCAGCAGCCTTGCGTTTGCAGACACTCGCTCAGAGCAAGCGGCTAAAAGAGTCGAGCCCGTACTGGTCTCTGCACTCGAAGAAACAAACCTGACTTACGGCAATGCCGTTTTTATCCGGATATTCAAGGCCGAAAAAGACCTGGAGTTATGGGTAAAAAGGGGCGATCGATTTGTCTTGTTCAAGACGTATCCCATTTGCACTTTCTCGGGCCGTCTGGGGCCCAAGCGACGCCAGGGGGATGGTCAATCACCGGAAGGATTCTATCGCGTTGGCCTTGGCCAGCTGAATCCCTACAGCCACTATCACCTGTCATTCAATCTGGGCTATCCCAATGCCTACGACCGTGCGAACCAACGCACCGGAGATTTCTTAATGGTGCATGGCAATTGTGTATCCATTGGTTGCTATGCAATGGGCGATGCCGCGATTGAAGAAATTTATACTTTAATGGAAGCAGCATTGCGCAATGGCCAGTCGACTATCGATGTGCATGTTTTTCCATTCCGTTACGACAGCACGAAGATCCTCTGGCAACAATCGGAGTGGCAAGCATTCTGGAGTGATTTAAAGCCCGGGTTTGATGCGTTCAATGCTAGCAAGAAACCGCCAGCCATCCGAGTACTAGGCAAGCGCTATAAAATCACCGCAACGCCATGAGCCAGAATTTTTATAGAGCTTCCTGCGGCATCGGCTTCCCGAAGTCGGGATGCTCGGCCCAGTATTGCGCCAGCGTTTTTCCCGACACCGGATCGAGAAAGTCCGGCGCGATATCGACAAGCGGTTTCAGCACGAAAGCGTGCTTGAGCTCAGGCCTGGGAATACACAAATTGCCGGGGCCGGAAAGTATCAAGTCATCGAAATAAATAATATCGATATCCAGTGTTCGGCTCGAGAATCTCGGCACATCGCGTTTTCTGTCATGCCTGTCTTCGAGCTGATGTAACCAGTTATCGAGTTTCAGCACATCCCAATCGGTCTTGATTAAGGCTGCGGCATTCAGAAAATCAGGTCCTTCGAAACCGATCGCCGGCGTGCGATAAATCGGTGATAGCGCCACATCGCCGAATTGCGCTTTCAACGCATCAATGGCTGCCGATAAATAATGCTTCGGGTTATCGTTCGAGCCCAGACTTAAATACGCGTGATGCCACACTGGCTTCAAGCACTCCGCTCCAGCATCACGCCGACGGCTTTCGCGCCGCGCACGGCACCGATCTTGCTAAGCTTCAGTTTGACGTGGGCAACTTTGAATTCTTCGAGAATAATCTTGCAGCACTGCTCGCCCAGTTTTTCAACCAGACCAAAATCCGATTCGCTGACAAATTGGATAAGACGCTTGCTGACCGCTTTGTAATCGAGCGTGTCCTCGATATTGTCGCTGGCGGCCGGCACGCGATTATCAAATGCCATTTCGATATCCAGCACGATGGGTTGCTTGATTTTGCGCTCCCAGTCGTAAATGCCGATCACGCATTCGATTTCCAGTGCTTCGATAAAAACCTTGTCCATAATTGCCATTTTCTTTTCTATACCAATCAAACTTCCGACAAGCTTGCCATATCCCAGCGTGCCTGCACTGTGATGGCGGAGCTTTCGAACTGGCCCGCCTGCAAACGCAGGGCGCCGGCAAACGCGATCATCGCACCATTGTCGGTACAAAATTCCGGACGCGGAAAATACACCTGGCCGCGCATTTTCTCGCAGGTTTTGGCCAATTTCTCCCGCAGGCGTTTATTTGCACCAACGCCGCCGGCAACCACCAATTGATTGGCCTCGCATTGACGCAGGGCGCGTTCGCATTTGATCGCCAAGGTATCGACCACGGCGTCTTCGAAGCCACGAGCAATATCGGCGCGTGTCTCGGCGGTCTGGTCGGATTTCTGCCAGGCCAGCAAAACCTGCGTTTTCAGGCCGGAAAAACTGAACTCGAGCCCGGGCCTATCCGTCATCGGACGGGAAAACTTGTATTTGCCCGGCGTACCGGTTTCGGCAAGCTTTGCCAGCTCCGGACCACCCGGATAAGGCAGCCCCATCATTTTGGCGGTCTTGTCGAAGGCCTCGCCGGCGGCATCATCCAAGGTTTCGCCCAGCAATTGATAGTCGCCAATGGCCTTCACCAGCACCAATTGGCTATGGCCACCCGACACCAAAAGCGCCACAAAAGGCGGTTTTGGCGGATTTTCTTCCATCAGCGGCGCCAATAAATGGCCTTCCATATGATGAACACCAATAGCGGGCACATCCAACGCCCACGCCAGCGAGCGACCGGCGGCCGCGCCTACCAATAAAGCCCCGATCAGGCCTGGGCCGGCTGTGAAAGCCACAGCGTCGATATCGGATACCTTTAAATCTGCCTCTGCCAAGGTCTGGCGCACCAGCGGCAAAAGCTTGCGCACATGGTCGCGACTGGCCAATTCCGGCACCACGCCACCGTATTCCGCGTGCAGCGGAATTTGGCTATATAAAGCGTGTGCCCGCAGGCCTAGATCCGTGTCATACAGCGCTACGCCGGTCTCATCGCAACTGGTTTCGATTCCTAGAACTCGCATGTCGTCTCTACTTTTTGCCGGTTTTGGCTTGCACGGCAGTGGTGATGCCGCGTATCATACGCGGCTCGCTGCCCAGTTGGCCTGGCGTCAAAGCGAAATCATGCAATTGGAGTTTCAAATGCCTAATGTAAAAGTCCGCGAAAACGAACCCTTTGAATTTGCCCTGCGCCGCTTCAAGCGCACTTGCGAAAAAGCCGGCGTCCTGGCTGATACCCGCAAGAAAGAGTTCTACGAAAAGCCGACTCAAGAACGCAAGCGTAAAGCCGCAGCTGCTGTTAAGCGTCAATTACGCCGCAGCTCGCGCGACGTTACCAAACGTCAACGCATGTATTAATTTTTAGAACGCCTTGTGCGTTCTGACTACGAGGCCGGTCTTGCGAAAGCATCACCGGCCTTTTGTATATCCGTAATTTGCACCCCATTTGCTTTAGGAGAACACCATGAGCATGAAAGCCCAACTCGTTGAAGACATGAAAACCGCGATGAAAAGTGGCGAAAAAGAAAAACTCGCCGTCATTCGCCTGATCAATGCCGGAATAAAACAACGTGAAGTCGATGAACGCATCGAAATTACCGATGCGATTGTATTGAGTGTGCTGGAAAAAATGGTCAAGCAGCGCAAGGACTCGATCAGCCAGTTTGATGCCGCCGGTCGCGATGATTTGTCCTCGATCGAAAAATACGAACTCGGCATTATTCAGGCGTATCTGCCTGAGCAAATGTCGGAGGCCGAAATCAATGTGATTATTGATGAAGCATTGGCAGAAGCCGGCGTCAGCGGTCCACAGGCGATGGGCAAGGTGATGCCAATTATCAAGGCCAAGGTCGCCGGCAAGGCTGATATGGGCGTGGTATCGCAATTGTTGAAGGCGAAATTGGCAAGTTGAGTTTCCCTTGTGGGAGCTGGTTTACCAGCGATCAGCTCTCACCGATCGCCGATCGCCGCAGACTCTGCTTGAAATCGCTGGTAACCCTACTCCCACATTCAAGACAACAAAAAAGCCGGCTTTTTCTGTAATCCAGAATAAATCACTCTTTCAATGATTTATTCAGAAAAATATAGCGCTCGACGTATTTACGAGAAATTGTGGCTTGAGTTCCGACTTTGCCTCCTTCATCTGTGGTGCTTTCATCCACGCTCTCACTATGGACGTACTGAGCCATATCCACATCGGCCTCCAAAGCAAGTATCGATGCAACAACAGGCACCGGAATGGAGTCAAAATTAAGAGTTATTTTCTTTTCTGAAGGTAACACATCAGCGTTGATAAATTGAATTTCCATCAGTGTATTCAATGCTTTCACAACGTCGACTATCCTGCAATCAATGCATTTAATCCGAATAATGTTGCCTACATTCTCGACGATGCGCAGCTCAACATAGCCGCCCTTATTATCATTTGCAGCAACAATTTTACCGAGGTTATCTTTATCTATTACCTCTACTCTGTATGTGTTTTTACCTCCGTTTTCATCAGACTCTATTTGAAGGTCATGTAACGCATTGTCAGCCCACTTTGACTTTATGGACAACCCAAATGATGGGTAAAGGCCAATATGGCTATGCTCTGAAGTAGTAAAGCAAATCGGAGCCACAAAATTTTTCCGCTCTGTGATTGCCCTGTTCGATGATTTCATAAAATGTACGTTGAATGAGGCACTACAGAACCCCACCTCGGCTTTACTCTCCGCAAAAACTTGCGGTGTTAGAACGAACGCAAAAAACAAAGCGGCAGATGAAATCGCGTTCTTGAATATTTCTTCCTTGGTTCGCATAGCGTTACCTCTAAGATTCTTTCGAATGACACTTAATCACATGCACGGATTGTAGCAACCAACAAAAAAGCCGGGTTGCGCCGGCCTTTTCTTTAACTGAATTGCGAACCTTTACTTCGCTTTCATCAACGCAACAGTCATGTCCAACATACGGTTGCTGAAGCCCCATTCGTTGTCGTACCAGGCGCACACTTTTACCAAAGTACCTTCCATCACCTTGGTCAGCGTGCTGTCGTACACCGAGCTATGCGAATCATGGTTAAAGTCGATCGATACCAAAGGTTTTTTGTTGAAGCCGAGAATGCCTTTCAGTGGGCCGTTGGCCGCTTCCAGCACGGCTGCATCAATTTCAGCGACCGTCGTTGCGCGTTTCGCGACAAAGCTCAAATCGACAAAGGACACATTGATGGTGGGTACGCGCACCGAGAAACCATCGAGCTTGCCATTCAATTCCGGCAACACCAAACCAACGGCTGCAGCAGCACCAGTCTTGGTCGGGATTTGCGACATGGTGGCGGAACGCGCACGACGCAAATCGCTGTGATAAACGTCGGTCAACACCTGGTCATTGGTGTAGGCGTGGATGGTGGTCATCAAGCCATGCACGATGCCGATTTTTTCATGCAGCACTTTGGCCAAGGGTGCGAGGCAGTTAGTGGTACAGGAAGCATTCGAAATCACGGTGAATTCGGATTTCAGTAAATCGTCGTTGACACCGAAGACGAACGTGCCATCAACATCTTTATCGCCGGGTGCCGAAATGATCACTTTCTTCGCGCCACCGGTTAAATGCGCCGACGCTTTCGCTTTCGAAGTGAACAAGCCGGTGCATTCGAGTACAACGTCGACGTCGTGCGCGCCCCATGGAATATCGGCCGGATTACGTACCGCATACACCTTGATGCGATCGCCGTTGACGATCAGATCGCCGCCTTCTGCTGATACGGTACCCGGGAATTTGCCGTGCGCGGTGTCGTATTGGGTCAGATGGGCATTGGTTTCGGCATCGCCCAGATCATTGATGGCGACCACTTGAATTTCGTGTTGACGGTTTGCTTCGTAGATAGCCCGTAAAACATTGCGGCCGATGCGGCCATAACCGTTAATCGCTACTTTAATCGCCATACCATTACTCCCAGGGTGCATAAGTGCTGAAGAACCGCTATTTTAACGGTTGCAGCCTTCCCATAACACCCCTCAGCCCCCAAAAAAACCTTATGAAAGCTACTCGATCAGCCCTGATAGCGCTTTGTTTCCTGTTGGCACCACTCCAGACATTGGCCTGGGGCAAGGAAGGCCATGAAATCATCGGCAATCTGGCTCAGCGCCAAATCAATCCCAAAGCACAACTCGAGGTCGCAAGACTGCTGGCCAGCGAACGGGTGCCGACTCTCGCTGGCGTCGCTAGCTGGGCCGACGAACTGCGGGAAAGCGATCCCGAATTAGGCAAAAAAACTGGCCGCTGGCATTACGTCAATTTCAAGTCAGGCGACACATGCGACTACGGACCTGCCCGCGACTGTGCAGATGGCAATTGCGTAATCGGCGCGATCAATAAGAATTTTACGATTCTCAGTGATAAAAAACGCAGTGACCTCGAACGCAACGAAGCCCTGAAATTCCTGGTACATTTCGTCGGCGATGTGCACCAGCCTTTTCACGCGAGTTATCACGATGACAAAGGGGGCAATGAATTCCAGATCAATTACCAAGGCAAAGCCTGGCAGCGAGTGTCAAAACCGAAACCAGGTGACTACGTGCCGAATGGCTGGAATATCCACAGCGTTTGGGATTCAATGATCATTGAAAGCAAAACCCGCAATGCCGGTGCCTACGCCGATATTTTATGGAAGCGCCCACCACTGGCATTCGACGCGACAAAACGTTCCGACCGACCTGCCGTTGATTGGGCGGTGGAATCCTGCCGCATCATGAAACAGGAAAATCCCTATCCAAAATCTCACGTGATCAAGGATGATTATCTTGAAAAATATCGTCCACTGCAGGAACGACGCCTGCGCGAAGCCGCTGCACGTTTGGCTACCATGATTAATTACGCTTTGGGACGCTAGTCCACTCATGATCGCAACACAGCAATCCGTACCACGCAAAAAACTTTACTTCCTGTTATTGGCGGGCATGGTTTTTACGGGTAATTGGTTGATCGTCAGATATCTTTCCAATAGCTCATCCAGTGAAATACCGGAGTGGCCGATAGGTTTCGATTTCCTGTTGCTCCTGCCGCTGATGTATCTGTGGCTTAATCGCAAACAAGGTCGCCAGGCATTTATTGGTGCTATCGCCTTGTTTGGTGTTGGCGTTCTGCTTGGGAGCTGGATACTTCCTGATGAAAGTAAAAATGCCTGGTTAGTGTTGGAACAATTGAGGTTTATTGTGCTGGTCGGCATTGTTTTGACACAAGCCATCCTGATATTCCTGATGATCCGGGAAGTGTTTGCAAAAAAGGAAAGCCATAATCTCGATATTGCCGTGGATGAAGCCATCGGCCGCCGTTTTGGACGCGAAGGGTTCGCCCGCTTGATGCGAATCGAAGCGCGCATGTGTCTGTATGCCCTATTAAGGAATCCTATCAAACATGAATTCCCGGGCGAACAACATTTTCATTACCATCTTCATCAGGGCAATGCCTCCAATCAACAGGCCTTCCTGATACTGATTGGCGCTGAAATTCCCATCGCACATCTGCTATTGCATCTCTATAGCCCGACGCTGGCCTTGTTTATAACTGCGACCAGCCTCTACGGTTTCATCTTCCTGCTGGCCGAATACCGGGCCACGCTGTATCGGCCCATCAGCGTCGCCGGAGAAAAACTGCATATACGCTGCGGCGTGATTGGCGACCAGGTTATTTTATTTCGTGATATAGCCAGCGTAAAAAACTGCGAAGGAAGAATCAAACGTGCACCGAAGCGCTTGCGATTCACCGGATCGCAGCATGCCAACGTGCATATACAACTAAACCCGGACACACATCTCGATACCCTTTTTGGAAAAAAACAAATCGATGAAATATATCTTGCTGTCGACAATCGGGATTCCTTCATGAAAGCTATTCACGCCCGAATACATACGCAAGACGTAGCCTGAGGCGGAAAAATGGCCATTCCACGCATCCATTCTTTTCACCACAAGGAAACCGGCACCTGGAGTTATGTTGTCGCCGATCCTGCCACACGCATGGCGGTGATTATCGATCCAGTACTGGACTACGATGCGAAGTCAGGCCGCACCAGCACGACAAGTGCCGATCTATTGATCGACACAATCCAGGGAAATTTCTATCAACTGACATGGATACTGGAAACCCATGCACACGCCGATCACATTTCAGCGGCGCCTATGCTGAAAAAAACTCTCGGCGGCCGCATTGCGATTGGCCGCGGCATTACGCAGGTGCAAAAAGTATTCAAGCCGATTTTCAATCTTGACGCCGACTTTGCTACCGACGGTTCGCAATTTGATCATTTGTTTGAAAGCGACGAGGCCTTTTCGGTCGGCGACATCCAGGCACGCGTGATCGCCACGCCGGGCCACACCAATGACAGCGTGAGCTACCTGATTGGCGATACTGCCTTCGTCGGCGACTCCTTGTTCATGCCCGATGGCGGTTCTGCCCGTTGCGATTTTCCCGGTGGCAGCGCGGCAATTCTGTATCAATCGGTCCAACGACTGTTTACTTTGCCCGATGAAACGCGGATGTTTGTTTGCCACGATTATTCACCGGGCGGACGCGAACCACGCTGCGAGACCACGGTCGGCGAACAAAAGCGAAAGAACATCCATGTCGCAAGCACGATCACCGAAACGGAATTTATTACGATGCGACAGGCGCGCGACGCCACGCTCGACATGCCTGCGTTGATCATCCCCTCGGTGCAGGTGAATATCGCCGCCGGTAAATTTCCGGCTGCTGAAGAAAACAGCGTGATCTACCTGAAGATACCCATCGATACTTTATGAGTACCCCCGAGATTTATCTCGCACTGATTTTTTTCGTTGTCGCCATTTTGTATTCCTCGGTCGGCCATGCCGGCGCCAGCGGATATCTCGCCGCGATGGCCCTGCTCGGCTTTGCACCGGAACAGATGCGACCGACCGCACTGGCCCTGAATATTCTGGTGGGCAGTATTGGACTTCTTCGTTTCTACCGTGCCGGTTTGATCGATATCAAAAAAGTCTTGCCGTTCGTGCTGGCCTCGGCGCCATGCGCTTTCGTTGCCGCTAAATTTCCGATCGCCAAGCAACACTACAGTCTGTTGCTCGGCCTGTTTCTGGTGTTCGCGGCACTGGCGATATTCAAGACCGCGCTCGCTTTGAGCAGGAAAGAAGACGAATATGCACTTCAACCGGTTTCTTGGCCGTTGGCTGCGGTTATCGGCGCCGTGATCGGCGTAATGTCCGGACTCACCGGCACCGGTGGCGCGATTTTCCTGACTCCGGTTCTATTAATCGCGCACTGGGCACATACCCGGGAAGCCTCCGGCATTTCAGTCACCTTCGTATTCATCAACTCGGTCACTGCGCTTGCCGGCTTGCGACTGGGCGGAGCAACGTTTCCGGACGCGCTTCCCTACTGGTTGGTCGCCGTTGCTGCAGGCGCGATTATCGGAACGCAGCTGGGCATCAAGCTTTTACCGGCGCGTGACCTGCGCTATGCCCTTGGTATCGTTCTATTGATCGCCGCAGGAAAACTGCTTTTCACCTGATGCCCACTTAAATGGCCCACCTGTCTGTTGCTTAGTTGGTGGCTTCCGAATCATCTGAAATATCATACAGCTGCACCGACAAGACACTGATGACCGGACTGCGATTCTTGCCAATCGCAGCTTGGTATTTTTGTTTCATCAGCAAATCCGAAACTCGCTTTATCGTGTCTTCGTTATCAAATTGGCCATCGAAAGTAGCTCCTGCCATGAATCCGCTTTGATCGACGGTAATCTTTGCAGTCACCGTTTTCTTGCCGCTGTTTTTTCCGGCTTCAAGAAGGCTCGTGAACGCAGCATCGGGCATCATCCTGGCTGGCGCTGCAATTTCACCGGCATCGACGGGTTTGGGTTGCAAGTCGAATAGCTCCTGCTCGGTATACGTCTTGGCTTCATTTTTACCTGTCTGAAAAAAATGTTCGCTTCTTTTCAGATCAGGCGTGATTGGGTCGCCCGAAGCGACAATCGGGCTTGATTTCCCGTCTCGCCATTCTGTCACCACGATATTCAAGCCAATGAAGGAACTGTTGTCTTTCGTGCTGACGGCGAGACTGCCGTTATTGCCGACCGCCAGCCTCATGGCTGGCTCGGACACCAGAGCTCCGCCAAAGAAGAGTTTGCCTTTCAGCATGACATAACCGTCTTCGACCGGAGTCACCGTGAACTCATAGGACCAGTCCCTCTCGCCCTTGCCGTTCGATACCAAAACCGCCTTGCCGGGGATTTCGCGAAGCTTGATTCTGGCTTGGTCGACATGATCAATCTTGGCATCAATCCGCATTTCATAAAGCAGACCCGCCTCGGCAGGCGCAACGATAATATTGGCAGGTTGTGTCGACCACGCGGCAAAAGCGCCGCCAAGGCTAAACACTGCCACAAGGGTAAAACCCAGCACTCGATGCATTTTTCTCGGTGACGATTTTTTCAACATGAGAATTCTTTCCTTTAAAGGATGTTGGCCTTGCCAGTGACAGGCAACGGGGAGACCGATGCTGGCCATTTGCGTTTTCAGCATGGCATCGGCATAGGATTTTTTTGCCGCCGGAAATTTCGACAGCACATTGGCATCGGTCGACAGCTCCTGATCGAAACGGAACCGGCTGCCAGCCCAGTGCAGCAGGGGATTGAACCAGAAGACACATTGCAGGAAAGTCGCCAGTAAATTGATACGGGTATCGCCACGCGACAAATGCACTTGCTCGTGCGTCAACACCAGATCCTGCTCTTCGCGGTTGTATCGCTGATTGAAATCCGAGGGCAGCACGATGCAGGGTTGCAGAACACCGATGACTGCAGGGCCCTGACTGTTATTTTCCGCCAGATATACTTTTTCGAAGCATGGATTGAGCGAACCCAGGCTATCGACGAATCTTCGCTGTTGGCGAGCGAACAGAAATGCTGACGCTACGGCTCCCGCTAGCCAGAGCATGAGAAGCAGTAGCGATGGGTCTGCCGTCATCTCGAGTGGAGTTGCAGACAAACCGGGTATTGGCGTTGGCGAAGACGCCGTCGATGCGGCCTGATCGACCATGGTAATGACGATTTCTCGCGCCGGGATAAAAACCGCTATCAGTGCCACAGGAATCAAACCCCACATCGTGTAGGCAACGCGGGCACCGAACAATTTTCGCATCGGTATCCGCATCGCCATCACCAACGCAGTGGCGAAACTTGTGACAACCGTTGCTTCGATCAGCAATTGCAGCATATCAGCGCTCATCATCCATCCCCTCGATAAGTTTTTTCAGTTCGGCAATATCTTTCTTGCTCAGCTTTCCCTTCTCGCTGAAATGCGCCACCAACGGTGCGATGCGGCCGTCGAAAATCCGGTTCAAAAGGCTTTTGCTTTCCGTGGTGACCCATTCTTCCCGCTTGAGCACGGCGCTGTAGCTATAACGCCGTCCGTGTTTCTCGGCCTGAATGGCTCCCTTGTTCAATAATCGATTGATCAGGGTCTTGATGGTCGGTTCCTGCCAGTCCTGCTCTTCGCATAATTGCGCAATGATTTCTTCGGCATAGCGCGGACTGCGCTGCCAGAGCACCTGCATGACCAAACTTTCGGCTTCGCTGATTTGCATATTTATGATTACGTTTGTAATTGCAGATACGATTACACGCGTAATCAAATATGTCAAGCCTGCCGGGAAACAAAATGCGATACTGTTACAGAACCCGCTCAGGCATAGGTGCCCAGTGCAAATAAGCAGCCTAGAACTAGCCGTGACCACCCTGCTTCAACGCACGGGAAACAAGATCGTGCTGGCCGCGCCACTCGGCCTTGGCAAACCGCACCGTCTGTTGAATTCGATCTACGATGCGGTCGCCAAAGACAAAAATTGTTCGCTGGAAATCTACACCGCGCTATCGCTGACACCACCGAAACCCGGAAGCGATCTGGAAAAGCGTTTTCTGCAGCCCTTCCTGGATCGACATTTCGGTACGGATTTTCCAAGCCTGCACTACGCTCTCGCCCAACGCCGCAGTGCCCTGCCGGATAATATTTCGGTGCAGGAGTTTTACATGCAATCGGGCGGCTTGTTGAATTCGGTACAGGCACAACGAAAATACAATAGCCTGAACTACACGCATGTCGCGCCGGCGGTGGCGGAGAAAAATATCAATGCGATCGTGCATAAGGTGGCACGCGAACCAAACGGTACGCGCCTAAGCCTCAGCTGCAATCCCGACTTGACTTTTGATCTGCTCGATGAAATACAAAGTCTCGGAAAACCACGGCCTTTACTGATCGCTGAAGTGGATGAGCACCTTCCCTGGATCGGCGGTACGGCCTGTGTCGATCAGGACTTCTTCGACATCGTGCTCGACTTGCCCGGACCCACACCGAAATTATTCGCGCTGCCCCGGCAGCCGGTGACCTGTGCCGAATACGCGATTGGGCTTCGTGCCAGCGCCCTGATCAAGGATGGCGGCACCTTGCAGATCGGCATCGGCTCGCTTTCGGATGCCTTGTGCCAGGCGCTGTTGCTGCGACACAAACACAATGCCGAGTACCGCGAACTGATGCAGCAATTGGCACCGGGTTTTCTTGATTCCGAACTGGTGAAAAACTACGGTGGTGCCGAACCTTTTTCGCTCGGCTTGTACGGCGCCAGCGAAATGGTCAACGACGGATTTCGCTATCTGCATCAACACGGTATTTTGAAGCGACGTGTCGTCGACGATATCGAAATCATGCAGCGCGAGCACGACAATTCATTGACCGACGAAGACAGGCAACGCTTGAAGAACGAGGGCCATTGGCTCAACGGCGGTTTTTATCTCGGCTCGCAGGATTTATACCAGTGGCTACGCGATATGCCGCCGTCTGAAAAAAACGGACTCGGCATGATCCGCATTTCGCATATCAACGAATTGTATGGCGGCAATGAAAACCTCGAGCGTCTGCAACGCCGCGGCGCGCGTTTCTACAATACCTGCATGATGACCACCGTGCTGGGTGCGGCGGTATCGGATGCGCTGGAAGACGGCCGGGTCGTTTCAGGGGTCGGCGGTCAATATAATTTTGTCGCGATGGCACATACCCTGCGTGACGGACGCTCGATACTGATGTTCCGAGCCACCCGCGAACAGGGCAAAACCACGCATTCCAATGTGTTGTGGAATTACGGCCATACGACCATTCCGAGACATCTGCGTGACATCAGTATCAATGAATATGGCGTGGCCGATTTGCGCGGCATGGACGATGAGGATTGCGTCAAGGCCATGCTCTCGATCTGCGATGCCCGCTTCATTCCGAAACTGATCGACAAGGCAAAACGCGAATTGAAGCTGGACGCCCACTTTGAAGCTCCCATTGCCTGGTCGATGAATCGACCGGAAAAAATCAGCAACGCACTGGCTAGCTATCGAGCGAGCCAGCTTTTGCCGGATTACCCGCTTGGCTGCGACTTCACCACGGTCGAACTTCGATTGATCAAGGCGCTTGGCCTTTTGAAGGCGCGCACTTCCTCGCTTTTCGGAAAAGTAAAACTCATCGCATCGGCACTGATCTCATATCCGGAAATCGACCCTGAAGCGATGCAGCGTATGGCGCTAGAAACACCATCGACGATAAAAGATAAATTGACTGCGCAATTGCTTAAATATGCCCTAGGTAAAACCAGGCAAGACCCGTAAGTGCGAGTTCAGTCGTGACAGCTCAGCAAAAACGAAGGGGGTAAATCCTCGCCGATGCGCCAATGCCCTAGGATTTTTCCGAATGCGCCCTTTCCGGCGGTCCGAACAATTGCCTGATGCGTGATGCAAGCGGCTGCGGTTTTGCGGCATCGCGGAACATCGCCTGCCATTCGTGAAAGGTCAGCGTTATTGGGTTATGGGTATGAATCGGCACGACGATTCCATACTCACAAGGCACTGCCGGGTCTTCCTCGACAAAGCTGCCGAACAATTTATCCCAGATAATCAGCACGCCGGCATAATTACGATCGATGTATTTAGGGTTTCTCGCGTGATGCACCCGGTGATGCGATGGCGTGTTGAATATTTTCTCGATCCAACCCAGTTTCCCGACGGCCTCGGTATGCACGAAAAACTGGAACCCTAGATTGATCGCGACCACCGCGATGATATTTTTCGGCTCGAAACCGATCCATGCCAGCGGCAACCAGAACAGCCACATTCCCGACAACGGATAGGTCAGGCTTTGCCGGAATGCCGTCGAAAAATTTAGGCGCTCGGACGAATGATGCGTGACATGCGATGCCCACATCCAGCGAATGCGATGATGCGCCCGATGAAACCAGTAGTAGAAAAAATCCTGTGCGACAAACAAAGCCGCTATCATCCAGACGGAAACCGGCAAATCAAACAAGCGATGCTGATATAGCCAGATATACACGCCTATGGTCAGAAACCAAGCGAGCGCATCGGCCCCTTGATGCATCAGCGCAAGCGCCGCATTGGAGACGGTATCTTTCAGACTGTAAACCTCACGTTTACCACGCCAAAACCAGACTTCCCAGAATATAAACCCCAGAAACACCGGAGCCATCGCCAACAGTATCCACTCTTCCATATTAGTGATTTTTCCCATTGGCGTTGCAAAGCGCATCCATGTTCTCCAGGCAACGCCGCATGGCGCCTTGCATGAAAAATTTCAGCAATACAAAACACATCGGATACAAAAGAATGCTAGTCAGGGTGAAGTGGTAAGTCCAGTCAACTGTCGTACCGGCAGAGGTTTTATGGAGTTGCCAATCGGCTTCGCCTTGCGTGACCAACCAGGAAAATGGTGCGGAAAATCCTGACAGGCGATAGGCGTGACGAACCGGTTTATCCAGAATGGTCACGGTTTCGGTCAACACGGAATTGTCGGCATTGTAGATATGACGAACAACCCCCACCGCAAGCGGTTCGGCCAATCGTATTTTCCGAATGGCCGGGATCAGCCCGTAACCACTAAAACAGGCGGGAAAGCCATCGGCATCAATCATCAACTCAAAAATACGCGAGCTGTCTGCACTGAATTTCCGTGTTGCCTGGCAGGCTATTTTCATGGGCCCAGTGTCGCGAACACATCGATGCCTGTCCAGTAGCCCTTGATGGGGGATTACCTAGGCCACCTTTTCTTTTAAGGCTAGCGCTTGGCTGTTTCCAGCAAATCGCCTCACTCGCCGAGATATTCCCCGAATACCTGCAAGGACTCCACGCGGTCACAAACGGTTTTGAGCACCACCAGGATCGGCACGGCAAGTAATGCTCCCGGCACGCCCCACATCCAGCCCCAAAATAACACCGACAGAATAATCACGACCGGATTCAAGCTTAGCCGGCGGCTGACGATTAAGGGGGTGATCAAATACCCTTCCATCGCTGTCAATAGATAGAAAACGCCTGGCACCATCAACGATTGCCACAATGGGTCAAACGTCAGTAGCCCGACCACCGTCAATACGCTGAAGCTGATGATGTCGCCGATATAGGGAATAAAATTCAGGCTACCCACCATCACACCCCAAAGCACGGGATTAGGCACGCCCATTAAATACATGGCCAGCGCTACGGCCGTGCCCAGACCAACATTGATGATGGCGACCGTAAATAAATATCGCGACACCGCCATTTCCACCTGATGTGCAATATCCACCGCCCGTTTTTTGTCAGACAAACGCGGCGTTACCGCGATCGTCTTGCGCAGAAACATGTCACCCGACGCCAGCAGGAAATACAGCAGCACCAGTGTGCTGATGGCTGCCAGCGAAAAATCCCTTGCGCTATACAACACAACACCTGTCAGCGTCGGCTCCTGCACTACCACTTCACGCGGCTTTTCCTTATTGCTATCGCCGCTGGCCAGTTTTTCCGTCAGGTCCTGTACTTTCTCGGTAGCAGACGCGACGTCCTGCACCGAGCCGGCAACCTTGCGTAATTTTCTATCGATTTTTTTCAGGCTCTGTGGTGCTTTATCAAGCCACTCGCCAGCAGGTTCGGACAGGTTGTAGGCCGCTCCGACAAACCCCGCCATCAAGCCGAGCACGATCAAGCCGGCACCCAGTGGAATCGGGATAAAAATCTTTTTCATTGCGCGCACAAGCGGCAGGAATACCAAGCTCAGAATCAGTGCCGCAACGATTGGCAGAATCAAGTCACGCGCCAGAGACAGCACCGTCAAAACGGCTAGCAGCAGAAGGGCCGGCAGGGCCCATGCACCTGCAACATTGGGGTGAATGACATGGTCATTTACCGGACTTTCTTTTATCCCTTTCGGGCTCGTTTCCGTCTTGCCGGTTTCCAATAGCTTGTCGCTCACGAGAGCTCTCCAAAATAGAAGCCGCTTTTTTTCATTTGCATGGCAGCCGTTACATCCAAGTATGCCGTTTCCATCTTTTACCGACGCTGAAGGTTTGGCTATAGAGGTCTTTCTGCATTCCAACCCATCCCAGGCATCACGTCTGCGCAGAGCATAGAAAATACATTTCCTCCAATATACCTGAATGGCCTTCGCTTTTTATCGGCGTAAAACTATCGAGCGACACCCAGCAATGGATAAGGATTGATCGCCGTGCCCTGCCACCATTTTTTATCCGGGCCGAGCACGAAAATAGCAAAGTGCAAATGTGGTGCCGCCGGACTGGCATTGCCGGTGCTGCCGACATACCCGACCACATCGCCACGCATGATCAAATCACCTTCCTTGATATCGGCTGCATAACTATCGAGATGCGCATAGTAATAGGCATGTATTTCGGCTGTATCAAATTGATACAGGGTTAGCCCACCCTGCTTACTATTAAAAAGCTTGGCTATTTTTCCATCGGCAACGGCAAACACCGGCGTTCCTTTCGGCGCCATGATATCGATAGCGTCATGAATTCTTCCGCCGCCACGTGCATCGTTAAAGGTATCGGTTAACTGGCTTCTTTGAACTCCTGATACTGGTATCAGCAAGGTATTGTTTTCTACCACCGGGGGCTCAGACGGCACGGCAGTAGCCGCACCGGGCACGAAGGGCGGCCACAACATCGGCGTTGGCTCTGCCACGATTTCCTCGGTGGCGCCGGGTTCGTTTTCGTTACTTGGCGCCGCGATGAGCGGAATCCCGCGAATGCTACCGATACTTTTGATCTCAGCAGGTGGCGGCACAGGTAACCATGTCACGGTTGCACCCATGGCACCTGGCTTATGCCATTGCATCAGCACAAGAAACAACAGTAACGATGCTCCCAGGATAGCGCCCAGAATGAATGTCAGAAAACTTTTCATCATCACGCTCCTGTCGGATTTTATTCCTGCAATACCGCCGGCATGCCGGAAGATACTGCAGCAGCAACGGTGCTGGCGTCCCAGTTACTCAAACGTATGCAACCATGCGATTCGGTCTTGCCGATCTTCGATGGTTCGGGTGTGCCATGGATGCCGTAGTGCTCCTTGGAAAGATCAATCCAAGCCACGCCCACGGGATTATTCGGGCCTGGTGGAATTTTGGCTTTTACACTTTTCGGATCCGCGTCCCAAAATAGTTTTGGGTTGTAGTGAAACACCGGATTCGCGGCAACACCCTTGATCGTCCAATTACCGACCGGCAAGGGATCGTATTTGCTGCCGGTCGACGCCGGAAAGCGCGCGATAATTTTATCGGCGGCATCCAGTAGTGACACCGAGGAATCGGAACGATCAACCAGTACTTTCGTTGCCGCCGGTAATGGTTCCGGTGACAGCACATTGGGCACGACAATGGATTGGCCTGCACGACTGAAATTCTTGCCTGCGTTCAATGCCTGCAGCAAACGCGGACTGGCATGAAATTTTTCGCCGAGCGCTTCAAGCACCGAGCTAAACCCCAATGCCGTCAACTTTGATTTCGCCAGCATACTGCCCGGAATAATCACGAAGGGGCCCGCCACATCGGCATCGGTAATGACATACGTGGTCAGCACTGGCAAATTGTCTTTATTCAGCGCCACCCAAGTCGCGGAATCCACCGTGCCGCTGACAACAAGTGCATTGCTGGTTTGATAAGCCGAAATGGCCTTGCGCATATTGCCACCATACGAGGCATCGATTTCACCTGGTGAAAAATGCGCGCGATCCAGCAAGATTTGTGCACGCAAAATGGCAACACGATTGGCGTTGACGCCGACCAATTCGTCAATGCCCGACTCATTGACCAATTCAGCTGTCAGCAAGTTGTCGGTTGTGCTTGCCGCATGGGCAGAAGGCACAGTCAGTGTGAGCAAAGTACTTGCGATGACGCAAGCCAGCAGTGTTTTTGAATTCATGGTGATCTTCTTGATTGACGGAACAGAGGCCATCATCAACCACGCTTGATGAACGCAGCTTTTGCAGGGGTTCCTGCAGTGTGCGCAAACGAACAGACAGCTAATCGTCATGAACGTCCCCATTGATACCTGTGATAAGTGAACCCCCGCTATCGTTCTTGGGCTGGTGTGTTTCAACGTACAGACCCGTTCACATTGCGAAGCGCATCCTCGCCTGGTGTAAACGGTGCTTCTCATCAGGCGCATGTAAACAGGCAAACTTTTCAACGGAGATAGACGATGAATATTAATCAGGTAAATCGCACGCTGCTGGCTGTCGTTGTCATTGCGTCACTGCTCGGCTTCAGTTCTACGACCAACGCCCAGGCGCTGTCGAAAAACCAGGGAGAGCAGCAGGAAGACAAAGACAAGAAGGAAGCAAAGGACAAGCTGGAGCAGAAAAAAGTTCGCGAAGAAAAATCCGGCCATGAACAGCCCCAACCTGTGCAATCAGAACAAGGCGCCAGGAGCAAGCAGGAGAAAGATCGCTCCGGAAATAGCCTGGCACCTCGCATCCAGAGCGAGCACCAACAAGCGGCGCAACAGACTCATGCCGCACAGGAACAGGTAAAACAGGATCGCTTAGGCAAGGAAAATCAGGCAAAACAACGCCAGCAAGCCGCCCAGAAAACCCGTATTGCACAGCAAGCTATTAACCAGCAACGCAAAGAGAATAGGAAACCAGCACTAGTTCAGCCAATGCAGAAAGCAAGGCAAGACCGTCGTTTGCCGCCGCAACAACAACGTGTCCTTATCCAGCAACAGCAGCAACGCGTAACGCAATACCGTCAATACGCATCACAACGCCAGAACAATTCGCGACAAATCGGCTTGCAACTGCAACAACAAAAACGGACATCGCAATATCGCTACCAGCAGCAGTATTACGAACGTGTGCGCTTGCAACAATTGAGTTACCAGAATGACCGCTACGATTACAACAACGATCCGTACTTCTATACGGCATCCAGTTTTCGCTACAGCCGCGGCGGCAGCTACTATGAAACCAACCAATACGGTGCCAATATTCTTCGTCAAGCACTGAATTATGGTTACCAGGAAGGTATGCGTGCCGGACGTGCCGATCAGCAGGATAACTGGCGCTATTCATACCGTGATTCCTACATATACCAGGATGCCAATTACGGCTACAACGGTTATTACGTCCAGCAGGAAGATTACAATTACTACTTCCGCCAGGGCTTCCAGCGTGGCTATGAAGATGGTTTTTACGGTCGCCGTCAATATGGTCGTAACAACAACGGTTCCGATTCCTTATTGGGTGTCGTGCTGAATACCATCTTGAATCTTCAATCGATTCGATAATAAACCGATTCCCATCCATAAAAAGGGCGCATTTATTGCGCCCTTTTTATCGAATAAAACGAATGCAATGAAGTCCGAGTATCAAGGACATAAAAATCGACTTATTCGGATGCCATTGCTTCCGAACTCAGATGCCGGAATTGGGTTTTCAGGAATTTTCTTAACTGCAACGTATCATCGACTGACAATCCATGATGCTTCTTGAAGAATGCGCGTAAAAGTGTCAGATCCTGAGCTTCACCGAGCAAACTTCCGATTTTTTTGTCGGGGGCCACAATTTGTGGCAATTGGATGTCGCTGTTTTCCAGCGAAGTGAATTGCTGCGCCAGACGACGCCGGCGACGTCGTAGTCGATGCCAATCCTTTTCCTTTCCGCTACTTAATGCGGTATCGGCAGCCATGTCACAGGCCTTCATCGAAAACTGCATTGCCCGCAATAATCCCGCATTACTTATCTGTTCCCACGGAAGTACAGGAATGGCGGCGGCCAGCACTTTCAAACTTTCACGGCGACTGAGCAATTGCAGATCGCGTGATTGCTCCTCATGCATGGCGTCGGCTCGTGCCTGCATAGCCAATCGTCTCGCGGCCTTCAGGCATGTTTGCATTTCACTGCCGGCATGATGGTCGATTAATCGCTCCAGACTTTCCACTCTGGCCTGTGCATCGCGCAAAGCCGACAAACTGTCACACACCTTCGAGAGTTCCCGATCAATCATTCCGGCGCCCGCTCCCAAGGCGGATTGACCTAGGGCAAGGCAGGCCCGGATACGGCGCAAAGACTTGCGCGCCTGATGAACGCCGGCATGAGCCCGCGACCCGCGCCAGCCCAAACAGGCTATGGCCCGTTGCAGCTGAGCTATCGCATAGGCTTTTAGACGATCACATGGTTCCATGGGCATGGTTTCTTCGGCATGGTTGGCAAGGGAGTGAGTCTACACCCGGTTCCTGCGAACGCATTTGATCCAAATCACGTGATGATGGCGTGACTGAACTGCAGCCATCGGTTTGATTCAAGTCAATCGGTCACTAGTCCGAAGAGGAGATGATGATTGTGTTCCCTCTTAATCAAACAGGCCATCACATGAACCAAGTAGAGCACCACCCCCTGATTCAGGAATTCCCGGAATTGCGTGAAAAAATCCACTCCTTGAAAATGTCGGACAAACATTTCTCGAATCTTTTCGAAGAATACGAAATCGTCGACAAGGCTGTCGTTCGAATTGAAAATGGCATTGAACCCAATACCGACGACCATCTCGAAGAACAAAAGAAAATCCGTCTGCATCTTAAGGACAAGTTGTATGCCATCTTGACCGATACCGGTGCCAAACATCACTGAAAAATATTTCGCGGTGTTCTTGATAAAAAGATGATCTTGATGAAAAAGGGCGTGCCATGGCACGCCCTTTTTCTTGCCGATCCGGTTGCCAGATTTACCCCTGGTGCCGCAACGCTTCAATCGGATCGAGTTGCGAGGCTTTATGGGCAGGATAGAAACCAAAAAACAAACCCGTACTGACTGAACACACCACGGCGAGTGCCACTACTTGCCAATCCAGTTGCACCGGCAGCTCGCTGAACTTGCTGACCGACAGTGACCCGATCACGCCAATGGCCGTGCCAATCGCGCCACCTCCAAATGAGATCAACATCGCCTCGGTCAGAAATTGCCGTTGGATATCGCCCGGCCCCGCACCCACGGCCATTCGCAGGCCAATTTCACGAATGCGTTCGGTGACCGAGACCAGCATGATATTCATGATGCCGATACCGCCGACAATCAGCGAAATACCGGCAACGGCACCGAGCAGAAGCGACATGATTCGCGTGGTTGCCGTTCGTGTCGCCACAATTTCAGCAATATTTCTCACCGAAAAATCATCTTCGGCCCCCGGTGCAATGCGATGACGTTCGCGCATCAATACTTCCACTTCTTCCTGCACGTAAGCCAGATCTTCGGCGCGTGTGACGCCAATGGCGATTTGTTGCACGGCGCCCGGCGGCCTGGAGGTCGAACCTGAGAGACGGCGGCGGGCGGTTTCCAGCGGCAGCATCACGACATCATCCTGGTCTTGGCCGAATCCGCCCTGGCCTTTCGGTGCCAATACGCCTACCACCTTGAAGGGCACTTTGCCGATACGAATACTCTGCCCGATGGCATCTTCGTCACCAAACAGATTCAAGCGTACGGTTTCACCAATCACCACCGATTTTGACGCGCCGCTGTAATCCTGTGCCTGCAACCCGTCACCTTGCGCCAGCTTCCAGCTGTTGATGTCGAAAAAATCCGGCTGCACGCCTTGCCAGCTGGTCGACCAATTATTTTCGGCATACACCAATTGGCTGCCGCCACGAATACCGGCGGCGACGTATTGCACTTCGGGAATCTGCGCGCGAATCGCGACAGCGTCATCCTCGGTCAGTGTCCACTGGCTGCCCGCACCGGAGCGAATGCCGCCTTGATTGCCGGCACCGGAACTGATATCGAGCCGATTCGAACCCAGACCCGATACCAACTTGTTGATTTCCGATTGGGTGCCTTGCCCGACCGACACCATGATGATGACGGCGGCAATGCCGATGATCACGCCGAGCGATGTCAGCGCACTGCGCAGCCAATTACCGCGCAATGCAAAAACCGCCGTGCGCAAGGTGTCTGTCAATGTCATGCCGGCACTCCCGATTCGTGTAATTTGCCATCGCGCATGACGCAAATGCGATCGGCGTTTTCGGCCACCTGATGATCGTGCGTAATCAGGACAATCGTATGGCCCTCGCGTTTGAGTCGTTTAAACAACGCAAGAATTTCTTCGCCGGTGCGCGAGTCCAGTGCGCCAGTGGGTTCGTCGGCGAGAATTATCGGCGGCTTATTTATCAGGGCGCGGGCAACGGCAACTCGCTGTTGCTGGCCGCCGGAAAGTTCACCGGGATAATGTTTTTCGCGATCTTTCAAACCCACCGCTTCCAGTGCTGCCCTGGCCAGCGATTCGCGTTCGGACAATGGCTGGTTGGCGTAGGCCAACGGCATCATCACGTTATGCAGGGCATCCATGCGCGATAACAGATTGAATCCCTGAAACACGAAACCCAATTTGCCCAAACGTAATTTCGCCAGGGCTTCGCGATCGAGTGTCGACACATCAACGCCATCGCACAGATAGCTTCCCGAACTGGGTTTATCCAGACAACCGATGAGATTCATCAAGGTGGATTTACCCGAACCCGATGCACCGGTAATCGCGACGAATTCTCCGGCCGCAATTTTCAAATCGACCTTATCCAGTGCGACCACCTCGGCTTGTGTTCCGGGGTGATACACCTTGCTCAATGCCCGCGTTTCAATGACGTAATTCGTGCTCATGATGCACTCACGGTTTATCGGCCGGACGTGCACTACCGACAATCACCAAATCACCTTCCGCCAGACCATCGCCGATAATTTCAGTACGCGTGCCGTCGCTGGCACCGATGCGCACCGTCACTGGCTCGGGTTTTCCGTCCACTAATTTATAGACCGGTGCGCGCTTGGCCGTTGCCAGAGCTGCCAACTCCGCATCCCATTTTATTTGTTGATCCGTCGATAAGGTATTACGGAACGGGCCGAATGATTGCTTCATGCGCTCAGCCATGCGACGTGCACTGTCGCTACCATTGCCGCCACCGCCACCGGGGCGCTGGCCGCCACCCATGCCGCCGAAAGTTCTATTCTGGCCCTGCCCTTCGCTTCTTGCCGCAGCGGCTTTCCGCATGGTTTCCGCGCGTTCGCGCATGGCGGCCACAGCAGTCTCAAAGGCGGTCCGTTGGGTCGCATCGAGCTTCAGGCCATCGGCTACTTTGCCCAGGCTTTCGGAAATCATCAGTCCGTTTCTGGCCTGTGCGCCGGCACCGGCCATCGCCGGCTGGTCTTTTAGGTCGCTCGGTTTAAAACGCAGTGCTGCGTTGGCGATGCTCAACACATTTTCGCGATTACTGATTTCGATTTCGGCATTCGCCGTCATGCCCGGCAACAGGATTTGATCGGCATTACTGACATCGACCACCACCGGATACGTGATGACATTGGACGTATTGGTCGCCGCCAGACGGATTTGTCTGACGCGCCCTCTGAAATTGCGATCGGGAAAGGCATCGACGCTGAATTTTACCGATTGACCATTTCTCACCTGGCCGATATCGGCTTCATCGATGGCGAGCACAATCTCCATCTGTCGCAAGTCACCGGCAATCTTGAACAGCACCGGTGTTTGCAGACTGGCAGCCACGGTTTGTCCCGGTTCAACCGCACGCGATAGCACGACGCCATCCACTGGTGAACGGATAACGGTTTTTTCGAGATCGAGTCGGGCACTGTCGACTGTCGCTTGCTGTTGTTTGACCTGCGCACTCGCTGAAACAATACGTGCACGCGTCTGATCACGCGCCGCCAAGGCAAGATCGGCATCGGTTCGCGAAATTAATTGGCGCTTCACCAGTTCGGCTTTGCGCTGGAAATCGGCTTCGGCATTGCGGGCACTGGCCCGAGCTTCATTGAGGCCGGCGTTCGCGCTGGCCAGCGAGGCGCTTACCTGGTCAAGTCGTGCCTGATAGGTACTCGGGTCAATGCGCGCAATTACCTGGTCTTTCTTCACCGCATCGTTGTAATCGACATCCACGCTTTGCAAAATTCCGGACACCTGCGTACCGATATCCACGGTGGCCGTGGCGCTGAGTGTGCCGGTGGCAGAAATCGCTGTGCGAATTTCACCGCGTGTTACCGCTTCGGTTCGAAAGCCCTGCTCGCCCGTGTCGGCATCGGATCGAAAATACCCGTACGCCAGTGCGGCAATCACGGCAACAATGATAACTGGCCAAAGCCAGCGACGACTGGCAATTGCCTGCACACGCGGTAATGAAGACATTGACTATCCTTGAATCAAAGTTCGGAGGATGTTAGCGGGTAATGACTGAATGTCGGTGAAGAAACGTACACATCTCGCCTAAAACGAGTCGATGTGTGCAGGGATGCACATCAGCGGCATAGGGTCGCAAAAAAAGCGGCAAGATTGTGCATTCAATCTTGCCGCTTTGCGGTACGCCTCTGAAAAAAGAGCGATTGGATGGCCCGTCCTTTTTTCCTACATTTTTACGAATGTATTTTTCTACCCATCAATGCCGAATATTCACAAAGGCTTTTTCATTGAGGCTGCCGTCGGCTTCCAGCACGGCAAATTTCTCATGCTCGGCATCAAAAATAACCGTGACCGGTGCCTGCTCGGGATCATGGCGGACAAAGCGCAATTCCCAGCCATATTTTTCCAGCTCGTCCAATGCGGCGCGCTGCTCTTCGTTGAGTTCGGTATGCAGCACGTCGGCAATCGGCGCCTCACCCTTGCGTCGTTCCTTGTCAGTCACAGCGTTCTCCCATCCCGGTACTAGGTTTGCAGTGCCACATGATGCACCGGTATTGCGGCTTTTGGCTATTTCTGTAATTTTCGCACACAGCCGGTCTATCATGGCCGGGGCTGGCAGGGAGTTTGAATGAAGACACACCTTGGACACTACGAGATTGTTGCCGAGCTGGGCCGTGGCGGCATGGGCGTAGTTTACAAAGGCTATGAACCCTCGTTGTCCCGCTATGTCGCGATCAAGGAACTCTCCTCCAGCCTGACCAGCAATGCCCAAGTGGTTGAACGCTTCCTGCGCGAAGCCCGTTCGATGGCGATGCTTAATGACCCGCATATCATCCAGATCTACTCGATCGGCCAACAAAACGGCCAACCGTTTTTCGTCATGGAATATGTCGATGGCGCCAGCCTCTCGGACCTGATTGCACGCGACGGCCATTTGCAAATCGTCGATGCCCTGCGCATTGTGCATCAAACCGCACAGGGGCTTGCCGCGGCGCATGCGCGCGGCGTGATCCATCGCGACGTCAAACCGGCCAATCTGATGGTCAGCCTGCGAGGGCAGGTAAAGATTGCCGACTTCGGTATCGCGCTCGCCAATTCTTCGGTAGACATGAAGCTTACCGGGGCCGGCGAATTTGTCGGCACGCCAGGTTATCTCTCGCCCGAAATCGTGCAAGGCCATACCGTGGACGCCCGATCGGATATTTTTTCGCTGGGGGTGGTGTTATTTGAAATGCTGACCGGCCGCACACCCTTCTCGGTGGACAGCGTTTACAAACTGGTGCTTGAAATCGTACAAACCGATATCCCCGATGTCAGGGAAATCAATAAAGATATCGATCCCGGTGTCGCGGCAATATTGGCCAAAATGCTGATGAAGGACCCGGTCAAGCGTTATCAAAGCATGACTGATCTGATTCACGATCTGTCATTGCACCCCATGATTGCCGGCGGCAGCGAATTGAGCTTGAAAATTAGCGCAACGCCGTCCAACCCGATCACGATGGTGGGTCTCTCCACGCCGCTGACGCCGCATAGTGGCCTCGGCGAACGTCCGCAAGCGCCACCGCCGGTGATGGGCGGGCCTGTCCATACCCCGGTTGCGTTCACGACTGGCCACGGCACCGTGCTGATGGCCGAAGACCGCACGGAAGCGAAAACACACCTACGAAACAAGGTGGTCGATCCGCGAGAAGCCAATACCTTGATGCGGCCCACCGCGGACGACAGGCTGGAAGCCAATACCCTATTAAGCCAACCGATCCAGAAAAAAGCACGACTGCCAAAAATAGTTGCCGGGCTCAGCGTGATGGTTTTAATGGCCGTGCTGGTCTGGATTTTCCTGCGGGGCGACGCCGGCGACAGCCGTGTCGCTGCGATATCGGGCACAGCCCATCAATGGTGGGAAGTCACCCAAGAAAGCAGTGTCGATCTTTATGCCAGTGCAAAAGCCCAAGGCATTCTGCTGATCAATCCCCTGCTGAAAAAGCTCGACCTGCACGTGTCCGCTGGATTGGTATTCGACATCATGATGATTTTTCTCGGCTTCACGCTGGTGAAAAGCATGATCGGCAGCATTCGAGACCGGTTCAGAAAAAAAGGCAACGACCACTTCGGCAAGGCCTATTGATCCTCCGCCGTCTTGCCCCTGAACCACTTCCCCCTGCCTGTCCCGACTGAGCCGGCTCACGATCATCGATGGTGATGCCGCAAAAATGTCATAAAACAAGACTAGACTGGGCTGTTTAGAATGCAGTGCAGGCGGGCCATCATGCCCCACTATCTCGGAGAATGACCATGTTTCGAAAAACGTGCTTTGCATTGTTGGCGGCCCTGTCGTTTAGTGCTTTCGCCGAGATGAAAGACCGGGCTTATGTCAACATCGAGCAGCGACTCACGAACGTGCAACTAAGTGAAACCGGCTTGGATACGCTCACCCCGGAGCAGTTGAAAAAACTCAATCAATTGCTTAGCGAAGACGCTGCCAAGATTGCAGAAATCGAAAAAAAGTCGCTGCCTGCCCAAGCCAGCAGCCCGTCCTATATTGGGCTGGATGACAAGCCGATAAAAAGTCGTTTGATAGGCTCCGTGAGTGGCTGGGACATCGACACGGTATTTGAGTTGGAAAACGGCCAGAAATGGAAAGTACTCAAGGGCAATATGAAACTTCGCAAACCGATGCAATCACCCGAGATTATTGTGGTTCCCGGCATCGCTGGAAGATGGTTTCTGCAAGTCGATGAAGACCTGCCGAAGGCACGTGTGTACCGGATAGATTGATACGACCTCTGGCAGTATTTAACGGCATATTTCCAGACTCATTTTTTTACCATCGCATTCACCACGCCATGAATGCCGTCCTTCAGATGTTCCATTTCTTCGTGCGTAATCAGACAGGCCGGCACGCCAAACTTGCGGATGTCGCATTTTGTTGCTCTTTGTTTCAGCAAGGCAATGCCCGATTATATTCGCATCAACGATAGTTACGGGCTACAGTTCCGTCGTGATTCAGCCACTCGTTTAACTCCCCTCGATATTTCGAAGCTAGGTGAATTCATGAACGCAAATCCGGCACCCTTGTCCAAGGCCAAAGTTCAACCCTATCTATTCTTCGGCCGACGCTGCGAAGAAGCACTCGAGTTTTATCGGGCTGCCGCAGGCGCAGAAATCATCATGGTCATGCGCTTCAATGAAAGCCCGCAACCACTGCCACCGGGCGTGCTGCAGCCGGGCTTCGAAAATAAAGTGATGCACAGCAGCTTTCGCATCGGCGAAACCATCGTGATGGCGTCGGATGGCTGCGATGACAAATCCAGTTTCAGGGGTTTTTCACTTGCCTTGTCGGTACTGACCGAGGCCGAGGCCGATCAAGTATTTTCATCGCTGTCCGATGGCGGACAAGTCACGATGCCGCTGGGAAAAACATTCTGGTCTCCGCGATACGGGATGCTGATCGACCGTTTTGGTATCGGCTGGATGGTCATGGTTCGCGATCCGTGACTTGCGCAAGAAATCAGGATTACCTGCCCGACTTTTTTCCCACGGGAATAAGAATTTCGTTCCGGCGCATGAACCATGGCTTGAACGGAGGATCATAGCGCGCCCAGCTAGCCTCGCCCGTGGCAACGAAATCGTTTTTCCGAATCCAGGCTTCAAGCTGCACCTTGTGCTCAAGATACCGCTTTTCACTCCAGAGGCCGGAATAACGAATGGATGCAACGCGTCTGGCCGGCACTTCACGAAGCACCACGCTGGCATCGTTTGGTTTTGGCAAGCTTGCCATCGTGTAGGAAGCGGGCATCATAAAACTAACGGCCCATTTATCACCGACACTTTGTTGGCCCACCGGTGCGGTCATGCTGATTTTTTCAGAGGCCGGTGACTGTGAAACCGGCGCTGTCATCGCCACTTTATTGCGTGATTGGTTTTTACCGGAGATATAAGCAAAAAGCCTTCCAAAGGCTTTGTTGGAGGCATCATTGATGTCTCCTTCCACCACTGTTTCGGCAAGAATATGTGAGGTGTAGTCACGAAGCTCGAAAGCCTCCTCTGTTTTCACGACACTATATTTCGCTTCTTCGGTTGCCATGGCGGTCGTCGCTCCAAACACGGTGAATGCCGACACCAAGACAATTGTGCTTAATCCCTTCATGGCTGCAACCTAATACTTTAATTGTGCATAGTCGCTGAACCCACGTGAATATACCGAGAAGCAGTTTTTCATGTTGATGCTGATCCATCTAGCCATCATGAATGATCCCGTAAAGTCCAAGGATTTATGTGTGTTGTAGCACAGACCTCTCCAGCAGCGGCACCCAATATTGTCACTCCACTACGAGCTTTACTCACCACACAAAATCTTCAGGAAATATTCCATGACCGTTGCCAGCGTAATGACCGAAGCGCCCGTTTGTTGCACGCCAAAATCCAGCCTTGTCGAAGTGGCACGCATGATGGTGGAACATGATTGCGGCCAAATTCCAGTCGTCGAAAACATGGCCACGCGAAAATTGGTCGGCGTCATTACCGATCGTGATATCACCACGCGCATTGTTGCAGTGGGTCTTAATTCATCCGAATCACATGCCAGCGACTGCCTGAGTTGGCCTTGCCATACGGTGAGCGCCGACACCAGCCTGAAAGATTGTTGCGAGTTAATGGAAGCCAACAAGATCCGGCGCGTTCCGGTACTCAACGCCCAGAGTGAAGTGGTGGGTATCGTGTCGCTTGCCGATATCGCCCGCAACGCCAGTGCATCGGCAACCGCGGCGGTCGTCAAGGAAGTGTCAGCGGCTTCTTGAATATGACCCGGCAACGTTATCGCGTCAAAACGATTTCGTTGGGTCTTTCAGTAATTCGATTTCATCGGGCGTAGAAACACGATCAAGCACTGCATTGCGATGCGGAAATCGGCTAAAGCGTTCGATGATTTCCTTGTGCGCAATGGCGTAACGCGTCCAGTATTCGTTGCCGAGTGATGTAATCAAGGCTACCGACTTGTTCTGGTCAGCAAGCGTCTCACTGTGCTCGAACGGCAGATATAAAAATACTCGCTCCTGCACTGTCATCGACAAGTCAAAACCCTGTTCGATGGCAAGATTGGCAAGCCACCTTGCAACGGGGTCAGCGGCAAACGCGAGCGGACTGCCGCGAAAAAGATTTCTCGAAAACTGGTCCAGCACCAGCACGGCTGCCAGGATTTCACGTGGCATTGAAACGCCAACGGCATCGTTTTCCGACAAGCATTCATGCAAGGATAAAAACCGCGCACGTATCTTCGCATCCAGTGGGTCGCTCTTTGCGAACCATTGGTCCGCCGACAATTCTTCGAACCAGAAGTGCAAGACATCACTTACCCATTTGGGTTCGGCATGGTTTTTTTGGAATGCTGGCCGGCTTTCTTCGTTCATGTGGCCACCCCTCCGCTTCCTGTCATGCCGCTTGCTAGTTGGTGGCGGCCGTGCCGTAATGCCAGGCATGACCGAGCAATCGAAATAGGCCGCTGAATGATTTTTCCGACCGAATATTGATCCATTTTTTACTTCATCTGCGGTTTCTTTATACTCGATGGCAGCTCGACGAAATCCCTGGTTCTCTCGAGTGAATTCATCGCCGATATCAAGGCAGGCGGCGGTACGACTAGTCGTCGCTCGTCAAGGCCCAACCAGCCTCCCGCGCTGGTCACGCGGGCGCTGAGCTTCCCATCCGGGCGAAATATTTCATGGCGTAGCAGGAAGCGGCTGCCATCCTGCGCATGCCCTGCCAGTACGTAGGTGATGGTAATTTTTTCCTGCAGCTTGACCTCGTTGAAGTACTCGATCTCGTCGCGCATCACCACCGGGCCAATTCTCAGTCGCGAAAATTCCTCCACCGGAAACCCGTGTTCGGCCAGATGCATCTGCCGGACATCGGCGGTCTTGTCGAGATAAGCGGTATTGCGCATATGCGAATTGAAATCCATGTCACCCCAGCCGGCATAGAGAATTTTCGTATACATCACACCCTCCCACGGTTCGGTCAGACAACCAGACTTTCGTTTTACCTGCCGCTTAGCGACATCTTTTCGGCAGATATTCCGCGGCGATATCCGGACTTTTGCAGCCCCAGTTAACCGTGCCTTTCTCGACCGATGATGGCGTCATCACGATCGATTTTCCGGCCAGCTCGGCCGGCACCAGATAGACAATGGTGACCACGCCATTGTTTCCAACCTTGATAGAAAAATCCGTGTCGATCACCGGTGCCACTTTGGCTTCATCGTTATTATTCGGCCACTTTCCGTCGCTTAAAAATTGTTCCGAAACACTCAGCTTGGCGTAAGCGGCCATATTCAGACCCGTTTCTACTTTATCTTTGATGCTTTGTGTCCTGCTCTTGCCCGCCGTATCAGAAAAGTTTGCATAGCCTGTCGCTGAAATAAATACCAGCAACGTCAATATGGTCGAACGGCGTATCAAATGAACATTCATTGGCTAACTCCAGGTGTTTCGAAACAATCGATCCCGGATCTGAAGAATCACCTCCGGGCTTGCAACATCAGATCCCCGTCAGCATAGGTGTTTCCGTACCGGGGTGATCTTTCGTGGCTTTACGACCATATTGCATCCATCGATAGGCTACCAGGCCTGCTATCCAGACGACTGGGCCGACGAATATCAAACCCAGACCACAAGGAATCATGCCGATAATGATCGCGACCAAGACGAGCAGCCAGAAAAGAAATAGATTCATCCGGTTATTGGTGGTGATCGACGAGCTGTATTCAAAGGCTTCCATGATGCCAAGGTCGCGATCAACGATTGCCGTGATGAACTGGCCGTATCGCAAGGCGATATAGATGCCAGGGACAATTAGTAAAAGTATGCCAATCACGACTGCGATGCCATAAAGAATCGAGGCAAGGATGGCACGTACCAGTTTGTTGCCTTGGCTAAACAACATGCCGATCGAAGCTTCCTTGCCGGAAACGATATTCAAGCCGACCCGAACCAGGCCAAGTTGCAGAAATATCGAGAATATCTGGAACACAATCTGGCTTGTGATGACAAAAGCGATTCTGCCGGAACTGAAATCCTGCGGATTCTGGGTATTGGTCCCGGTAAACACCAGCTCAAGGACGCTCGACAAAATGGACAAGCCCATAATGCAGGCGAAGTAGACGATGCCGACAAGAAAAATTTCCAGAAATTTTCGCTTGGTAATTTCAATGCCGCGGCTCATGCAATCCATCGGGTCGATGACATCGCTACCGTGCTCAATCTCGCTCAATGCAACATTGGACGAATTCAGCGATTCACTCCAGTTGCTCTGGGGCGCCGCATAGGGATTGGAGGGCATTGCCGGCGGCGCGGCCTGTTCATACACCGCATAGGAAGTATCGATAATGCCCGGCACTTGGCCGGCGGCTGTCCAGCCCGGCAGGGTGTCATTCCAGACATTATCGCTTGCTTTCAATTCGCCTTTTCGGGCGAGCGCCACCAGCTCTTCAAAGCTTACCGGTCCGTTCTGCTGCCCCTCGCGTACATAAAACCACTCCGCCATGACCGACCCTTTTATTGTGCGTGCTAAAAAAATGAAAGATGCATTTTCTTTTTTAAAAAATCGGCAATCCCCATGCCGCATTTCCAGATGCTACGCGGCATGATTGTCTTGTCAAGTTATGACTTATCGTAACTATGTTGTTGATTGTCTTCGGTAAGGTAGCTGATCCTTCAAATATTCCCGTTCTAGCACTTTTCAAAAAACCGTATTCCCCGCGCAGGCGTGGCACCCCACGTCGCTGCTTTACTACCGCAAGGGCGATTCATGAATCGCCTCTAGGGATTTCTATAGAATTCGGGGATGACGGTTTTTTATTTTGTAATGTTTGATCCGCTTTGCCGAAAAGCAGAATCATCGGTTCACGACGCATCACGCTAGAGAACGGCCTGCGCCATTTTCTGCCCGTGTTTTAGTTTTTATAAGGCCCTTGAAATTCGATACCGGAAAAAATCAGTCTTCCGATTTTGTCTCGGCCATCAATTGGCGCACCAGATTTTGCTGGTCGCTCAAAAACTCGACGCCGGCGCGGCCATCGGCAACCCGTACGATACGACCTTCTATCTCGAGGCTTTGTTCTGCGGCTAGCAGGAAACGCAAACGAACCCTGGAGCCCACGGCGATATCAGCGGGAACATTCCATTCCAACGCAGCGCCACCTTCGGAAAGATCAATCACGGCGGTGGGAGGCGCATGATGCGCAACTACCGCGTGCAGGTTTACACGTCGGCGCGGGTAATGCCTTTTATCGATGTGCGTCATGCCACCATGGTGCCGCAGGAAACGAGCCTGTGCAATGGGCGTGTCAACGTATTTGACCGACTCCCGTTAATGACCCACAAACGCATCTCCCCAGGTACATGACAGACTCACCTCATCGGGAACCGCCATCATGGAATATATTGCGAGGCGTTTTACTGGCAGCTGCAGCGCAGCTACATTGTCATTAATCCTGTTTACCGGCGCCGTATCGGCCGACGCCGATCTGACAAGACTACCCTTGGGCGACGGAAAGATTTCCAGCCAACCGCAGCAAGGTAGCGTCTGGCCATGTCAAACAGGAACATTTGGCACACGGCGTTCGCATGGTGGCGAATGGATCAAAAGCGATGGCACATTCGACTTTGCCAACAAGCCAACGGTCGATGGCAGCATCACCTGGCCGCATCATGTTTCGATCACGCGAGTCGGCGATATGCGCCGCATTGTCGGCAACGATCTTCCCGTGCATCCGACCGGGAGTTTTCCAATCAATCCATCCAGCGAAGTTTATCGGTACGACACCAATCCCAATTCAATTCGTACACAGGATATCTTGATGGAGCTTCCAGCAACCCCCCGTATCGCTGTTCGTGAATCCTGCGTCTCGTTTGGTGCCGTCGGCATGTTGCTAACCGGCGGTCTGCTTTACAACGCTCTGGATGCCAACGGCGAAGATGCCGTTGCCCATGAAATTCAGGATAAGTGCCAAGGCCATCCCCAGCGCCAAGGTGCTTATCACTATCACAACTTGACGAGCTGCCAGAAAGACGAAAATAACAAGATGCACTCGGCGCTACTCGGGTACGCCTTCGATGGTTTTGGTATTTTTGGCAAGTACGGTGAAAACGGAAAGACGTTGGAAAATTCCGATCTCGATGCCTGTCATGGGCATATCCACAGCATTGATTGGGACAGTAAAAAAATCGCGATGTATCACTACCATGCCACCTGGGAGTACCCCTACACCCTCGGCTGTTTCAAAGGCACACCGCAACGCTTGCCACGTCCTGAAAGAGAAAGGCGCTGATGCTACCAGTGAATCCGGCAATCAATAGCGAGGCTGCATTGGTGGATACCGCCCTACCGTATCCACCTCGGCTTATTATTTTTTTGAATTCGGTTTACTACATTTGAGGCTGATGCTTCGGACTTGGCCTGACAGTACGATACATTCCGACAGCCATGGCGATCAACGTGAAAACCACGATGAGCAGCATGATCCATTTGGTCACGCCATCACTGGTTGCCGTCATGAATATCGGACCATCCATAATCACCCACACCATGACGGCACACGTGGCCAGACTCGACACGGTTTCCACTCGGCGCAGCAGTGGCGTGTGCTGACCTGTCACGATCACCGCAATAAAAAACGGGATATTGAACACGATGAGCGCGAACAAAATCGGTCCCTGCAACTGAAGAAAGCTATCGGTGTAGGTAAGTGCCAGATACGCCGCGGGTGCCGCGTGACCGCCCCAAACGACATCCAGCACCCAACGTGGCTCGGCCAACACATACAAACCGAACACTATGCCGATAAGCCCCATCACCATGCCCAGGCGACCACCGTGAATACGGTCATTCGACTTCGGTTTCCATTGCGGGTTTTGCGGCCAACGACGGCCAACCCAGGCACTAATACCGAAACCTGCCACCAATACGCCGGGCCACCATAGCGAACCGATGACCGTGCCTCCCCACCATTTGACTATCGCATTGAGAAAACCCACCTCGGGTGCAGTTTGCAATACCTCCAACAATCCCAAACCCCAGATAATCGCGAGCCCGATAAAAGTGGCACGCAAGAATTTATGTCCGTCGGCCGGATCGATAATGTTCAAGGATGGACGATAGCGTGCAGCAACGGTTTCCGGATGGCCAAAGGCATTCAGGAATTCGGTTGCCATGGCAGCATCGACAGCGCGACCGGTTTCCTCGGCTTTATCCTGCAATCCTTCGCTGATCAGTGCGCGCAATTCAAATGCCACATCGTTGCGCTGCTTGCGTGGCAGTTGCAGGGCGACATCGGTGACATAAGATTCGATTACTTCATTTGCATTCAATTTCATCGTCAATCCTCTTTCAACAATTCATTCATCGCATCGTTCATACCCTGCCAAGACTCGGTGAGTTTCTTCAGCAATTTTCGGCCATCGGCATTGAGCGAGTAATAACGTCGCTGCGAACCTCCCTCGAGTTTCCACTCGCTTTTTAGCAACCCCTGTGCTTCCAGTCGTCGCAGCAAGGGATACAGCGTGCCCTCTTCGATTGGCATGCCCTTATCTGCCAGTGCCTGCCGCAGCTCATAGCCATAACGAGGAGACCGCAGTTGCGAGAGCGTGGCCAGCACCACCACGCCGCGCCGCAGCTCGAGTTCCAATTTATTCAATGCGTCTATATCCACCATGTTGCGCACATTACTGTGCGATACACAGTATGTCAAGCCCTTATGCTTGAACCACGCATTCATCATCGCTATTGGCAAGGTGTTTCGGGGACTCAGTGATTTACTCTAACCACACAGGCTAGCCTTGCCCATCAATTCGGATAGAATATCGTCCACGGTCTTCATGAGCCCCACCCCCCGCATGACAAACACCGATACTTACAGCCTGCGTATCAGCCCGCACCCCGCCGGTATTCGAGTCGCGGTCAGTGGCGAGTCCAGCTTCGACAACACGGTTGCCTACTGGCGCATCATCATTGCCGAAGTTCAGGCCCGCCATCCCAAAGGCGTACTGCTGATTGATGAACTACGTGGCAAGCCGCTGTCTGCCGAACAATGGCAATCCCTCGTCGCGGCCATTCTAGGCCAAGGCCTGGAATCCACCCTCATCGCCCACGTCAAACCGCATGGTCTGCAATTGATCGAACATTGTGAAATCTATGCGCAGGAAGCCGGCTTCAATGCCCGCGTATTCGAGGATGAAGCGGTGGCCGACATGTGGTTGCGACATGGCGAGCATTAGGAAAACTTTGTCGGGCTAGAAATTTCTAAAAACAACTCGATAATGTTGTTGTTTTTTACGGTGTTTCCAGCAAAGTCATTTCCATCAGATTCACCTCCTTTTTACCGGCAATACTTTTGGTTTCCGTCTGCTTGTAAAACTGGACGACGCCGTCGGAAAGCCGGATTCGCATATCGGCCCGGTTGGTGACTTCAACATTTTCTCCGATCATTTTCTGATCGGCTTCCGAGAATTTTTCATTCAACATTTTCTCGACCGCTTCGATCAGGATCGGAACGCCTTTCTCCTTGTCGAGCGAACTGATATAAGTCGCCTGCACGAAGCCAGGATCATCTTCCAACAAATTCAATTCCATATGCACTTTCAACGGGAAGGGTTTCCCGCCAAACGGATTTTCCCCTTCTTGATCCAATGCATAGGCGGTCGTAGGGTCCAATCCGCCGCCGGAAAAGAAATTGAAGAACTGCGGGGTTTTGCCAACTATATTCTCGATGGCGACCGGTAACGGCCTATCACTCCATTTAAATTGATCAGGACTTTTTTCGACTTGAAAGCTATCGTATTTCTCAGGTTGGAACCACCAACAAGTGGTGCACCGTTGGTGATGACAGCGAAAGTTACGATGACGTTTACTGGATACCGCACAAAAGCGAGATCCATCCTCCGGCAATATTATCTTTAATGCGAATTGTGGCCTTGCATTTGACCAGACATTCGCCAGAAAAAAGTCGTGCGCCGCCATCCGAGGCAGTCGTGTGGCCAACTTAGCGCTTTGGCAGCTCGGCTCTGCCGATATTCACTATGTCGCGAATCAGTTTCGCCTTTTCTGTTTTGATTATTTCGACTTGGGCCGGAGTCGCCTTGGCGATCAACGCCTCGCGATATTCAAGGGCGCCGGGGGCACGTTGATCAACGGCGATATCAAACCATGCTGTCGCCTTTATCTGATCGTAGTGCGGGCCCTTCTGGTCTTGCAACATGATCGCAAGCGTCAGAATGCAGGTCTTTCGCAAACGAAGCGCGCATTTTTCAAACGCGGCACGCGCTTTTTCCAGATTCCGATAGCCCGATTCGGGCGAATTATAAATCTCGCCAAGGGTGGACATTGCCTTCAGGTTTCCCTGTGCAGCAGCTTTTTCATACCACACGATTGCCATGGCCATATCGAAGGGAGCGCCGGTGCCATTCGCATACAGCGATGCAATTTCGACTTGGGCATGCCGATGTCCTGCCATGGCGATGGGCTCCAATACCTTGAAAGCAGGTTCATATTCCCCTTCTTCAAACAGGGCGAAGTATTTTTTCAGATTTTTATCAGCCCGCCCGGCAAGGTCTTCGGCGCCCGTATTGTCCTGCCAATTCCAGTAATATTTTCGGCCGTCCTCGGTTGCCAGAAAATCCTTTATTTCCTTCGACATCAGCGTATCAATCGTGCCATAGCCACCGGCGCATGCGATGTTGGCCGTCGCGGCCGCGATGAAAAAACAGGACGATAAAATGAATTTATGCATGGCCATTGAAGCACCCTCCCCCGATGATTTTTCAGATCGACAAAAAATGAAAAAATCGCACCCCTGATGCCCACGATACCGCAAAAATGATCGGTGTGTCTGGTTTGGGCTGCCTTGATGCCGGCTTTCGCGTCATTGCCTCACCCCTGGCACACAGGGGCGAGTCAGGGGCATTCTGCTTGATGCGAACGCCTTCAGTACCGGAGCCCGGTCATGGCTTTTCTGACCCGGGAATTCCGAATCCAAAAAACAATACTTTTTTTCATCCTATTTGAAAAATAAGATTGGAATACATTACGCGATGCCTTTCATAACTCAAGCATTTCTTCCCGTGAAGCACGCACACCGATATGCCTGTCATTTTGCACCGCAGCTATGTGTCAGCGTGTTTTCTTGCTTTATCGAGTAGCAGTGCGTAACGATCAACAGTCATGATGATCAACTCAATCTTTTAGGAAATAGCTCTGTTCCAGAATACCAAAATGTGGGCAGGTTTATTTTATTCGGATAAGTGACTGCTAAATTAACCTGAACCCGTTTTTTATGAAGTTTGGATCCACTCTGCGTCAATATTATTTTTGAACACGGCTTGCAGCCATGCTTATGACAACAGATATTCGTCAAGGATGTTTTCGAACACAGGCACGATCTTTTTCCAGCGCCTGCCATATTCGGTTTTGACGATGGAATTGTTCAGAACCATCGGTAGTGATTTCAACGCGAGTCTGGCCAGGGTTTTCGTGGGTTTTATCCGGCAATCGTTTTCGTTCGGTACTGGGCATATTTTTGCAATGGCATCGTGATCGATGCTGTCGCACAACAGTGCAATGACGGCGAAAGCCGTGACTGCCTGGTCAAAGCCGGTCTCCAACACGCCATGCTTAATGAATTGCTCCCGAAGTTCGAGCCGTGCCTTCGCGCTGGGTTTTCCCCACGCCGGATCCGACCAAGCCAATTCTGCCAGCTCTACCTCCGTCGCCGCCCGTCGGCGCGGTCCATCTCTCAGCGTTTCCTGCATCGTCACATTCGCCAGCAACATTTTTGCCGCCAGTGCGCCGCGTTTCACACCGGCAGGTTCGTTCGACAATGCCAAGGCCGCATCGAGCGAAGTATCGTTTTCGCGCAACGAATGTCCCCAGGCACCCATGTTCCGATCATCTTTCCGGCATGTTGAAAAAGCCATCTTATCAAAACTGAAAATGATATTTCCACCTCCAGAGCAATCGGGAATGGGTGACGAGAATAATCAGCCACCTAGCACGGGTCATGGCTTCATCAGTTCGTAGGTCGGACCCTGGCCCGACATGGCGGCATCGCCATCAGTCAGAAATGTCGGATTCGCACGCGAAAAAGTAGAGTTTCGCAATCTGTCAAAAGCGTCGGCCGGGACCTGACTTACCGCGCTAGCTTTGTACGCAAGGGTGGAACCACCAACAGGTGGCACACCGTTGGTGATTCAACCACAGATTGCGATGGTGCCTGGTGGATACCGCATGAAGGCGGATCCGCCCTACGGCAATATTCTTTTTGAATCTGGCTTAAGGCGTTCTTTATCGCGTTTATTGTTTTACCTTTCACCCGGCTTCTTCTCGATCAACCTTGGGTTGATGCGTTTCTTTGGCACAGGCACGCTCGGGATAAAGGCTATATCCTGATCTGAAGTAGAAAACTCCAATGACCAATCCAATCCCTTTTGACGGTAGATACTTCCATTGGTGGCAAAGCAAAGCAGCGGGATTTCGGATGAAATACGCATCGGTCTACAGTTGAAAGGTGCTTCGGAAACCTTTTTCCAATCATTAATAGCGGCGTTATAAGAATAAATCTCCCACGCCCCGCTCATGGCATTCATATTCCATCGGCTTGCATAGCCTTTATCCATCGCATCGAATTGAACGTCAATGAGAACGTACGGTGGTCTGCCAATAAGCTTCCAATTTTCACCACCATCGTTCGAAATATGAATTTTGGATGCCAGACCCGCACTTCTCAAAAGGGCGATAACGCCTGTTTTCGGATTGACCCGATGCCTGCTTATCGGAGCAGGAGGCGTTATTGATTTCCATTGCTGGGTCTGTGCATCAAAAATATGCAGTTCGTGCACGGTGTTGATGTAGTACTTTCCCCTTACTAACTGTCCGGTCAGCATGTCGGCATTCAACAGTACTTTTCCACCAAGTTGAAAATCACGACTTTTTTTCAGGTCGCTTAAATCCTCTGTGTGCGCAATATAGACTGACAATAGATCCGGCGTACCGTAAAGGTTATTGAAAGCGACGGAATGCGCCGTGGTCACAATCCAGTTTCCGGCCTCGTGATCGATATCAAGAATCGATTCGGCAGCACCAAACGATTTCAAGATCGTCCAGGTTGCGCCACCATCGTTACTGGCACGAATGAACCCATCCTCCGAACCGGTGACTAGCGTCTTGTTGGCATATTCAACGGCTGAAATTTTTCGCAGTGTGTCGATACCGATATCGCCCCAGCTTCCATCCACACGACGAACCCTTACCGCACCCAAATCCGCGCCAAAATACAGATTGGACTCCGGATCGACCGCAGGCTCATCACCCGCCGGAGGCGTGACTGTTTTTGTCAGTCTCAGCAATTCCGCATTGGTCGTAGCACTTTTTAGCAAGTCATTGATGGTTGTTTTATTGAACTTGCGCTCTTGCTGCATCAGTACATCCACGATCAGCCCCAGGCCGGTGCTTGGCATAGTCTGCGCGAATGGTTTTGGCGGCGCCAACGGCGACCAGCGAATCGTATCGGTCGAAGCCAAAACGCTGGAATATTCTTCCATCGCCAAATTAATGTCGGTAGCGTTTTCCTGGTGGCGCACAGGCATGACAATCACTTCGTAACCACCAATATTGACCGGCACCATACTTCCCAAATCCGTGATGCGTCCTGCCTTTATTTCAAAAGCTGGATACTCGCCCCATTTGTAAATTCCCCATTTGCTTATCTTGTAATTGCCAGCCTTTAGCCAGGCACCATAGGCATTCTTGCCCTTGTCGGGCCGACTTTCCATTACCTGCTCGCCTTTCCCGCCAATCGCCTGCACCGACAACAGACCGGTGGTTCCTTTCGGAAAATTGACATAGGCATAGCCATGCGTGCTCGCCAATTCAGCGGGGCTTGGCTCGACCTTTTTTGCAGCTGTTACTACCGATGGCAAAAGCAAAAATAGACTGAGACCGAAAATCAGGATGCGCATATTTCCCCTGTAAAAGTAATAACAAACAGGGACGCATTATGACAGCTCACTGCATGTGCTCAAACACTACGGATTTATAGTTGACAAGATACGCCCCAGGCGCACTCTATGACGCTGGCGCGCCTTACCGCGATCTTTCGTCAGCGATCACAGTCCGCGAAACACCTTCAATATCGCATCGGCGCTTCGTGCAATATCCGTTTCCGTGGTTGCCCAGTTCGATACCGAAATACGCATCGCAGCCTTGCCGTGCCAGGTGGTACCACTTAACCAGCAAGTGCCTTCCTTTTGTACGCCGGTCACTACGGTGCGAGTCACATCATCACTATCGCCGAACCGCACCAATACTTGATTCAAGACTACGTCATTCAGAATTTCAACGCCCGGTTCGGCACCAAGCAATTGTGCAATCTGCGTTGCCCGCGCACAGGAGCCATCTATCAAGGCTTCAACACCTTCACGACCAAGCGAACGCAGCATGGCGTAGGTCGGCACGCCACGGGCACGACGTGAAAATTCCGGCACCCAATCTACCGCGTCACGTTCCACACCTTTGGTTTGAATCAGGTAGGCGGCGGCTGATGTCATGGCTTTACGATGATCCTCGGCATGCTTGACGATCGCCAATCCGCAATCGTAGGGAACGTTCAACCACTTATGCGCATCGGTCGCCCACGAGTCGGCCAATTCCATCCCTTCAGCCAATGAATGATGCGTTTTGCTGGCGCGGGCCCAGAGCCCAAATGCGCCGTCGATGTGCAACCAGGCTCCATGATCACTAGCCAATTGTCCGATTTGCAAAAGCGGATCGAATGCTCCGGTATTGACGTTGCCTGCCTGTGCGCAAATGATGATTGGCCCATTCAAGGTAACGAGTAATTCGCGCAATTTTTCGGCGTTCATACGCCCTTGATCGTCCGATTCCACTCGGTGTATGGCGCGCGTACCAAAACCCAGATAACGAAATGCCACATCAATCGTGACATGCGACTCTGCCGATGTAACCAGATGAATCTGTGGCGCACCGATCAACCCGCCTGCTTCCACGTCCCATCCCACCCGACGCAACACAGAATGGCGCGCCGCGGCGAGACAAGTAAAATTTGCCATCTGGCAACCCGTAACAAAACCGACTTCTGATTGCGCAGGCAAACCGAGCAGCTCGACAATCCAGTTAGCCGCCACTTCTTCAATCACTGAAGACAGCGGTGATGTCGCATAAATGCCGGCATTCTGGTCCCAGCTTGAAACCAGCCAATCTGCTGCCAGCGCTACCGGAGAACTGCCACCGATGACAAAACCAAAGTAGCGCGGCGAGCCACTCGCTATCGCTCCGCGTTCTGCCTGAGAAGCCAGCAGGTCGATGATGCCGGTATCGTCTTCACCCTTGATCGATAGCGGCGATTGAAGTGCGTCGAGCATTTCTTCCCGTAAAGCGCGCGCACCGACATGTCTGTCATTTTGCTGAAGTAGATATTCCTCAGCGTGTTTCTTTGCCCGGTCGAGTAGCGGTGCGCAACGATCTGTAGACATGATGATCAGCCCTAGGTTTTTGAGAAATCGCTCGACTGCCAGAATACCAAAATGGGCTCTGGTTTATTTTGGCTAGTTGCATCACTGCTCAATGAACCTGGCCGGCTCGTGCGTAGGCCGGCTCCTGGCCGACTATTGCGCCTTACTACTTACACCGGCGGGCTTGACCTGGATCATGGCAACACGATGGCAAGAGATTGATGATGACTTCACTAGCAACCCCACCAGGAAATTCGCCATGAAATTCAATATCAACACCAACGGACAGGCCATTGACGTTTTCGTGATTGAACAGGCACTGATACAGATCGATCCTTCTGCGATCATCGACATCGACCGCACGAACGCCTCCTTGCGCGTATCAACCTGTCTCGATGACACCGAACTATCCAGTCTGATTACGCAAGTCGGCTTTCCTGTCTCCAAGTCCGATGTTCAAGGCGTTCCTTCCGAGTGTTGCGGTGGATGCAGTGGCTAGTCTCTAGGTCGCGCCGAGGCCCGACTTACCGCTGATCCAACTCGTGATGGATCAACACGACGCATTGCGATGCAAACAGCATTTTCGATCCCAGCGTGAGCTTCTTTGTGCCCAGGCGCTCGAGGGTGTGGAAGGTGTTTTTCGGCATCGGGATATGGTCAGTCAGCAGGAAGCAGGGGTTGCCTTCGAATGCCTGCTCGCGAATCGAGGTGCCTTTCCTGTCCATCACGAACAACTGGTGATCTTCGGCAAGTTCCTGCACAAGTCGTTCAAAGCTTACAGTGCGCACTGTGACGCCCGATTCCACCGGTCGCGTTTCTTCCTTGCCCATTCCCCGTGACACATCCAGCGCCTTGGCGACCTTGCCCAGCAGCGCGCTCTCGTTGAAGCCGCCGAGCTCGTGCATGGCGTTGACGTCAAAACAAATCGTGCGCGAGAAATCCTGCGTGCTTTCCAGCACGATGTAGACCACGACGTCTGCGCGATGCGACTGCGCCACGAAGATCGTGTTCATCAGCGTATGCGCCACAATTTCGGTATGGGCTTCCTTGCCGATGGACGCCAATAGTTTTTGGCTATCCGTGGGCGCCGCCCGCGCTCTCAGTACGAAAGTTCGCATGGATGTCCTGTCCGATGATCGACGCAGATGATATCAGCACAATGAAAGCCCATCGTCGTTCCGACAAAAATCGGAAGTGCTTTTCAGCCGCGAAGCTGGTCATCGAGAAGATTGTAGCGAGTTGAGTCTTGCCACTGCTTGGCGCTTTACTTCCGCGCCCGGTTTTCCCGGACGAAATCCTGTTTAGCTTCCTTGATAAATATCGAGCGATGGAAAAACCTTGATCACCATTTACAAGTTTTGGTCCCCGTTTTTACGACATTAATTTGTGCCGCAGCGACATTCACGCGAAATGCAATTTGTCGCGAAACCAGTTCGCTATCACCGTTGTACAAGGTGGTACATGCTTCGCACTCCGCCGTGCGCTGCTGCTATGCTTGGCCCGCTGGCGGAGCTAGGGGGCTCCGGGCAACATGCCACGGAGCACCACGATGCGCATTGCCGACCTGCTGCTATTTTGCTGCTACTCACTGCTCGTCATCGGATGTTCCGAACAGGATGCGTCTGCACCGCCGGTATCCGTGACCGCCGCGCCGCCCGCCGCCGCGCTCGAACCGAAAATCGTCGTGCAGCTTGGACACCAGTCGCCGGTGCTTGCGGTGCGGTGGGTTGATGCTGGGCGCCACCTCGCTTCGCTCGCAAGCGATGGTTCCATCGTCTTCTGGAACGTGGCCAGCGGCACGATCCTCGACCATGCGCAGGTGCCACTCGATCCGCAACTGTTTTTATCTGATGGCGAGAAAAAACCTGCGTTGCGTTTCCACGCATTCACCGACGGGCCCGTTGCCGAAACGCTGGCGATTGCCTACATCGCCGTCAACGAAGGCGACGCTAAACGCAGCTGCCCGGGCGGACATCACGCGGGCACTCCGTGGTGTACCTACATTGTCGACCTAGCGACGCGCGTGGTGCGGGCGGACGCAAGTGTGCCGAAACCTGCCGGCGAAGTACGCCACTGGCCACTCTCGCCGGATGGCAAGTTGCGCCCGGAGCCAAACCACGGCAGCGGACGCCGCGGCTTTCCCGATACGAGCGACGATCACTTCGGTGACCTCGATCCGACTTGCACCTCGTTGCAGCGCTGCCGCTACGGCGTCACCTTGTTTGCTCACAACGCCAGTGCCACGCGCGAACCGGAGACCGTTGCGCAGCTGGTGGGGCACCAATCACCCGTGCTCGCGGCGAGCTGGGGCAGTAATGCACGTTCCTTGAGATCGCTCGCCAGCGACGGCTCCATCGTCAGTTGGGACGTGAACCAACGCATCATCTCCGAGAAAGCGCAGGTTCCGCTTGACTCGCGCCTGCTGTTACCCGAAGGCGAGAAGAAGCCGGTGCTGCGCTTCCACGCCTTCACTGAAGGGTTCGACGGCCGCCTGATCGTGGCGTACGCCGCTGCCAATCAAGCTGTCGCCGAGCGCGCCTGTCCGGGGGCGCATCATCCCGGAACGCCGTGGTGTACTTATGTCGTCGAAAAGTGGCCGTTCGCAGTCCGGGCCGACGCCAGCGTGCCGATACCCGCCGGTGAGCTGCCCCGCTGGCCCATCTCTCCGGATGCCAGGCTGAGCCTGGAGGCGAACGGTGGTACCGGACCCCAAGGCTTGCCCAATACCCGCGGCGAACGCTTCGGAGAACTGTGCACTCCGGCAAAACCCTGTCGCTATGGCGTCACCGTGTTCGCGACTGGCGGCAACAGCGAATCGCGCGTGTTGATCGGCGATCCGCGCAATTACTTCGTCGACGCCGATGTGTCGCCCGACGGGTTACGGCTGCTGCGCGTGGTGAGTTCCTATAGCGAAGAAGGCGGCGATAGCACGCGCGTGGAAACGCTCGACCTGTCCAACGGCAATCGCGAGCCCGTCTTCGCGCCGGTTCGCGCCTATCACCAGGTACGCTGGCATGATGCGACGCATTATTTGCTGAGCAGCGAAGGCTACAGCCCCACTAACGACACCGAGGATGTTCAAGGAGGATTCCCGCCGGCGCTGCTGGTCGACTCTGCCTGCGCCGTGCGTGGCGATTGCACCAAGATAGACAGTCGGTGGCAGATGCGATCTGCAGCCGGCGGCGGACTCGTCGCACTCGGCTCGCTGGCGGAACACTGCTACCGGGGCGGCGACGGTGTGGCCTGTTACCCCGGGGAAGACGGTGTCGAGGATGGCAACTTCACCTCGGATCCGCCCCCGACAGGCCTCGCATGGCTGGCGCCGGGCACCACGAAGTGGCAACCGATGGCGCAGGCGGCGTTGGCGGGCGAGGTCATTACCGCGATCGAACCCTCGCCCGATCGTCGGCAGCTCGCGGTGGCGACGCGTGTGTGGGATCGCGCCGACGCGCCGGACCCGAAGCAGGTGCTGCGGGTGTGGCTGCTCGACATCGCCGATGGCGCCGCGACCGAGCCTCGCAAGCTGGTTGAGATCGTCGATCCTGCCGATGGGGGTGGTTTCGCCGACTCGATCACGATCCGAGCACTGTCATTCAGCGCCGATGCGCGCCGGATCGTCTTTACCCATGCGGGCTCGGCCTTCGGCGACGCCAACCTGTACGTTGTCGACACTGACGCGGCAGCGAAGGTGCGCATGATCCCGGGCTTTTCACGCCGTGCGGTCGCTATTGGCGACGACCGCGTGCTGGGGCTCGATGACGGCACACTGCTCGATCTCAACACCGGTCGCCCCGTCGCGCGCGCCCCGTCTCAGGCAGGGCTGGTTCGGGCCGGATGGATCGAACGCAGTCGCCTGCTTTGGACCAGCACCGAAGACGGCAGGATCCTGTTCCGCGATAGCGGCGACGGCACGCTGGTGCTGACCCTGCAAACGCTCGCCGACAACCGCTACTTCGCGGTAGCGCCCGGCGGCCGCTACGACACCAACCTGAGTGCCGATACCAAGCTGGTGCGCTGGCTGGTGCCGGACGCGCCGTGGCAGAGCCTGGCCTCACAGACTTTCATGCGCGACTACTACGAGCCCGGCCTATACCGAAAGCTGCTCGATTGCCGTGCCAGCGATACCTGCGCGACCGCCTTCAAGCCGCTGCCCGCTATCGCCAGCCTCAACCGTGTCCTGCCCGAAGCGCGCATCACCGATGTCCGCGCAGGGCGCGATGCCGCCGAAGCAGTGGTCGCGATCGAAGTGCACGAAGGCGTCGATGCCAAGACACCCAATGGCAAGACCCGTTCCGGCATCTACAACCCAAGATTGTTCCGCAACGGCAAGTTGGTCGCGATGACGCCTCGGCTGGTGGATGCCGCCGGCACCGATCTCGCACAATGGCGCAAGCAAAATGCAGTGCAGGCAGCGAACGGTGTACACCGACTCGAGTTCACCGTGCCGGTACCCACGCAGGTTGGCGAAGAGCGTCAGGAGTTCTCTGCCTATGCCTTCAACGAGGACCGCATCAAGGGCGAGACCGCGACCCGCACCTGGACGCGACCGGCGATGACACCGCGGCCACGCCGCGCCTACGTGCTGACGATCGGCATTGATGATTACGACACGCCGCGCTTCCGCCTGAACTACGCGGTCGCTGACGCACGGCTGATGGCGTCGCGTTTGTCCGACATTCCGGGCTACGAGACCCATCAGCTGGTATTCGCTGCCGAGCGCGGCACCGATGGTCGGCGCAAGCGTGTCGACCGTGCCACGCTGGTGCGTGTGCTGTCCCTGCTGGCCGGCAATGCCGACCGCGAAGCCACGCTCGCCGCGCTGCGCACCAACGGCATCGACGCCAGCATGCTGCAACCGGCGACACCGGATGACGCGGTAATCGTCAGCTTCTCCGGCCACGGTTGGGCAAACCCGCAAGGGGATTTTTATCTGATTCCCGGGGACGGGCGTTGGCCGGAGGGCTCGGAAACACCGGACCTGTCCACCGTGTTCGCGACCGCAGATTTGGTAACGCCTTTTCAGGCGATGCAAGCGAGCGAGATCACTTTGGTGATTGACGCCTGCCATTCGGCGGCGAGCGTGGCCGACGGTCGCTTTAAACCGGGGCCGATGGGCGATAGCGGGCTCGGCCAGTTGGCCTTCGACAAGGGCATCCGTATTCTCGCCGCGACGCAGGCCGACGATGTTGCGCTTGAAGATGCACGCCTCGGACAGGGCTTATTGACCTACGCGCTCGCTGTCGATGGATTGGCCGCCGGCAAGGCCGACCTCGACGCGAAGGGCGGCATCCGCATCGATGAATGGCTGACCTACGCAGTGCAACGCTTGCCGTCACTGGCCAACGATGCGCGGGTCGGACGTATCACCGCGGCGGGTAATGGCACCCGGGCGATTACCTTCAATGACATTCCGGCCAACGCGCCCGCCCGACGCGTGCAGCAGCCGGCTTTGTTCGACTTCAACCAGCAACCAAGCACGGTAGTGCTACGTAAAGGGAATCAATAATGCACAGAGTACTGATGGCTTGTCTGTTCGCAGTATTGCTGGGTGGCTGCGGCCCAGCACCCGCGCCTTCGCAGACGCAGACCGAAACGCCGTCTGCAAAACGCGCACCTGACACGCGCCGCATCCACGCCCTGATCGTCGGCATCGACCGCTATCGTTATTCCGATGCCCACCAACCCGGTGCAGTGTTCTCCGATTTGCGTGGCGCGGTCGGCGATGCCTTGCGATTCAAGCAGGCGCTCGCCGACGTGTACGGCGTCGAGATCGACGCACCCGCAAGCGGCGTCTGTGATTCGTCTAGTGCCGCGACGACGACACTGACCGACGACTGCGCGACGCGTACGCGGATACTCGAGTTGCTCGAACAACGAATTAATACTCTGCGCGCTGGCGACACTTTGCTGTTCTATTTTGCCGGCCACGGCTCGCGCTATCGCGACGATACGTCGCGCGATCAGGACACCGGTTACAACGGGACGATCCTGCCGGCCGATGCCCGAAACCCGGATGGCTCGCCGGGCGATATCTTCGACGTCGAACTCAAGACACTGAAGGATCGCGCGGTCGCGAAGGGCCTGTATTTCGTCAGCGTATTCGATTCCTGCAACTCCGCGACGGCCACGCGGGACGGCGCCGCTGGTCAATCGCGCAGTGCGCCTGCACTTGCTGGCGCGACACCGCCTGCGCCTGCCGCCGCCTCGGCTGGCGGCGATGGCTACTGGGCCCATTTAGCGGCCGCACAGGACGGCGAGGAAGCGCAGGAAACAGGCGGCGGCGCGGTCGGCGCGCGCGCCGGCGTATTCACCACCGCATTGATCGAAACCTTGCGCATGCCCGGCATGCGCGATGCGACGTTCGGCGACCTGATCCACGAAGTACGGCTGCGTGTCGCCGCGCGCGGCCATGCGGCACAGACGCCATCGGCAGAAGGCACTTTGACGGCGGCGTTCGGCGCGCGTTCGCGTACGGCCGTGCTGTACGACATCGAGCAGGTCGGCACGACAACTACGCTGCAGGCCGGCACGACCGGCGGCATCACCCGAGGATCGCGCTTCGCGATTTATGCCAACCAAGCCGATGCGGTTGCGCGACGCGCACAGGTCGCGACCTCGTCGGTCACTGACGTCGATGGCATGACCGCGAGGCTGACGCTCGACGCCAAGCCAGCGGGCGCGCTGCCGAGGCGGCTGGTCGCCGAGGAGATCGCGCATTTCCTTCCAGGCGACACGCTTGCGGTCGCCATCGATTTACCTGCGGGCCCGGCACGCGATGCCGCCGCTGCGGCCTTGAGTTCGACCGGTTTTGCGGTCGAGTCGGCAACCGGTGCCACCCGCCTTGTCGCAGCCGTGGACGACCCGCGCACGATTGCACTGCGCGCTGATGACGGCACGCTACTGGCCGCATCGCTTGGCAGCGCCGACGACCCCGCATTCAGCGATCGCCTGACCGAAGCGCTGCGCAAGATCGCACGCGTGCAGCAGCTGCTCGCATTGCGCACGAACGGCATCACCGGCAATGAAGCCGATCCGTTCCCCGTCGCGGCCTGCGTCGCGGCCGATGGCTACCGGCCTACTGCATGTCCACCGCTGCAGGCAGGTGGTGTCCGCCGCATCGGCATGGGCGAACGCATAACCGCCACGGTGATCAATCGTGGCGCAAAGCCGGCTTACGTTTATGTGCTTGCGATCGACCCGTACAACGCGGTCGATCTGGTGCTGCCGAAACCGAAGGAGGCCGACCAGCCACTGCCGCCGAACCAGCCATACCGGCGCTCCGGCATGGCGTTCAACACGCCCGGAGCCTATCGTTTCGTAGTGCTCGCCAGCGCGCGTCCGATCCGCGCCGATGCCTTCCAACAGTCCGGCACCGGCGCACGCGATCTCGCCGCCTGCACTTCACCACTCGAACGCCTGCTCTGTGCAAGCAGCGAAGGCCGCCGCGATATCGGTGTCACCGCCGTCGGCGACTGGTCTGCACAAATCTCCACCGTTATAACTACCCCCGAGGATACCCAATGAACCGCATTTCGTTTCCCCTGTTATTGACCGGTCTACTGTCATGCATCGTTCTCGCCGGCTGCAAGGATCGCGCGCCGCCGCCACAACCCGCCGCTGTGACGGCCACCACGAAGCCTGCTGCGAAAACTCTCTCAGACAGCGAAAGTTGCGAAGCCCGCCGCGAACGCGCCGATGCCGCCGGTGGCCGTATCGTCGGTGGCGAACCGGCACGTCCTGGTTCCGCGCTCTGGCAGGTGGAAATATTGTCTTCCCCCAGCTACGACGCCGCCGACCGCGCCTATGACGCGACCTTGGCCGACGGCGACGCCTGCAAGATTTACCTGGCCCAGCGCGCGTCTTACGAACTCGCGCACAAGTGTGGCGGCGCCTACATCGGCGATGGCTGGATAGCGACTGCAGCGCATTGCGTCGATAACATCCCCGGCTTCGATGGTAAGGAAGGCAATGTATTGACCGACCGACGGCTGCGGCTCGGCACGCAGAACCTGACGGTGGAAGACGGCCTGTTCGCCATCGATGCGGTGGTGATTCACGAGGGCTATAAGAAAGAAACGAAACTCGATGACATCGCGCTGGTGCGGGTGAGCGATGATCCGCAGATCGCAGCTTTCAAAGCGAACGGGCGGCTGGCAGCCATCCCGGTGATGGGTGCCAGCGACCGTGATTTTGATGCCGGTGAAGCACTGCGCGTTACCGGCTGGGGCTGGATGGGCCAACGTAATGAAAAAGATACGGTCAGCCGCAGGGACAGTAACAATCAGCTGCAGCGCAACCCGGCGGACTTGCAGCAGTTAACGCTAAATTATTTGCCCGACGCGCAGTGCGCCAAGGAGTACGGCGAGTTCTACGGCCCTGGCGCAATCTGCGCAGGCACGCTGGCACCCGACGGCAGCATTGCTGCGGGCAAGGACAGTTGTCAGGGCGATAGTGGCGGCCCGCTGACCCGCGAAGAGGATGGCGGAAAGCGCAGCCTGGTGGGCGTGGTGTCGGGTGGCAAGGGTTGCGGTGCGGGCAAGCCGGCGGTGTATACCCGGGTATCGTATTACGCTGACTGGATTAAGGCGGCGAAGGCCGCGGCGCGCACGGGTGAAGTTGTGCGGGTGCCGTAGTTACGTAACCGGACCGGATCGCTCTTATGCGATCCGGTCCGGTCATTAGGCATGCAATTACTGTTCGACTGGTGCCGTGCGCTCGACGGCGCCGGTTTGCTCGTCAGGTGCTGTGCGTTCGACGGCGCCGGTCTGCTCTTCAGGTGCTGTGCGCTCGACTGCGCCGGTCTGCTCGTCAGGTGCTGTGCGCTCGACTGCGCCGGTTTGCTCTTCAGGTGATGTGCGCTCGACGGCGCCGGTCTGGGCTTCGGGTGCGACTGCCGTAGTTGTCACCACGACGTCCGGTTCTGCAGATTTTTGGCACGCGGCCAAGCCAAATGCCAGGCCGATCAACACACCTGTTCGAATTATGTGACGCATGGTGCCTCTCCTTTCGTCTTTAGTGGATTAAGTGAAGCCGACGGCCTTCGCGAGCGCGAGGTAGCTGTCGGAGCTGCGCAGCGGTGCCAGCAGTGGGTCAGCATACATCAGCATGATGCCACCGTCGCGCAGCTCCCAGGCTGCTTGCAGTGAAGCCAGTGCATTCGCCATATCGCCCCACTGGGCATAGACCTGTGCGTACTGGTAGTGACTCTTGTCGCCATACTCTTTGATCAGATCGGCCAAAAAAGCCTTGGCTGCCTTTTGGTCACCGGCGCGGTGGGCGAGGATCGCCAGCCCGGGCAGCCGGCGAACGGCGCTGCGTTCCTTCAAGAATGAAGCGCGGGCATCGTCATCGGCACCGGCCATCAACTGCGCGAAGCCCATTGACGCGTGCAAGCCGGACAGGGTCGGATTGAGTGCAATCGCCTTGCGGTAAGCCACGATCGCCCCGGCGTAGTCGCCGACGTTATAACGGATATCGCCTCGTGAACGGAACGTGCGCGCATTGAGCGGGTCGAGTATGGCGGTGCGCTGGATCACCTCGGTCGCGCGCTCGTGGTCACGCAGGTACGTGCGGAAAGACGCGTAGCGGGCGAGCACATCGGCGTCACCGGGAGCCAGTGCATAGGAACGATCGAACGGTTCGCGCGCTTCGCGCACGTCTAATTTGCCGCTGGCCAGCGCGAAGCCGAGTGCGGAAAACCCCTCGGCAAAATCGGGTGCCAACTTGGTCGCATTACGTGCGGAAACTTCGGCGGCATCGTAGACGCGAACGCGCTCATCACTGTCGGCGTACAGGTTGCCAATCACCACCAGTGCCCGTGCACGCGCGGCGTGTGCGCCGGCATAGCCCTTGTCGAGCTCAATCGCACGTTCGAAATAGGCCAGCGCTCGGCGATCGCTATCTTCATCGATCCCGGCTTCGTAAAGCGCGCGTCCCTGCAGGTAAGCATCGAAGGCCGGGACATCGGTGGTTCCGCCGACCAGTGTCGCGGCGCTGGTACCCATCGCCGCCGACAGCGCGCTGGCGACGGCGGTCGCAATTTCCGACTGCACTGAGAAGATGTCGGTCAATGGGCGCTGCCAACTGTTGGCCCAGCGATTCACGCCGGTCGCACCGTCGGTAAGTTCAACATTAATCTTTACCCGGTCGCCCGCCTTCTGCACATTGCCCACGAGCAAAAAGTCGACGCCAAGCTTGCGAGCGACTGCTCTTTCGTCATCCTGCCCTTTGCTGGCCTGTTCCGACGACGTCTGCCCGGCGATCTGCAACAGTGCGTTGCGCGACAGCTGTACGCGAATTTCCGAGGTCAGACCATCGGAGAAATAACGCTGCCCAGCATCGACGCTTAGGTTGGCGAATGGCAACACAGCGATGCGGCGCAAGCTTTTCGCATTTTTCGTGATGGCGTCCGGTTCGCGCGCACGCCACAGCAATGCACCGCTGCCAGCCGCGATCAGCGCGAGACCGCCGGCCGTCAGTAATTGCCGGCGCGTCCGCGATGGCGCTACATCGCGTGACGCGACGGGCAAAGGCGCGGGGCCGTCGTGCAACGCGGCCACCGCGCGCACCACTTTTCGCATGGGCTCGCTGCCCGGCTTGCCAAGCACATGGGACACATCAATCGACTGGAATTGCCCGAATCCCAGCGGTGGCAGGCTGCCATCAATCGACAGTGGCACCAGATGTTTGCTTTCGCGGCCGCGCGTCGCTTCGTCGTGTACCCAATGCGAGGTCGCCGAAGTCTTCGACCACAGAACGACCACCGCGCGTGCCTGCTGCAGTGCGGCCTCGGTGGTTTCAGAGAAACGCTCTCCGCCTTCCAGCAATCCATCCCACCACACCCGGTAGCCGGCATCCTCGAGCACGCGCACGACGGCGAGTGCCGCCTTGCGGTCGGCGCGGGAATAGCTGAGGAATACGGTGTACACCGGCGCAGTGCCGGCAGGTTCGTTTTCGTGTGGAGGTAGTCGATGCATGATCAGGCCGGCAGTGCCATTGGCTTGCCGCTGAAAACGGCCTGCCAGCTTTCGATTTCATCGACGACAATGCCGTCGATCCCGTGTGCGAGCCGCGAGACGCCTTCGTAATCAATCGCAGCGTCCGGCCCGGCCAGCAATTGCCCGATCCGCTCTTCCACTTGTGCAAGCTTTCCGGCAGTGACTTCGGAGATCGCTGCAAAACGCTCGAAGTCGCCGAAGTAGCGGATTCCGGAGATGCTGGCGCCCAGCGTCGGCAGCGCCACGGCAAGGAAGCCAAAGGTGTTCGAGCTTGCATTCGGCCATTCGTGC
>JAYWIC010000060.1:0-3775 GCA_043789195.1 Arenimonas sp. | reverse complement strand
CATTGGCACGACGCAAGGCTTCTTCGCTACTTCGTAATTCCACTTGCGCGAGTTCAAACTGGTTTTTGTCTTCGTCAAAGCGGTTTTGATCGATCATTTTGACCGCCAGCATTTTCTTACTGCGCTCAAACTGCGTGGTCTTTAATTGCAAGGTGACGCGTTGCCGCTGGATACTGATTTCGCCTTGGCGCTTGCTGGCTTCTTCGCGCTCAATGGCATTGCGATAGGTTTCCGGATCAAGCCGCATCAGCAACTGCCCGGCTTCGACAATATCGCCTTCTTCCACTTCGATAGAACGTACCTTGGCCACCAGTTCCGAAGTCAGATTCACTTCGGTACGATAAGCCAGTACGCCGGAAGCGAGAATCGTCGGGCGAATTTCATGCAAGGCTGCCTGGCTGATATCTACCTCAAGGCCTTTTTCGCCTTTGCTTTTACCGATGATGATGGGCAGTGCGATAACGGCCAGCACGATACCGGCTGCGAGCCACTTTTTATTGAACTTCATTTATTAAAATTCCGGTTTGTTAGATTAATGCCCACAGCGCCATGAAGCCAAAGACCAATACGCTTGGAATCGCGGCAACGGTAATAGCTTCAGCCCAACTGGTTTTTCCCCAGACTTTCCAGCCCGTCGCAGACACGAAAATGCTCCAGAAGGTCAACAGACTGAAAGTAGTGGCAAGCTTTTTCCATGGGCTTTCAACAGCTAATTGCATCAATAATGGGTCGACATTGGTCAACATCAACGATTCGATACTGGTTTGCGGCGTCATCATGAATACGCCCACCAATGCCCCGATTGTCCCCAGCAACATCGGCATACTGCCCCAGCATGCGAGACTTAATGCATGTTTGAAACCAATGGACGAGCCGCTGATTTTGCCTGCCAGCAAGTAATACAAAGCAACAATCATCGTGATAGCTGCCATGGTAATAGGCGTCGTGACGAGCGAAATGTAGCCCATCATTTTGGCACCCGGCATAAAACTTTTCGCCTGCTCCATTTCCGCCTTGGTCATTTCAGCCCCGCTAGCCAGCAAGGTATGGTCAATGAACCACGCACTATCCACTTTCATGAAATACATGAACGACATCAGGGCCGTGACTAGTGTAACGATGACAAACGGTGCTACGAAACTGGGCTTTTCCTTGAGATCCGCAAAGACCTTGCTTGGTTCCAGAAAGATATTAATCAGATGTGACATTCATTTCCCCGTGATGATGATCATAAATATGATATCAGCTTAGCTGGATAACAAATTTTCGCTACGTGTATAAAGTCACGTATATGCTTTCATACAATATGCAAGGGACTTCAGCCCCGACTGTTCTGCGAAGGTGCATAGGTTGGAACCACGTTGACAAACAGCGGTCGGGGTTGAAACCCCTCTTAAAGTTGTTGCAGTCGCTGCTTCAAAATATCCAGACCCAGATTGCCTGCCGCACCCAGCGATATCCGTGCATTGAGACTGGCTTCCGGATCGGCGCCGAAACTTGGCAACGTCGCTTTCGCCGCCTGTTGATAAGCATCGCGGAATGGCACGCCGCTGGCGGCCAATTCCATGGCGCAATCGGTGGCGAACATGCCGGGTTCGATGGCTGCCCGCATTTTTTCCGGCTGCCATTGCATGCGGGCAAGTAAATCCGGCACAAGCGCCAATGCCGCGAGTCCATGATTGAACGCGCGCAACAACGGTCCTTTGCTGAATTGCAAATCGCGGTGATAGCCCGATGGTAATGACAATAAGGATTCGATTTCGGTACGCGCACCGGCAACCACCGCGTAACTGGCGCGCAGCAATTCAATCAAGTCCGGATTCCGCTTATTCGGCATCAAGGAGCTGCCGGTGGTGTATTCGGCAGGCAATGTCACAAACGAATATTCCGCGCTGGTGAACAAACTCAAATCCCAGGCCAGTCTTCTCAGATCCAGCAAGGATTGCGACAAGGCCGCCAGTGCCTGCAGTTCAAACTTGCCGCGCGACAACTGTGCATAAGTTGCGGCCACTTGAATGCGATTGAATTCCAGCGCGTGCGTCGTGTGTTCACGATCCAGCGGCATATTGACGCCAAAGCCCGAACCACTCCCCAGCGGATTGGCATTGATCCAGTCGATACTGGATGTCGTCAAACTGGCATTATCAATGAAGCTTTCGGCCCACCCTGCCCACCACATCCCTGCCGAGCTGACCATGGCACGCTGCATATGCGTGTAGCCTGGCAAGGGCAACATGATTTCCTGTTCTGCGCGTTGCAAGGCGACTTCGGCAATTTTTTTATTTAAGGCCGCGAGTTTTTGCAGGGCATCGCGAAGATACAAACGACTGGCAACCAGCACCTGGTCATTGCGGCTGCGGCCGGTATGAATTTTTCTGCCGGTGTCGCCATGTTTTTCGATCAAATACGCTTCAATCGCCGAATGGGCATCTTCATATTGGTCATCGAGAATGAATTCGCCCTTCTGGAACAACTCGGCCAACTGCGTCAACGATTCGCACAATGCCCGGCATTCACTGGTCGTGAGGATGCCGATATTCTGCAGACCCTCGGCATGCGCCTGACTTGCCTGAATATCGAACAGGAATAAATGCCGGTCATCGACGATATCGTTGCCGGCCAGAAAGCGCTGGATATTCTCGTTCACGGTGACGCCGGGTTTTTGCCAGAGTAGATGACTCATAGATTAATTCCTGCCAATTCATCCAGACCAAAGGCCAGATTGAGATTCTGTATCGCCTGTGTCGCCGCGCCTTTCAGCAAATTATCCAGTGCCGACACCACCACCAAACGTTGATGACTGGCACTCAAGCTGAAACCGCCGACCTGTGCGCCGTGCTTGTTCGCAATGCGGCTAACCCACGGCGCTTCGTGCGTCACCTGCACCAATGGCTCGTCCTTGTAAAACGCTTCATAGGTTTCAATGATTCGATGCAAGGGCATCGCATGGTTCAAGTGAAAATTACTGGTCACCGTCAGACCGCGAAAATACGCCGCGACATGCGGCATGAATTCGATTGCATGTTGTCGATGAAAAGACACTTCGCGTTCGTGCACATGCCCGGTTAAATGATAAGGAATCAAATTGTCACGCAGCGTTTCCGGATTGTTTTTATCCGAAGGCGAAGTGCCCGCTCCCGAATAACCCGACACGCCGAAACATTGCACTGGCCCGGCGATAAATTCCGCCATCGGCGCAATCGCCAATTGCATCGCTGTGGCGTAGCAGCCGGGATTGCTGATCCGGTTCTTTCCTGCCGCTTCGACACGGGTCAATTCCGGCAAGCCGTAATACCAGGTGTTGTCGAAACGGTAATCGGCCGACAAATCCAGCAACACAGTCTTCGGTGCGAATTGATCAACGGCAGCCACATAAGCCGCTGCCATGTCATTTGGCAAAGCGAGAATCAACGCATCGACCGATTGTTGTGCCGCCTGCTCGGCGTCCAGATTCACATAGGCCAAATCGCCTTGATATGCCGACTCATGCGATGCAACGCTTTGCCCGACGCGCTCGCGTGACGAGACGAAACCCAGTTCGAATTGTGGATGCTCGCTGATGATGCGGATCAATTCCGATCCGACATAGCCTCGGGCGCCGATTAAACCAATACGGATCGTCATTTATCTGCGCCTAGTTTTTGCAACTGATATTCGAGATTCTTTTTCACTGCCGGCCATTCCGAATCCAGAATCGAAAACACCACCGTATCTCGGCGGGTGCCATCAGGCATCAACATATGATTTCGCAATATGCCATCCTGTTTTGCGCCAA
>JAYWIC010000059.1:0-3821 GCA_043789195.1 Arenimonas sp. | reverse complement strand
GAACTAATTCGCCATGCCGCGCCATTGCACGATATCGGCAAGATCGGCATTCCCGATTCCATTTTGAACAAGCCCGGCACGCACGATGCCGCCGAAGCTGAAATCATGCGTACACACGCAGCTATCGGCCACCAAATGCTTTCGCAATCCAAGCGCGGTATCTTCCTGATTGCTGCCGAAATCGCTGCGACCCATCATGAAAATTGGGACGGTAGCGGCTACCCGAAAGGCCTGAAAGGCGAAGCGATTCCACTGAGCGGACGAATCACCATGTTGGTGGATGTTTTTGATGCGCTGGGCAGTAAACGTTGTTACAAAGAGCCTTGGACCAACGAAAAAATCCAGGATTTCATTCGCCAGCAAAGCGGCATCAAGTTCGACCCGGCACTGGTTGATCTACTCTTTAACCACTGGGATGCCGCAGAATTAGTCCGGTTACAAATACCGGACTAAGCAACTTTTGATCGATTGCCGTTCCTGCGTAAGCTTATGTAGCTTATCAACAGATTAGCTGTTGAATTGAGAAAGCTGAAATCACGGGATTGACCAGCTTCGCTGTTGAAAAGCCCTTCCGCCTCTGCGGAAATGACGGCTTCAAAATAGATTCAAGCTCACGATAATTTATTGTTCTTTATGCTTGATCTGCAAGGGTATACGCAAATAGAAACTTGTCCCCTTGCCCACTTCGCTTTCGCAGCTAATGCTGCCACTCAACAATTGCGTCGCCAGATTCCACGCGATGTGGAGCCCCAGCCCCGAACCACCATCGCCCCGGCGAGTGGTAAAAAACGGGTCAAAAACGCGGCTCCGGATATCTTCAGGCATACCGCAACCATTGTCCCGGAATTCGATCAGCGCGGCATTGCGATCCTGACTAATCAATATATCGATCTTGCCTTTTTCGACCTTGGCAAATCCGTGCAACAGCGAGTTCATCAACAGGTTCACCAATATCTGATAAATCGCACCAGGATAGGTTTCAAAGTTTAGCTCCTGCCTGCAATACAGGTGAACCTCGTGCGAGGTCTTTTTTATCACCGGGTGCAACGACAGCAAAACTTCTTCGACATAACTTTGCAAGTTGATGACGCGGGTTTCCTGGCTCGACTGGTCCACCGACACCTGTTTGAAACTTTTTACCAGTTTATCGGCACGATAGAGATTTCTTAAAATAAGCTGGCTACTTTCGGAGGCATGTCGGCTGAAGCTTTCCAAGTCCGATTTAGACAATGTATTTTCCAGCAAAGACTTTTCAAGACGTTTTACTTCAGCGTCCAAAAAGGATGCTGCGGTCACACCGATACCCAAAGGGGTGTTGATTTCATGCGCCACACCCGCCACCAAGCCACCGAGTGCGGCCAATTTTTCCGACTCGACCAATTGCTTTTGCGTTTGAGTCAATTGATCAATCGTTTCGTGCAGACTCTGGTTCACGGTACTAAGTGCCTCGGTACGCTGAGCCACACGCTGCTCTAGCTGGGCATTGATTTGGGCCAAGGCAATTTCGTGCTGTTTCAAATCGGTAATGTCGCCGGTCGTCCCGACTAATCGCAATGCCTTGCCCGATGCATCACGTTCAACGACACGACCGCGCATTCGCACCCAACGCCAACCGCCATCGACGGATTCGCTTCTGCAAGTGGCATCAAAAACCTCGGTAACTCCCTTTATGTGATCACGTATCGCTTTTTCAAACACTGCTGCATCATCTGGATGAACGTATTTCATCAGCGAACGGGCATTGGGCGAAATCTCCCCGGTAGAGCCCTTCAATATCAGCAACGGGTTGCTGCGGTGAATTATATCCTGCACTAAATCCAGATCCCAAAGCTCGTCGCCGGTGCCCCAAAGAGTGAGCTTTAGTTGTTGCTCACTTTCAAGGATTTTGGCTTGGGCACGCTCGCGTTCCCGTAATCGCAACAACACATTCCAGGCGAATATGCCTATTGCACTTGCTAGCAGCAGCAGGAAGCCCAGCTTTGCCCAAAAAGTTGCCCACCACGGTGCCGGCAGGTGGATCGGCATTTGAAAAGCATTACCCCAGCGCCCATCGGGATTTTTCGCCTTGACTTCAAATTGGTAGTTGCCCGGCTGCAGATTATTGAAGGATGCGAATCGTCTCAACCCATCTGTTTCAAACCAATCATCGCTAATGCCAATCATGCGATAGGCATAGTGCAGTGCTGCCGGATCAGCATAATCCAATGCCGAAAATTCGACAGTAAGATCATCCGCACCGACGGCAAGTTCAAGCGAGCCGCCTTTAGGCGTACGAATGAATTGGAAAGGCTTAACATCGGTATTTGGCGCGTGGCTACTGATGACTCGCAATGCGGTTAGCTCGGTTCCATTTGGAGCAGGCTGCGCGCGAATATCGAGGGGATTGAAAATGGTAACCCCTCTTGGTCCTCCGAACAGCATTCGACCATCCGGCAATTGACCGAAAGAACCGATAAAATATCCGGTGCCCTGAGCGCCATCACGGTTGCCAAAATTTTCAATCTCGGTAGCATCCGGATTAATTCTGGATAATCCTGCCGCTGTACTTACCCAAAGATTTCCCCGGGCATCCTCAAGTGTTCCAACAATTGCATTCGACCCCAAGCCATTTTTCATGGTGAAGCTGGTGAACGTCGCCACGCCTTTTGAATCGATATGCATCAAGTTCAAGCCACCACCCTGTGTGCCAATCCACATTCGCTTTTGGCTATCCTGAAAAATGGTAGTGATTGATTCATGACTCAAGAAGCCCGCATTACTGGGGTCTGCGCGGAAGCGTTGCATTACTCCTGTGTTGCGATCCAACTTGACCAGACCACCAGGCGTCAAACCAAGCCATATCTGACCCTGCGAGTCTTCATAGATCCTATTGATGAGGTCGTTGCTGATCGTTGCATTATTGCCTACGTCATTTTTATCGCCTCGTATTGAGTGACGAATAAAACGTTCACAGCCCGCACATCGAGACGCCAGTCCGCCGCCCGATGTACCTATCCAAAGCGTTCCCTTTGAATCGACCAAAAGGGTTTGAATCGGGGTATAGGGTAATGAATCAGGATTATCTTTCTCATTGCGAAAAATTTCGAATGATTTGCCATCGGCATGCATCTTGGCCAAGCCAGCCCCGGTGGCGACCCAGAACACCCCTTGATGATCTCGAACAACGGTTTGGACAATACCTGGCGGCAAGCTATCAGGCTTTTCAGGCTCGTTGACATAACGCGCCAACACACCCTTATTGAGATCGTAATGAACCAGTCCACCACCTTCCAATATACCGAGCCAGAGTGTTTTGTCTTTATCCACGAATAAACCCGGAACCGCCGAACTTGGCAACGAAAACGCACCCCCTGATTGGGCGGTGATTTCATTGAATGATTCAGTACGCGGAATATACAGATTTACGCCGTTCAACCAGGTTCCAACCCACATCAAGCCGTCGCGATCTTCCATCAAGGATTGGATTCGACTCGCCGATATACCTGCCATCTGGCCTTGGTTATAACGCCAAGTCTTAATTTTGGCATTGGGCGAATCAATACGTGACAGTCCATTGAATGTTGCGATCCACAAGCGGCCAAAGCGGTCAAACTTTAAATCGCGAACATTCTCGTCGCCTAATCCATCACTGCACTTGATATGCTGGATTAACTGTCCCGATGCCTTGAAGCGATACACACCGTCTGCAATGGTTGCCACCCAGACTTCTTTTCCATCAGGACTCTTGATAATTTTTTCAATTTCAACCGCCAACGGCGCTTCTTTGGGCCACGGCAGCAAACCCGCATTTTTGTTGGCTAGAAAGAAAATACCGTTGCGTG
>JAYWIC010000058.1:0-14188 GCA_043789195.1 Arenimonas sp. | reverse complement strand
TATAACTTGCCGAAAAACCTTCGAGCCCGCCCGGTGAAATCACGACGAAGAAATTAGGTTTAAAGCTTCCCCATTCGACTTTCCGCAAGCTGGTGATTTTTGCAGTCAATGTCTGGCCCGCCACATCAAAGCTGACCACGTCGCCGATTTTCCAGGACAACGCGATTGCAAACTCTTCTTCGACCGACATTTCCGCGTCGCCTGCATGATCGGCAGACCAGTATTTGCCCGCTACCAACTTATTGTCTTCACCGAAGCTGGCCGTGGACGACAAGTTGAACTCGCGTTCGGCCAACCGCTGTGCCCGCATGCCCTCGGCTTCGTAATCGGCACCGGTAACTTTCTTGCCGTTCACTTCCTGCAATCGCGCACGCACCATCGGAAACAATTCGGCCTTTTTCAAACCTTCGCGTTCAATGAATTTTTCAACGCCTTTCAATTGATCCGGCTGCACGTTGATCACGAAACGGTTCGGAGCATCCGTCGGCAAGGTTTGTTGCCAGCGCGACAATAAATCAGTCCTGACAAAAGTCAGCAGCAGCAAGGCCATCAGACCCAAACCCAAGGCTGAAACCTGTGCCAGTGTCATGCCTTCATGCCGGGTCAGATTGGCCAATCCATAACGCCACGGGCCACGCAGGTTTTTTCGCACTTTTTTCAGCCAGCGCAATAATACCCAGGCGATACCTGCGAGCACGAGCGTCGTGATTCCGATGCCGCCCAGAATAATCGTGGCCAGGGTAGCGGAATCTGCTTTCCACCAAAGCAATCCGCCCAGACCGGCCAAGCCGAGCAAACCGACTGCCCATGCACTCGGTTCGGTCAGCGGAACATCGCGACGCAGCACACGAAGCGCCGGCACTTTTCTCAGCGCCAACACGGGTGGAACGGCAAACGCTATCAACACCGTAAAGCCAATTGCAAATCCAGCCCAGACAGGCTGCAAGCCCGGCTGTGGCAAAACAACGCCCATTGCATCCGACAGCCAGGCACCAACGGCCATTTGCAACAACCATGCGAGCGCAATGCCGACACCGCTTCCGACCAGACCCAGAAAAAACAATTCACCTAATTGCAGGCCGGCAATGGTCGATTGACTCGCACCCAGGCAGCGCATCACTGCACTGCCATCAAGATGTCGGGCGCTATGACGGCGTGCTGCCAACGCCACCGCCACCGCAGCCAGGATTAAAGAAACCAGCGCGGCGATACCGAGAAAACGGCCCGCACGATCCAACGCCATCCGCACTTCCGGCCGAGCATCCTCGCTGGTTTCGAGACGCTGGCCACGTTGCAGATTCTTCTTTGTCGAAGCGACAAAGCCTTTCACATCGGGACTCTTGCCGGAGACCACCAGACGATATTGAATGCGGCTGCCGTTTTGCACCAAGCCGGTTTTCGACAAATCATCCAGTGCGATAAATACGCGTGGCGATACATTGAAATAATCCAGTGCAGCATCGGGTTCCTGGATCATCGTCGCGGCATAGACCAGCATCAAATCGCCAACGCCAACTTTCTGTCCCATCTCTACTTGCAGCTTGCGGGCGGCATCCTCTGAAAGCCATACGGAACCGGCATCCGGACCACCCTGCACCATTTCGACCTTAGAACTATTGGCACGGCGAATCTGGAATTCACCACGCAGTGGATACTGATCATCGATTGCTCGGATATCGGCAAGACTCACCCTCTCGCCCGACTGCACCATGCTGGGAAAGCTGGCGGTCTGCGCAACATCCAATCTCAGGCTTTTTGCGGAAGCGGCAACTTCGGGTTTGATCGGAGTATCGGCGCGCAAGGCAGCATCACCGCCCAATAATCGATTCGCTTCCTGCTGCAGGCCCGATTTGGCGCGATCGGTAATCAAGCCGACGGCAGTGACCGCCATGACGGCCATGATCAATGCCGTGAGCATCAGGCGAATTTCACCTGCCGCTAAATCCCGCCAGGTTTGGCGCCAGGCCAGTTTGATTATTTTCATTGAAGTAAACGACCTTCGGCGAGTCGCAGAATTTTCGTGCAGCGGGCCGCTAGCTTTTCATCATGCGTAACGACTACTAATGTCGTCCCCGATGTTTGATTCAACTCGAACAGCAAATCGGCGACGGCACGACCTGTTTCGGTATCCAGGTTCCCGGTAGGCTCATCAGCAAAGAGCACGGAAGGCTTCACGACAAACGCACGGGCAATAGCGACGCGCTGCTGTTCACCACCAGAAAGTTGGCGTGGATAATGCTGCAAACGCTCACCTAATCCCACCTTCTGCAAAATATCGCGTGCGGCGTCTTCGGGATTGGCATCGCCGCGTAATTCCAGCGGCAACATGACGTTCTCAAGCGCCGTCAAAGCCGGCAATAGCTGGAAACTCTGGAATACGAAACCCACTTTCTCGCCACGCAGTTTTGCACGACCATCCTCGTCGAGGCTGGATAAATTGACATCCAGAATGTCGACATGGCCTTCACTCGGTGTATCCAATCCTGCCATTAATGACAACAGCGTACTTTTACCCGAGCCAGATGCCCCCACGATAGCGAGTGTTGTGCCCTGATTAATCTGGAAGCTGACATCCTCCAGAATCCGAAGCTCGCTGGTTGGCAGTCGCACGACTTTACCCAGGTTTGATACATTGATTGCGTTCGCCACGGTTTTATCCCAAGGAATGAAGTGTTGAAATTTCTGTCTAATCTCTTTCATATAGCCTGCCACAGCCGAGTTCAAGGCTATGTGTTGATGCTGCTTCTGTTAGTCACCATGCCTGCGGCCGCCGCGCAACAAAAGGTGCTATTGGTCATGGGTGATTCATTATCGGCAGCCTATAACCTGCCCACGCAAGAAGGCTGGGTCGCACTGACGGCCGAACGCATGAAAAAAAGCCACCCTCAATGGAAGGTCGTCAATGCCAGCATCAGTGGTGAGACCAGCACGGGCGGCATCTCGCGCCTGCCGGCAGCATTGAAATTGCATAAACCAAATCTGGTCATCATCGAACTGGGAGCCAACGATGCGCTACAGGGATTACCTCTGGCACAGACTCGAAAAAATCTGCTGCAAATGATTCGCCTGTCGAAAGCCGGCAAGGCAAAGGTGTTGTTGATCGGGAACCAGATCCCGCCAAATTACGGCAAGGCTTACACGCAACAATTTGCGGCCAATTACACCGATCTGGCAAAACAGGAAAAGACAGGCCTATTGCCGTTTATGCTCGAACCCATTTCCACAGATCGAAAATATTTCCAACGAGACCAGATTCATCCGACCAAGGAAGGCCAAATTAAATTGCGGGATCATATCTGGCCGGCTTTGAAGCCTTTGTTGTGATTATATGTTTTGGTAGTAGGGCCTTCTAGGCCCGATAAATCACGCCAGATTTATCGGGCCTAGAAGGCCCTCCTACAAAGCATTACGAAGGGGTCATTCCAACAGGCCTAGCATCTCGGCATTTTCGTGCACGAAAATGCCAGGCTCTTTTTTTCGCAACAAGACCAATGTTGCTTTCGCCACGGTATCTGCGGAAATGGCACGGTAACGACGTAGCGGCCCTTGCATCAAGGGGTTAAAAATAAAAGAAAGTTTCTGCGCGATGGCTTCGCCGGTACGGCTGTCTTCGCGCGGACCGAGGAGCAACCCTGGCCGCAATATATCGACTCGATGGAATTTCATGCGCTCCAGTAAATCTTCGGTTTCGCCTTTTACCCGAAGGTAAAAATTACTGGTCTGACGATTGGCCCCGACCGATGAAACAAAAATAATTTGCTTTGCTTTTTGCTGTTTGGCAATTTCGGCAAAACGGCAAACCAGATCGCGATCCACCGAAATAAAGGCTTCGCGCGAACCGGCAGTTTTTATCGTAGTACCCAAAGCGGAAATATAGGCATCAATTTTTCCGCCACTCACCTTGTTGATGGCTTCTGCGAGCGCAGCCGAGGGCTCACCACTTTCGCGATCTATCAAATCCATTACGATGTTACGGAGTTTGGCGTGCTTGTTTTTGAGAGGCCTGCGCGACGGCACGATCACTTCGGCCACATTCCTGTCGCCCAGACACAGTTGCAAGATAGCGTTACCCACCAAACCGGTAGCACCTGCGAGCAAGACGGTTTTTTTATTTAAGCCCACTCGGTCAAGCCTTCACGTTCATACAGTGTCTTGAATGACGGGCGGCTTTTCATTTTCGTGGCCAAGGCATTCAGATGCGGCCAGTCGGTAGCCGGCTTGGGCATATTGCGGGTCCAGCGCATCAGCATTGTCAGCATGAAATCAGCAGCGGATATTTTTTCGCCCAATAAATACGGGCCATTCGCAGCGAGATACGCCTCCAGGCGATCCCAACATTTTTCTACGCGTTCGCGTACGGCGAGTTGGGTTGCTTCGGCATTGGCTTCACCGGAAGCCTCGGCCGGATACCACCAATGGCGCATCGCGGTCTGCAACGGATTCACCAGATTGAACATCCATTGATAATACTGCGCACGTTCCAGCGTGCCGATGGCAGGTGCCAGAGCGGCTTCAGGATAGAGATCAGCCAAATGCATGACCAATGCGGGCGATTCGTAAACCGCTTTGCCATCGATGATCAGTGTTGGCACGACGCCATTGGGATTGAGTTTCAAATAGTCAGCCGACTTTTGCTCTTTCGACTGTAGATCAACTTTAATCAATTCATGCGGTGCGTTCAGTTCAATCAGTAACCAATGCACTACAAAACTGGCAGAACCGGGGGCGTAATACAGTTGCATTCAAATGCACTCCATCGAAGATGCACCATCATCGCAAGCTTCCGGACGGCGGGCAATAAAAAACCCCGGTTGTCACCAACCGGGGTTTTTAGAATTCCGAAATCGGAACTTACTCAGGCTGCACTTCGTCAGCTTGCATACCTTTTTGGCCTTTCACGAGCATGAAGCTCACTTTTTGGCCTTCTTGCAGCGACTTGAAGCCGTTACCCTGAATTGAACGGAAGTGAACAAACACATCATCGCCGCTTTCAGGAGTAATAAAACCAAAACCCTTGGCGTCGTTGAACCACTTCACAGTACCGATTTGACGATCTGACATATAACTAATTCCTTGAAACATATTGAGTGAAACGCCAGACAAAACATTCGTTGGCGTAACTGCTGCCGGCTAGAAACAATGCATGCATTATCCCGACCCAGACAGGACAGTCGGGCGCACCTTACCTTATTTTTTGATCAGATGCTAATTTTTTAACAAATAAACCGATTTTTATTCATAGACTTTGAGATCTATATTATCAATTACCCCTCACGGAGCCGCCCATGAAAATGTTTTTTACACTCGCACTACTTACTGCTGCCGGTGCAGCCAATGCCGGAGACGCCAAATTCAGCGAACTTGAGAACCAGGCCTGGATGGAACAATGCACTTCGGTCTATGGCGGTGACGACACCTCCTGCGCCTGCCTGCTCGACAAGCAAGTCAGCAAATTGGGTGATAAAAAAGTAAAGGCCAATTTGCTCAGCATGGTCAGCATGTTGCCCGATGCGACAGAAGATCAAATTACCAAGAGTGAAGCAGAAGCGGTTGAAGCCGCCGGTGGCGAAGAACAACTTTCGGCGGCCAAGGATGAGTTTCAGGCGAATCTAGACGAGAATCTTCCGAACTGCATCAAGGAATAATTTTTTTCGTAGGAGCCCGCTCTGTGTACTGAGCGCAGCAAAGTACAAACAGAGCTGGCGATCAGCGCGGAGTTTATCGCCAGCTCAAATGCATTTCGCTGCGCTCAATGCTTGAGCGGGCTCCTACGGAATAAGATTTAAAACTACTCCACCGCCACCGAAATCTTGCTAATCCGGCTCTGCCATTCCTTCGGTCCGGTTTCGTGCACCGAACTGCCAAGTGAATCCACTGCCACCGTCACCGGCATGTCTTTCACGTCGAATTCGTAAATCGCTTCCATGCCCAGATCTTCGAAACCCACCACGCGGGATGCCTTGATCGCTTTCGATACCAAATAAGCCGCACCACCGACCGCCATCAGATAAACGGAGCGATGTTTCTTGATCGCTTCAATCCCCAGTGGCCCGCGTTCGGCTTTGCCGATCATGCCCAATAAACCGGTTTGGGCCAGGACTTGCTCGGTAAATTTGTCCATGCGGGTCGCTGTAGTCGGGCCTGCCGGGCCGACGATTTCATCACGCACCGGATCGACCGGGCCCACGTAATAAATAAAGCGGCCTTTGAAATCGACGGGCAGTTTTTCGCCCTTGTTCAACATTTCAACCATGCGCTTATGGGCAGCATCGCGACCAGTCAGAATTTTGCCGTTCAACAACAGGACATCACCCGGTTTCCATCTTTGAATTTCTTCAGAAGTAATCTTGTCTAAATCGACTCGAATACCTTTGCTGCTGTCATAAGTCAGTTTCGGCCAATCTTCGAGCGATGGTGGTTCCAGCATGACCGGGCCGCTGCCATCCAAAACAAAATGTGCGTGACGTGTTGCAGCGCAATTAGGAATCAAGGCGACTGGCAAATTGGCGGCATGGGTGGGGTAATCTTTTACCTTGATATCGAGCACGGTGGTCAAACCACCTAGACCTTGTGCACCAATACCGAGTGCATTCACTTTGTCGTAGAGTTCGAGACGCAATTCTTCGGAGCGATTTTTTGCACCGCGAGCCTGCAAATCGGTGATATCGATCGGTTCCATCAGGGCTTCTTTCGCCAGCAACATGGCCTTTTCGGCTGTGCCGCCGATACCAATGCCAAGCATACCCGGCGGGCACCAACCGGCACCCATGGTGGGCACGGTTTTCAACACCCAATCTACGATCGAATCGGAAGGATTGAGCATCGCGAATTTCGATTTTGCTTCGGAACCGCCGCCTTTGGCTGCGACAATCACATCCACGGTATCGCCCTGCACCACCGTCATATTCACCACGGCAGGCGTGTTGTCTTTGGTATTCGTACGTTTACCGGCGGGGTCGGCCAACACCGATGCTCGCAGTTTGTTATCGGGATAGTTGTAGGCACGACGAACACCTTCATTGACCATGTCTTCGACCGACATCGTCGCTTCCCATTGCACATTCATGCCGATTTTCAGGAATACCGTCACGATGCCGGTGTCCTGGCAAATCGGACGATGGCCTTCGGCGCACATGCGGGAGTTAATCAGAATCTGCGCAATCGCATCCTTGGCGGCGGGTGACTCTTCACGCTCGTACGCAGCCGCAAGGTTCTTGATGTAGTCGACCGGATGGTAATAACTGATGTACTGCAAACCATCGGCAATGCTTTGGATGAAATCGTCTTGTTTGATCGTCGCCATAAAAATATCCGGGGAAAATGAATACTCAACAAACTCCCCTCTCCCACCGGAAGAGGGAAACTTTTCAGCTAGCTTCCAGCATTTGCCATCTCGAATAAGTGGCATCCAGCTCGACTTGCAGCGCCGCCATTTTACTATTGCATTCGGTGATGGCGACGGCATTGTTTTTCGTATAAAACGACGGCTCCGCCATCTGTGCTGTCATCTCGGCAATCTTGTTTTCAAGTTCCTCGATCTTCAATGGCAAAGCTTCAAGTTCCTTGGCTTCCTTGAAACTTAATTTACGTTTCGCAGGCACTGCCGGTTCAACTTTTGTCAGTACGGCTTTAACGACTTCAACCGGCTTGGCTGAACCCCAACTTGAAGTATTGTTGCCGGAGCGTTGACGCAACCAATCAACATAACCACCCACATATTCACCGACACGGCCATTGCCTTCCATCACCAAGGTGCTGGTAACCACGTTATCCAAGAATACCCGGTCATGCGACACCAGAATCAAGGTCCCGGAATAGTCGGCCAGAATTTCTTCGAGCAACTCCAGGGTTTCCATATCCAGGTCATTGGTCGGTTCATCCATCACCAATAAATTGGATGGCTTGGCGAATAATTTTGCCAATAACAGACGATTACGTTCACCGCCGGAGAGCTTGGTGATGGGTGCGCGGGCACGGTCCGGGCTGAACAGGAAGTCCTGCAGATACCCCATCACATGTTTGCGGCCACCATTGATCTCAATAAATTCCTGGCCTTCGGAAACATTGTCCAAAGCGTCCCAATCGTCGCGCAGTGAGCTACGCAACTGATCGAAAAACACAATTTCAAGATTGGTACCGATATTGATTTCACCGCTCGTGGGCTGCAAATCACCCAGCAACAGTTTTAATAAAGTTGTCTTTCCGGAACCGTTGGGACCAATCAATCCGATTTTATCGCCACGTTGAATCACGGTATTGAAATCTTTCACCATGACTTTATCGCCAAACGCAAAATTGACATGCTTGGCTTCAAATACCCGCTTGCCCGACCTGCCGGCATCCGCCGTGGCCAAAGTGACGTTGCCCGTTAACTCACGGCGTTGCGAACGCTCGTTACGCATCGCCTTGAGTGCAGTCACGCGGCCTTCATTGCGAACGCGGCGGGCTTTGATGCCCTGACGAATCCAGACTTCTTCCTGTGCCAGTTTCTTGTCGAATAATTTATTTTCCTGCGCTTCCGCGTGCAGTCTTTCTTCACGACGACGCAGATAATTTTCGTAATCCCCCGGCCAACTCGTGACCTGTCCACGGTCGATTTCAATAATACGAGTCGCAAGATTTCTCAGGAATTGCCGATCATGGGTTACGAAAACCACGGTGCCGGCATAGTTCTTCAGAAACTCTTCCAGCCAGGCAATCGATTCGATATCGAGATGGTTGGTGGGTTCGTCCAGTAGCAATACGTCAGGCGCAGCTACCAAGGCTTGTGCCAATAAAACACGGCGTTTCATACCGCCGGATAAAGCCGAGAACTCGGCTTCTTCATTCAATTCCAGCTTGGAAATGACTTGTTCGACGCGCTGGTCGAGTGCCCAGCCATTACCTGCGTCAATTCTGTGCTGCACTTCGCCCAATTCATCCATGTCGACTTCGGCGGCATGAATCAGATGATGGTAGTGCGCCAAATCGGCACCGAGCTCGCCCAGGCCCATGGCAACAACGTCGAAAACATTGCCAGTCAAGGCCGGCGGCACTTCTTGTGCCAGACCGGCGATTTTGATGCCACCGTTACGGACTTCACCGTCATCGGCCTTAATTTGACCGTCCAGAAGACGCATCAGGGTGGATTTGCCTGCACCATTGCGACCGACGATACAGATGCGTTCGTTGGTTTCAATGGAGAGGTTCACTTTTTCCAGCAGCAAAGGGCCACCGACGCTGAAATCAACGTTTTGGAGAGTTATAAGAGACATACCGCTATTTTACCGTGTCGTAACACCATAAGGCAGCGATATTTCGTATATTCATGCCTCGTCTCGGAGATAAACCATGACTCGCAGCTCAAAATTCCGCGCCTGCCCGCTTTGTGAAGCCATTTGCGGTCTGGAATTGCAGTTTGAAGCGGAGAAATTGGTCGCCATACGAGGTGATGACGCCGATCCGTTCAGCCGCGGCCATATTTGTCCCAAAGGAAATGCCATTCTTGATCTGGAAGCAGACCCCGATCGTTTGCGCAGACCCATGCGTCGCATCGGCGATCAATGGCAGGAAATCAGTTGGGATGAAGCCTTCACGCTGGCTGGCGACGAACTCGCCAACATCCAGAAACAATACGGCGCCAACAGTATCGGCAGTTATCTGGGCAATCCCAACGTGCATCATTTTGGCCATATCGCCTATCTGCCTTTCCTGCTAAAAATTATCCGCAGTCAAAATGTTTTCAGTGCATCTTCGGTTGATCAATGGCCGCATCAATTGGTCAACGCGCAAATGTACGGTCATCAATTCTTGCTACCCATTCCCGATATCGATCACACCGATTATTTTCTGATGCTCGGTGCCAACCCGATTGCATCAAACGGCAGCTTGATGACCGTGCCGGATGTGAAAGTGCGCATCAAGGCACTTACCACCCGCGGAAAATTGATCGTGATTGATCCGCGTCGCACTGAAACGGCGGCGGTTGCCAGTGAGCATCACTTCATTAAACCGGCCAGTGATGTGTATTTCCTGATGGCCTTCATGCAGGAACTTTTCAAGGCCGGCCCTGCCCGCTTGAATGCTTACGATGAAAAAATCGCGGGCTGGAGCGACGCTATCTCTGCCATCGAAAATTTCCAGATTGAAAATATTTTCAATTTAACGGGCATTACTTCCGAAAATATTCAAACGATGGCAACGGATTTTTATCGTGCAAAAAAAGCCGTCGCTTATGGCCGCATGGGCTTGTCGGTGCAAGAACATGGCAGCCTTTGCCAATGGATTTTACAACTCATCAATATTTACACCGGCAATCTGGATAAAGTCGGTGGTGCGCTGGTAAACGAAACCGCCCTGCCCATTACCGGCAAAGGGACTTCGTTCGGAGCTCGTGGTCGCTGGTCAAGTCGCATCCGGAATTTGCCGGAATTTGCCGGTGAATTACCGGTCTCGGTGCTTTGCGAAGAAATGACGACACCGGGCGAAGGCCAAATCCGCGCCCTATTCACCAGCGCCGGAAATCCGGTGTTGTCGACACCGAACGGTCAGCGGCTGGATCAGGCACTTGAAAATCTCGATTTCATGGTGTGCATGGATGTCTACATCAACGAAACGACCCGCCATGCCGATTTGATTTTACCGCCGGCATCGTTCCTGACCCAGGATCATTACGATTCGGTGTTCAACGCCTTTGCCGTTCGTCGTGTTGCAAGACTGAGCCAGCCGATTCGCGAACGCGATGCCGATGAACGCGCCGATTGGGAAATCATTAATGGCATTGGCGCCGCGTTTGCCAAAGCTTCCGGCAAGGACTGGCAAACCCTGCCAGCACCAAGACAGATGATTGCCATCGGCATGGCACGTGGAAGCTCCGGTTTGACCATGCCGGATCTAGTATCCGCCGAACACGGCATCGACATAGGGCCGTTGCGACCCTCCCTGATGACGCGATTGGAAACCGCCAGCGGCAAGATTGAAGCCGCCCCTGAATTGTTTATGCAAGCATTGGCCGAACTCGACATTCCCGCCGAAGCCGATAAAAAATCATTGCAATTAATTGGTCGTCGGGATATCCGCAGCAATAATTCCTGGATGCATAATTCGCCACGCCTAGTGAAAGGAAAAACACGTCATCACCTTTTGATGCATCAAGACGACCTGCAAAAACATGGCATTACCGATGGCAAAGCCGTGCGTGTGCGTTCGGATTCGGGTGAAATCATGATTGAAGTCAAAGCCAGTGACGAGATGATGCCCGGTGTCGTCTGCCTGCCGCATGGTTTCGGTCATCAACGTGAGGGCTTGCAGATGAGCCAGGCAGAAAAAGTGATCGGTGAAAGTTATAACGATTTGACCGGCGTTGGATTACTCGACGGGCCGTCCGGCAATGCCGCATTGAATGGGGTTAGGGTTTGGGTCGAAGCAATATGACCGCGTAGGAGCGCTCACAGGCGCGAAAAATCTGCGGCGATGCAAATCGCGATTAAAGTCTGCACTCTCGTTTTTATTTTTATCGCAGACCTTTTCGCGCTCGTGAGCGCTCCTACGGTGGGTGTGGGGTTAAGGTTTTTTGTTTACCCCTACTTCGAATTGTTTTAACCGGCAACTTTGATTATTACTTTACCTTTCGCTCTGCCCGCGGCTAAATATTCAAAGGCTTCGACGCCGTGTTCGAAGGAAAATATTCGATCAATGACAGGCTTTATTTTGCCTTGCTCGATTAAAGAGGTGATTTGACTTAACTGCTGACCGTTCGACTCGGTCAGATAACGAAAGTAGCGCGCATTTTTGGTTTTCGCTGCGGCATAAACCTTGCGCGCCATCATCCACATGACAAAACGGACGATTGGATTGGAGCCGAATTTTTCACGCATCTCAATATCCGGTGGCCCGGCGACACTGATCACCACACCGCCAACTTTAATTTGTACAAATGCCTGCAAAGTATTTTCACCGCCTAAAGTTTCAAACACGGCATCGTACTGACTTTTGATATCGGCAATATTGACCTGGTCGTAGCAGAAAACCTTGTCAGCACCAAGAGCCTGCACCCAACCGGCATTCCTGGAGCTCGTCGTGGTATGCACAATCAAGCCCATTTGCTTGGCGTATTGAATGGCGAAACTGCCAAGACCGCCGGAACCGGCAAGAATCAAAACACTATCGCCGGATTTCAAATGTGCCCGATCAACAAAACCCTGCACCGTCGTTAAAGCTACCAGTGGGAACGATGCACTTTCCTCGTAACTACAGTTCGCTGGCATCAAGGCCACGAAAGCTTCCGGTTGAACAGTGTATTCGGCGAATGCACGTAAACTTTCACGGCTTGCACGCATATAAACCTTATCGCCAATCTTGAACTTGCTGACTTCTGATCCGATAGATTCAACAACACCGGCCGCATCAAAACCCATAGTGATCGGAAACTGTATCGGCATCACGCTTTTCAGATCGCCATGCAGTAACTTGTAATCGATCGGGTTCAAACTGGCGGCATGCACCTTGATGCAAACCTCGCCATTTTTTGGCCGCGGTTTTTCAACAGCATTCAGGCGCAGGCTGCTGCGTTCATTGCCATATTGCATGGCCTGCCAGGCTCGCATCGTGCTCATGTTTTTACCTTTTGATACTTGCCACCGTTTTACATTGTGACAGCGGCAGTTTCAATGTTTGCAATATCTGTCCATTGAATGAGTTTTCCACAACGACCATCAGACCCGTTTGAGCGCTCGCATCGCCATTCGACAAGGCAATATTGAAATCCCTGGACGCACTCGTGCCATTTAGTCGATATGGGCCAAGCCATTGCCTGACTACATGATCATGCCTAAGCAGTTTGCCCTTGTTTTCGCCTGCACGTACCTGACTGCTCAAGCCGTTCTGATAGACAGCCAGATACCAGTGCGTACCGGGTAGAGCATTCAATGTCGACAAATCCACCGTCGCATTCCAATGTGTAGCTTTTCCCTGCGCTTTCAACGCAATCGAGGCAATGGCCAAATCTGCGCCTATGCGTCGAATATGGCTTTCAGACCGATCGGGCCAATACCAACTCACGCGAGTTTGCTCACCAATCATTACTTGAGGTGTGTAAACCGTATTCGACCCTTGAAGTTGGACTCTCGTCTTTTGCCGCCGGGTGTAATCGGGATTTGCAAACCGATCCGGCCAGCCAATGTCATCCCAGTAATCAACGTGAAATGCCAAATAGTTGGCTTTAATGTCCGTACGTCGAATCTGTTGCGACATCCAGACGTCGGCTGGCGGACAGCTACTGCAACCTTCGGAGGTATACAGCTCCATTAGCGGCGTTATGAATTTTCCGCTCGCCGACTGGCAACTTTCACGTGTCTCGGCAAAGCCCGGATCTGAAATCAAGGATAAGCCTGCTGCTACGAAAACTTTCTTCATATGACCTCCGTTTGTTAAATAAACAGAGTCGGCCACTGCAACAAAAGGTGCGTGCCACGAAAATTATCTATCGTCCGGAAGATGCCATCAGGACGCTGCGCGGCTTTTTCAACAATGCCGAGATATTCAGCCTGGCCTTGGCTTCGTGGCTTTCGTAAAAGAAATCGGATAAATAAATGCGCGGCATGTCCAGTAGCTCTTTTAAAAACTTGCGTCGGAGAAACTGGAACATCCATCCCGGAAGCTTTCCGCGATACTCGCTGGCGATGGCTTTATCGTATGCCAGGAATTGATCAGGCTCGGAGCCGAAAATCGCCATATCGCAATCCAGAAAAAGCTTGCTGTCGTCACCAAGCATCTGAGAGTGAAGATGGCCAAGTCGTGCCGTCAATTCGATCAGATTCACAAGCATCGCTGTATCGATTGATGCTGCACTGAGGTATTTAGCGACGGCTTCGGCGGCGAGTTCGGCACTGCGTGCCTCGTTATCCTTGCGGCCAGCCTGATAAATCGCATCGTGATACAAGACGGCGAGATAGACTTCTTTGGGATATTGCCAACCTATAGCGGCGGCTACTTTTTCGTAATGTGCTGCGACTTCATGCACATGCTGGATATTGTGATAGGCCCGGGGCGGCTTTTGATAGGCCGCCTCGAGTTCTGCCCACATCACTGCGGGCACTTCCAATGGAACGTAACTATTAGTGGTGATGACCACCGGCTCCGTGCACGTGACCGTGTGCCAATTCTTCCAAGCTGGCATCACGTACTTCCATCACTTCGATGGCGAAATGCA
>JAYWIC010000057.1:0-3877 GCA_043789195.1 Arenimonas sp. | reverse complement strand
CGAAAACTATTTCAGTTTCACCACCACACGGGATCGCGGCTTTCGCTTCGAAAATGGCCAGTTTGTCAAGCTCGGCTTGGAGTTGGGCGGGCGCGCCATCATGCGCGCCTATTCGATTGCCGGCGCGAACTGGGAAGAACAGCTCGAATTTTTTAGCATCAAAATCGCCGATGGTGCTTTGACCCAACACTTGCAACATTTAAAACCTGGCGACCAGGTGTTACTGAGCCGAAAGCCAACCGGCACTCTGCTGATCTCAGACCTATTGCCAGGTAAAACGCTGTATTTATTGGGCACGGGCACCGGCTTGGCCCCCTTTTTGAGCATCATCAAAGACCCGGAAACCTACGAACGCTTCGAAAATGTCGTGCTAACGCATGGTGTGCGTAACACGCATGACTTGGCCTATGCCGATTACTTCCGGAATGAACTACCGAAGCACGAGTTTCTGGGCGAACAAATCGCCAAAAAACTTCATTATTATCCTGTTGTCAGCCGCGAACCGTTTATGCATCAGGGCCGCGTCACCGAGTTGATGGATAACGGACAAATAATGCGTGATCTCGGCCTTCCGGAATTAAGTCCGGAAACCGACCGCGCGATGATTTGCGGTAGCCCGCAAATGCTGGCCGACTTCCGGAAAATTCTCGATTCACGCGGTTTTACTGCAGCGCCAAGAATCGGTACGCCGGGACATTACGTGTTCGAACGTGCGTTCGTCGAAAAATAATCATGACCAATATGCAATTTCGTGTCGCCATACCCGAGGATGCAATCAACATCGCGGAGTTCATGACACGCAATTTTCTGGCCGCTTACGGCCATAGCTCTAGCCCGAAGAACGTGCAGCAAGCCGTGCAGGACTATTATGGTGTTGAAGCACAACACGCCGATCTTGCCAATGACAGCATCCTCCATTGCCTCTGTGTCATCGATAATAAAATCGCCGGACTGGCGCAGGTAAAACCGCCTAAAACCGACGGCGATCAGCACAGTTTCGAACTAAGCCGTTTCTACGTCGATGCTCCCTATCACGGCAAAGGCATTGCCCCGGAATTGATGGAGAAAACGCTTGAGCAACTTCGTGCGAAATCCGCACGCTCCCTATGGCTAAGCGTATGGCAGGAATCGCAGCAGGCGATTCGTTTCTATCAGAAGCAAGGGTTCGTCACTAGTGGAGACACCCTCTTCATGATTGGCGATGAACCGATGAAAGATTGGTTGATGACCAAGAATTTGTAGCAGCTTTGCTCTAGTGGGAGCTGCTTTAGCAGCGATTCAATGCTTGAATTTATCGCAATCTGATAATTTCTATCGCTGCTAAAGCAGCTCCCACAAAGCAATCTACAAAATCACAACAACTTGGCGATATCTTTCTCGATTTTTTCCGGCGTATCGGTTGGCGCATAGCGTTTGACGACTTCGCCATTTTTGTCGATCAGGAATTTAGTGAAATTCCACTTGATGGCATCAATGCCCAGTAAGCCGCCCTTTTCTTTTTTCAAAAAATTCCAGAACGGATGCGCATTGCTTCCGTTTACGTCCACTTTTGCGTACATCGGGAAAGTCACGTCATAGGTCAGCGAACAGAAATTCTTGATTTCGTCTTCGTTGCCCGGCTCTTGGTGACCGAACTGGTCGCAAGGAAAGCCCAGTACCACCAGGCCCTTGTCTTCGTATTTCTTGTAGAGCTTTTCCAGACCGGTATATTGCGGCGTGAAGCCGCATTTTGAGGCAACGTTAACCACCAGCATGGCTTTGCCCTCGTAGGCTTTCAATGACTGGTCGTCACCATCAATGGTCTTGGCAGAAAAATCATAGGCCTTGCTCATAACGGACTCCTTTGTTTGATTCATGATTATAGTCCAGTACTTAACCCGGATAGTTCATGTTTTGTGAGAACTCTGGCTGGAAAGTCAATGGCATTTACCCATGCCTTTCGTCACAGGCAGAGCCCACCCCAAACCGGTTAGTCTTGAGGTTCACCCCGGGAGCCCTTATCCATGAAGTTACCTTTAAGCCTTGCCATTGCGGCCGCACTCGCCCTTGGCGCCGGCGTCAGCACGCCCACCTACTCTGCAGAAAAAAATTCCATGACTAATCCTGCCGCTACGCCTGCAGCCGATAGCAATCCTTTCTACAACCCGAGTACCTTGCCGCTGTTTTTCCCGCATTTTGACCAAGTTAAAGACAGCAGCTTCGCTCCTGCCTTTGATCGCGGCATGACCGAAAATACCCGCGAAATTGAAGCTATCGCCAATAACAAGGCTGCGCCAACGTTTGAAAACACCATTCTGGCCATGGAGAAATCCGGCCAGTTACTCGGCCGCGCCGTAAGGGTGTTCGGAAACCTGACCAGTGCCAACACCAATGACACTCTCGACAAACTGGATGCCGAATATTCTCCGAAGTTCGCGGCCCATTTCGACAGCGTTTATCTGAATGCCAAATTATTCGATCGGATTAAAACGCTCTATGCCAAACGCAATGATCTTGGTCTGGATGCCCAGGGCGTACGTTTGATTGAACGCTACAACACCGATTTCGTTCGTTCCGGTGCCAACCTAACTGAAGCCCAGAAAACCCGCATTAAGGCAATTAATGGCGAAATGGCGTCGCTACAGACCAAATTCGGCCAAAACACCCTAGCTGAAGTTAACGATTCCGCAGTCATTGTTACCGACAAGGCAGAACTCGATGGATTGTCCGACGAGCAAATCACCATTCTCGCCGAAAGTGCAAAATCCAAAGGCATGGAAGGCAAATATCGTATTGCCTTATTGAACACCACCATCCAACCACTGCTTCCACAATTGAATAACCGTGGGCTTCGCGAGCGCCTCCATAAAGCCTCGATCGCCCGTGGCAGCCGCGGCAACCAATGGGACAACCGTGAAATTGTTGCGAAGGTCGCTAAATTCCGTGCTGAACGCGCCAACATCATGGGTTATCCGAACTACGCCGCCTTTGGCCTGGCTGAAGAAACCGCAAAAAATCCTGAAGCCGTCAACAAAATGTTGGCCCAGCTCGCTCCGCCTGCCGTAGCCAATGCTCGCAAGGAAGGTGCTGTACTCCAGGCGATGATTGATAAAGAGCAAAAAGCCAAAGGCCAGAAGAGCTTGAGTCTGGAACCCTGGGATTGGTCCTACTACACTGAAAAAGTGCGTAAAGACCAATACGATTTCGACGAAGCACAGCTCAAGCCTTATCTCGAATTCAACAGCGTGATGGAAAAAGGCGTTTTCTTCGCCGCCAATAAACTTTACGGGCTGACGTTCAAGAAGCGCAGTGATTTGAAAACTTACCACCCCGACGTTACGGTTTACGAAGCATTCAATGCCGACGGTTCCACTTTGGCCTTGATGCTGGTTGATCCGTATGCCCGCAGTTCAAAACGCGGCGGCGCCTGGATGAGTTCCTATGTAGACCAGTCCGATTTAATGGGTACCAAACCCGTTGTCGCCCTGCATTTGAATGTCACCAAGCCTAGCGAGGGCAAACCTGCCCTGCTGACCTGGGACGACGTCAACACCACCTTCCATGAATTCGGCCATGTGCTGCACGGCATGTTCTCCGACGTGAAATATCCTTATTTCAGCGGCACCAACGTTCCGCGTGATTTCGTCGAATTCCCGTCGCAGGTGAATGAAATGTGGGCTGATTGGCCTGAAGTTCTGGCTAGCTACGCCAAGCATTGGGAAACCGGCGAAGCCATGCCGCAAGCCTTGCTCGACAAAGTGGCTGCCAGTGCGAAATTCAACCAAGGTTTTACCACCACTTCCTACCTCGGCTCTGCATTGCTTGACCAACGCTGGCATCAGGTGACTGTCGATACGCTGCCTAATGCCGACGGCGTGATGGCGTACGAAGCCAAAGC
>JAYWIC010000056.1:0-3896 GCA_043789195.1 Arenimonas sp. | reverse complement strand
TGGTTTGTGCCAGCATTGAAGGCGCATTAAGCAAGCTTTGAACATTGCCCAGGGCACCGCCGAGCAAGGCGTTGAAATCCGACTGCGCGATCGCGTCGACGAACGGAAAGCGACCAGCCCCCGAAATTTGCGACAAAGCGTCGGTCAAACTGAAGCTGGCGCTCTGGCTGACAAATGCCGGCATGCCATCAACGCCGAATGATTCGGTGAAACCTTCGGTGCCCGCTTCGGTGGCGACTTCTGCTTGCTCAGCCACTTGGGTTTGTGTATCGGCGGTTTGTGCCGGATACGTCACATCGCCCGCTTCGACAAATGCAAAACTGATGCGGCACATGCCGCCTTGCTCGCTGGTTTCGCTGATACGACAAGGGTCGGTCAACGTGACTTGCATCTCGCCGTAATACGGATGTACCAGCGTACCGGCACCGGCTTGCTCGCAGGCATTGATGAGAGCATCGCGTGCCGTCATGTAATCGGAACCGATAATGATCGCTTCGATGTTACCGTTGCGAACGCGACGGCCCAAGTCTTCAACGAAGGGTTTATCTCGCAATGGATATTCATGCGTGACGGTGCGGCGACCAAAGCTGGCGTCGTTGCTCACTACATAGAAAGCCACGCCACGGAAACTGGCATCGCGGAGGCTATTGCGCCATTGGGCTTGGTCTGCCATTTACCACCGCCTCAGTGGCAGGCCGGAATTATGGACGGCAGCATTGCCTGCCGAGGCGCGACCGGTGTTCACTGTCATCGGAATGCGAGAGTTGGTACTTGAATTTTGACGGACGACAGGTTGGCCACTAGCATTGATATCAATTTTTAGTGCGCCTTCAAACTGTGCCGCCTTTTCCATGCGGGCGACTGCTTCACCGGCTTCCTTATTGCCGAAGAAAGCTAGAGTTTTAGCAATGCCTTCGCCGATTTTATCTCCGACCGAAGTTCCTGCAATTGCGTGGTTGTAGGCCAATGTGCCAGCGCCATAACCTGCAGCACCAGCCACACCTACACCGCCAGCCAATGCAGCACCACCATAAGCGCCTGCACCTGCAAGTGCACCAACGCTGGTTGTACCAAGTCCAGCAACTGAGCCCAGTCCGAGATATCCGGCCAAGCCAGTTGCACCGACGCCGAGCAAACCTTTGCCTTTTTTCAGGATATCGAGTGCCTTGCCGCCCATGCCTTTTTTGCCGACGTCAGCTAACCCACCGCCTAACCCGCCAGCTGGCATATTGGTTACGAAAACGGGAGTGATGCCTGCTGCTGCTTCTAGTGCTTTGCCTTCAGCAACGCCAGCAGCCGCACCGCCGATACCGCCGAATTTAGAGAGCACCTTCCCACCAACACTTTTAAGCCCGTACAACGCACCAACAGCTAAAGCACCGCCGGCGAGCAGCTGTCCGCCACTTAATTCCATGCCGCCATTTTCCTTCTTGTCGAGAAGCTTCTTGGTGGCACCAGAAATAACGTCGTTTACTGGTTGAGCAAAAGCATCACCTGCTTGTTTCAGACTTTCACTTAGTCGGCTAGTTTGTGAAACTGCATTATTAAGTGAGTCATCAAGCTTGCCGCTAAGGTAGTCAGCACCAACGCGTAAAGTCTTGTCGAATTGGCTCGCTTTTTCGAGCAATTGTCCGGAGGTCAGCAATCCTACGAAGTCACGAGCTTGCTTGTCCATTTTGCCGGTTGCTTTAAATAAAAGCCGATCGCGCTCTTCCTTGGTTTTTGTCTTATCCAGTCTCGCTTTGGCTTCTTCCATCACTTTCAAACTATCGCGTGGCGTACCATCCTTGTTATAAAACTTGACGCCTAGTGCTTTGGTAAAATCGTCCGAATAATTTTTATTTGTAAAGAGTTGGGTACCAGTGCCAATTAGCGTGCCTAATTGATCAATCGGTACCGAGTTGGACAAAGCTTCGGTAAATGCCATTGTCCTAGCATTGTCCCATCCGGCCGTTTTAGGGGATGCACCGAGCGCACCGTAAATATTCGCAAGGTTTTCAACCTCTGCACTACCCAAGTCTGCAGCGGTTGCCATTTCATTGATGAATTTCTTTGCTTCTTTAATGTCCGAAAAATCGAGCCCCATGTTCGCTTGTGCGGACTTCATGGCGGCGCTGATCGCCTCGGCATTTGAGTGTGTCACACCCATTGCAGTGTTCATTTCAACTAATGAATTCCTGGCATTGTCAAAACTCATGCCACCCGCGACAAGACTTGCAAAGCCTTTTTGAAGTTCTTCGGTTGAAACACCCGTGGCCTTAGCCAACTCAAATGTCTGGGTTCGTAGAGCATCCATCTGTTCTTTAGTGGCGTTGGCGATCTGCCCTGTCCGCATCAGGGCTTTGTCCATTTCTGCGGATGATTTCAGAATCTGAACGCCACCAAATGCGACGCCAATCGATGCAAGTTTCCCCTCGACACTACCGAGCGTTGATTTCAATGAAGCCATTTCACGCTTGGCCCCGCTGACAAAACCCTTCATACCGCCGCTGGCTTTATTCAGGCCTTGAATCCAGCGTTGCGCATCGAGCGAAAGTCTTGCGGCGAGAGAAATATTATTAGCCATCTGCTGTTTTAATTAATAGTTCCAAAATATGATTGATTTCAGAAATAGGAATCGCACGTATCTCCGTGCGACTCCACCCCGTCTTTAATGCGATGAGCAGCTCGGCGTCGAGACGGCCTTTTAGACGGGCTGCTCGGCTTCCCCCTCACTGTCCAACGCTGACCTGGCTTCCTGCATCACGAAGAGATCCGCCTTTTTCATTTTGCCGAGCAGGCCAAGTGTGAAAGGACCGGTGAATTCGCCAATGCTGACGAGCTGCTGACAGAGCAGCGCTGCATTGAAGGTGATCGGCTTGTCGGACGATGCTATTTCTTCGGCAGCAAATAAGTCAGCTGTATTAGCTTCACGAATTTCAAAAGACTTGTGCGTCACATCACCGATTTTTAAACCGTGTTTGAGAGTTCCGATTTTGTTGCTCATGACCCGGACACCTCTTCGCAACGCTCTGCAATGATCTTCAGAGCAACACCACCACCGTCTTGTGCGGTGACTTCGAGCGGGCTGGAAAGAAATGCGTTGGCCAGCGACCACACTTGGCCGGTATCAGCCAGGAAGGTTACCGTCGCGTCTGAGAAATCCAGACTCTTCAACGACTGGCCTTTTGCCAGGGCAACCGAGCAATCGATCATGGCCGGCTCGACTTTTTCAGAGAAGCCCAGCACCTTGGAAGAACCCAGCACTGGCTCGCGTGTGAAGCCGCCAAGATTCAACTTGGCACCGGGCAGTGTGTTGAGCGTGTTGCCACCGACTTTAATGGTGGCTTTGCCTATAAATTGCGTCATCGTAAATCCTTAATTAAAGACGGAATTGAACGCCGCCAGCGAACACGCGGAATTGGTTGACGGTGTTCGGTGGAATAATTGCATCGACGCGATCGCGGTCAGTGTCATTGCGCTCGATAATGAGATCGCGCTTGAACTGATCGAAGTCTTCAACCAAGCCGGCCAGTTCCCATTCGCGGAAAATGTGCAGCGCTTCTGCCTTCAGCAGCACCGGCGTCACGACGGCTTGACCAGGTGCGAACTGCGTACCATCGTCGGCCAACTTGTGGCGTGGATATTTCTGGGCGATGCGTGCACGGAAGGTGTAGCGCAGGTAAGCCAGGGTGCGCATGGTTTCGATATTGAGATACGAATAATCCGTGAAGCCCAGCGCGTTGGTTTTGTAGGTCGTGACCAGGCGTTCGATCAAGACGTTACCGCCATCATCAACAATGAAGGTACTGATGCCCGACTGCAGCAAGGTATCGCGTTCTGTGCGGCTGAAAGTTTCCTGTTGGGTTGGCGGCAACAAACCGGTCAGTGCCAGCGTTTGGCGTGGACGAGCGGGA
>JAYWIC010000055.1:0-14404 GCA_043789195.1 Arenimonas sp. | reverse complement strand
CGCACAAATTTCCTGCGCACACTGTCAAAGATCATATACGTGGATTCCGTAGAACCCGTCCCGAGGCGTTTCGCTCAAGGGAGCCGCACATTATAGGGCATAAAACTGGGTCGTCAATAGTGAAAACCGTATTTTTTGCCGCACCGCGTCATAACAAGCTGCCGAAAAACAGCTGCTTGCTGTAAAGGGGTTCTCATACTAACTGATATTGGATGTTCTTGGAAAGTCTTTATTTAGAAATGCTCATGCATTCACGAGAGTTACTTTCGCAAAGCCACGCTTGCCAAGCTGTAACAACAAGCTCTGGCCGGCATGAAAACTTATTTCGCGATCTTCGACGATCACACCGTCAATTCGAACCGCACGCTCGACAATTTTGCGATTGGCTTCGGCGCCGGACGGCGCCAAACCAGCGGCGCGCAATAATGCTCCGAGACGGATGCCTTCTTCGGTCACGGCAATATCCTGCGTGACCAAATCGGCCGGCACTGCGCCACCTTTAATCACTTCATTCCAGTGATTAATCGCAGCATCACCGGCGCCGACGCCATGAAAGCGGTCAACTAACTCGCGAGCGAGTTGCACTTTGAAATCACGCGGATTTTGTCCAGCCGCCACATCACGTTTCATCTGTTCAATATCTGCGAGCGATTTCTCGAACGAAAGCAGCATAAACCACCGCCACATCAACTCATCAGAGATCGACATGGTCTTGCCGAAGATGTCATTGGCTGGCTCATTGATGCCAATGTAATTGCCGAGCGACTTGCCCATTTTATTGACGCCATCCAGGCCCTCCAGCAAGGGCATGGTCAATACGATTTGTGGTGGCATTCCAGCGTTTTCCTGCAACGCACGCCCCATCAACAGATTGAATTTTTGATCGGTGCCGCCTAATTCAACATCGGCTTTCAGCGCGACCGAGTCGTAGCCCTGTACCAGCGGATATAAAAATTCATGGATGGCGATGGGTTGCTGGCCGGTAAATCGCTTGTTGAAATCATCGCGTTCCAGCATGCGGGCAACCGTGTGTTGCGCAGCTAACTTGATCATGTCGGCGGCGCTCATGTTGCCGAACCATTCCGAATTAAAGCGCACTTCGGTCTTTTCACGGTCTAATACCTTGAACACTTGATCGGCATAAGTCTGTGCGTTAGCCAACACATCTTCTCGAGTCAATGGCTTACGGGTGACGTTCTTGCCGGTCGGGTCACCGATCATGCCGGTGAAATCGCCAATCAGGAAAATCACCGTGTGACCCAAATCCTGAAACTGGCGCATTTTGTTCAACAATACCGTATGACCGATGTGCAAATCCGGCGCAGTCGGGTCAAAACCGGCCTTTATTCTTAGCGGACGACCAAGCTTCAAACGTGCTTCAAGCTCGTCGATTTTGAGAATTTCTTCTGCGCCGCGCCCAATCAGGGCGAGACTTTCTGCGATAGTGGTCATAATTTTCTGGCTCAGGGCCGCTAAAAACGGCTATTGAATCACGAACCCAAGCGGGCCCGCGAAGTTAAGTTAAAGTTAAACCTTTCTGAACAAAAAATCCAGTAATTACAAGGGTTTGACGCAGGCTTTTCATCTTGGTTATCTTTAGGGCTCATTCAGCCCTGACCGGTTTTGCCGACGGAGTTCGTTTTGCCCCATTCCAAAATACAAAGCGCACTTTCGCGTTGGACTCGCGAGCATTGGTTTCTTGCCGGTGTTTTCAGTGTTGTTGGCACCATGGTGATCGCCATTGCGCCGGGCATGGCCAACGCGATGCGTGAACCGGTCGTTATAGAACAGAATCAGAATCTATCTCTGGCCTTGCCGGAAGCCCAAGCCTCGCAGAACCCCGACGCGGGTAGCGGCTGGCATTACGTCTTGGTCAAGAAAGGCCAAACGCTTACTCACGTCTTCAAGGAAATGGGCCTGCCGCTCAAATCGATGCGCCAATTAATGGTGGTTCCCGGTGCACGCAAGGATATGTCCAGAATCGGCCCCGGCAAGGAATTGGCGTTTGAGCTCAATGCCAAAGGCGAGTTGAAAACCTTACGTTTTGACCGTGATGACAGCACTCGCATCGAACTGTTACTGGAAAACGGCAAGGCTAGCGAGAAAATCATTCAACGCGAAGTGGCGCAGGAAGTGGCGATTGCCTCGGGGGTTATCGAGCGATCATTTTCCCATGATGCAAAGCGCGCGGGCTTGACGACATCCTCCATCAACAAACTGGCTGACGTCTTCAAATACGATGTCGACTTCGTGGAAGATTTGAATGATGGCGATACCTTTCACGTTGTCTACGAAGATCAATGGCGTGAGGGCCAGCGCATGCGTAACGGTGCCGTTCTGGCCGCACGCATCGTGACACGTGGAAAAACCTACACCGCCTATCGTTTCACCAAAAACGGCACAGCGGAATACTTTGATCAAAATGGCCAGCCTCTGAAAAAAGTGTTGATGCGGATTCCAATCGAATACGGACGCTTGTCCTCTACTTTCGGCATGCGTAATCACCCGGTATTGGGCCGCATGCGTATGCACAAGGGCGTGGATTATGCTGCACGTACCGGTACCCCGATCATGGCGGCCGGCGATGGCCGCGTGACATTTGTTGGTTGGAAAAATGGTTATGGCCGCGCGGTGGTGCTTGATCACGGTCAAGGCCGCAGCACCTTGTATGGCCACATGTCGGCCTTTGGCAAATACAAAATGGGAACCCGCGTCAATCAGGGCGTCACCATTGGTTATGTTGGCGCATCCGGCCTGGCCACTGGCCCGCATTTGCACTACGAATTCATGGTGAATAAAGTGCAAGTGAATCCGCTGAAAGTCACCATGCCAAAACCGCTACCGTTGGCGGGCGAGCAACTTGCTTCGTTCAAAGCTACCATCGCCCCCTCGATTGCAAAAATGAACAGCATGGAACGTGGATTGCAGTTCGCAAAACGCTAAACTCTCGCAATGAAGAATGAAAACCCTACATCGCCCACTTCCGACAGTGGGCTTTTTATTGGCTTGATGTCGGGCACGAGCCTGGATGGTGTCGATGCCGTTCTGGTTCGATTTGAATCTGCATTGAAAATCGAATTTGCGCGTACTTATGATCTTCCCGCGTCCTTGGTGAATAAACTTTTATCGCTTTCGCAAACCGAAGCGCAAATCCATCTGGATGACGCAGGACGGCTGGATACCGAGCTGGGACAGTGTTTTGCGAGCGTCGCACAACAATGCTTGCTAGACGCCAATGTCAACGCCGATAGCGTCACGGCGATTGGTTTGCACGGGCAAACCTTGCGTCATGCGCCGCACGGTGCACATCCGTTTACGATGCAATTGGGCAACGCCCACATTGTCGCCGAACAAACCGGCATTGATACCGTTGCCGATTTTCGCCGTCGCGATGTTGCCGCGGGCGGGCAAGGTGCGCCGCTGGTACCGGCGTTTCATGCCGCTGTGTTTTCTGATGCCAAGGAAGAGCGCGCCGTGCTGAATATTGGCGGCATTGCCAACCTGACTTTATTGTCGCGTGACGGCTTGGTTCGCGGTTTCGATACCGGCCCTGGCAATGGCGTGATGGATGCCTGGTGCCATCGGCAACTGGGTAAAAATTACGATGCCGGCGGCCAATTTGCCGCTTCGGGTCTTATTAATACCGAGTTGCTGAATGCCTGCCTGAATGATGACTGGTTCGACAAGCCACCGCCGAAATCAACCGGCCGGGATCAATTCAATCTGGCGTGGCTGGAAACGAAAATGCAGGGGGTGAAAGTTTCACCTGCCGATGTTCAGGCAACCCTCACGGCGCTGACGGCACACACCATCGCCCATGCGCTGAAAAAAGAAATGCCGACCTGCCAGCGCGTATTGGTTTGCGGCGGCGGAAGTCATAACCCGGTACTGATGCGGCATTTACAGGATCTACTGAGCCCCATGCAAATCGATACAACGGCTGCGCATGGCTTGGATCCCGATTATGTCGAAGCGGCAGCCTTTGCCTGGTTGGCAAAAGAAGCGCTCGCAAGACGTCCGGGGAATTTGCCTGCCGTGACCGGGGCGGCAGGCTTGCGTGTTTTGGGTGTGTTGTTTCCGAAGTAAGAGAAACCAACTTACGGTTTATTCGGATCGTTGAACATGTAGGAAGGCGCATCGTCCGGTAATTCCGTGAATGAATTCATGGCTTCCAAAAATGCCCGCGATTCATCTTCATTCCAGGCACCGTTCAGCCGGGCGATATCGCCGGGAATTGCCGGGGGGTCTGGCTCTGCCATCCCAAGGGCCTGCTTGACCAGATGCAAAAGCACGTCATTTAACGGCCAGCCTTTTTGCCGCGCAAGTTCCTTCACGCGGTTAGCGACACGGTCATCAATATCACGGAGCAAAAAGTCGGCCACGAAGCTCTAATTATTATGGGGGGAGAACAGATTAACTCTTGTTTGCCTGCAAGGAAACAGCTTATTCATATTCATTCAGGCTCGGTACTTTTTTCCAACTTGTTCCATAGCCAAGAAAGCAGCAACAGGGTCGGGATGACGGAAATCGAACTGAATATAAAAAACATTTGATAGCTGCTTGCTTCGACGATGTAGCCTGACAAACCGCCAATAAACTTGCCCGGCAGATTCGCTAGGGAAACAAGCAACGCATATTGGGTGGCGGTAAAGTTTCGATTGGTCAAGCCGGACATGAAGGCCACCAATACTGTTCCGGCAAAGCCCTGGGATAAGTTGTCGGCACTGATCGCTGCGAAAAACGCCCAGTTTTCCGACGGGTTCATCGCCATCAGCAGGAAGGCGAGATTCGACACCGCCACGGCAATGGCGGCTATTACCAGCATGCGCCGGATATTAAAGGCCGCTACACAAAGACCGCCAAGAAAGGCACCCGCTATGCCAATCCAAATACCGTAGAGTTTAGAAACAGTCGCGATGTCTGCCTTGGTAAATCCTGAGTCGAGATAAAAAGGTCCCGCCAGAACGCCAATCATTTGATCGGGTAATTTGAACAGACCGACAAACACAAGCAAGGCCAATGCTAAAACCAAGCCATTACGTGAGAAAAAATCCTGGAATGGCTTGATGAATGCTTCGCCAATATTTATTTCCCGTACCACGAGTGCTTTCTTTTCCACAGGCTCGCTAGATAACAAACCTGCAAGCAGTGGCAGAAACATGAAAGCTGCCATTACCAGATAGGCGACCATCCATCCGCTCAACTCAGCCAAATATAATGCCAGCGCGCCAGAGGCCATTAGCGCCAGGCGATATCCGAGTGTGTAAGTGGCAGCAAGTGCTGCCTGTGCCTCGAGTGGTGCAATTTCAATCCGATAGGCATCGACTACGATGTCTTGTGTCGCCCCGGCAAAAGAAGCCAAGCCGACAAGTGCGACAAACGTCATCATGGAAACGCCCGGGCCCTGCAGTGCCATGGCAATTAACGCCACGATCAAAAGCAGTTGTGAAATTGCCAGCCAGCCCTTGCGACGGCCCAAAAACGGCAGCGGATAACGATCTATCAACGGCGCCCATAAAAATTTCAACACATAAAAAAAACTGGCATAACTAATCAGCCCAATGGCACTTAGCTCGACTCCCGTATCACGAAGCCAGGTGGACAGCGTTCCACCCACCAGCAGGAACGGCAGGCCGCAACCAAATCCGAGAAACAACATGGTCAGTGCCGATGGCGTTCCGAACGCACGCTTTATTCCAGCCCAGCCTTTGTAATCAGGCTTGGTTTCTGGATTTGCTGCAACTTCACTCATAAATATTCCACCAAATAAGGTGCATGGTCCGAAAATCTCGGTTCGGGAAAAATCTCACAATGCTTCAGGCGATCTTTCAAGCCCGGGCTAATGACTTGATAATCAATACGCCAACCAACATTTTTCGAACGTGCAGCGCCGCGCTGGCTCCACCAGGTGTAATCCTGACCTTCTGGTTTTAAATGACGATAACTGTCTACCCAGCCATGCTGGTCAAACAACTGGCTTAACCACGCTCGCTCTTCGGGCAGATAGCCGGAATTTTTTTCATTGGATTTTGCGTTTTTAATATCTTTCGGCGTGTGGGCAATATTCCAGTCGCCACAAATCACGTAATCACGCCCGTTCGAAAGCCATTCCCGGTAGATCGGTGTTATCCAGTCCATCACCCGAAATTTGAATTGTTGGCGCTCTTCTTTCGATGAACCCGACGGCAGATACAAGGACACAACACTCAGATTGCCGAATCGCGCTTCAATGTAACGGCCTTCTTCATCGAATTCATCCCAGCCCAGGCCGGTACGCACTTCATCGGGTTTTTGCTTCGAATAAATGGCAACACCTGAATACCCTTTCTTGGTCGAGGCATCCCGGAAAAAGTTGTGATACCCCTGCGGATGAAATTGGCTGTCTTCGAGCTGATCTCGCTGAGCTTTGGTTTCCTGCAGGCAAAGCACATCGGCATCCTGCTGCGCTAGCCAATCATAAAAACCCTTGGTTGCGGCTGAACGAATGCCGTTGGCGTTGAAACTGATTATTTTCATTTTAGGTGTGCGGTGAGCAGTGATGGGCGAGCTTGCTCAAGAGTAGCTGAAATCCCGTTTTTTTACGAAATTTCCCGATTCAAAGCCGTGCGAGCCCTCGTATTTGTTAAACTTTGTATCTGCTCACCGCTCACTCATCACGGCTCATCCAATGCATGTCCACCAACGCGATTTTCTTGAGCTTGCCCTGAGAAAACAGGTGCTTCGCTTCGGCGAATTCACCCTGAAGTCCGGACGGGTCAGTCCGTATTTTTTCAATGCCGGTTTATTCGATTCCGGCAGCGCCTTGGCCAAGCTCGGCCAATGCTATGCCGACACGCTTCAGTCTCATGCATTTGAATTCGACATGATGTTTGGCCCCGCCTACAAAGGCATCCCATTGGCGACCAGTCTTGCCATCGCGCTGGCTCGCGAAGGCAGAGATGTTCCGGTGGCATTCAGTCGCAAGGAAGCTAAAACCCATGGCGAAGGCGGAAGCTTGATGGGCGCGAAATTGCAGGGTCGCGTGTTGATCGTCGATGACGTAATTACCGCCGGAACCGCGATTCGTGAATCGATCGAGATTATCCGGCAGGCAGGTGCCGAGCCCTGCGGCGTGCTGATCGCGCTGGATAGGCAAGAGCGTGGTCAGACGGGTTCACTCTCTGCGGCCCAGGAAGTGACCGCAGAGTTTAATTTGCCCGTTTTGGCCATTGCAGGTTTGTCTGAATTGTTGCAAATGGCCGAAGAAAATCCCACCTTGCAAGCTTACAAACAGGCTTTAGTGGCGTATCGTTCGCAGTATGGAAGTGACGTGTAGGAGGGACTTTAGTCCCGATCTGTCGGAGGGGCTTCAGCCCCGAAAAAAGGAATTATTATGAAAGCCCGTTCTCTATTAGCTCTTGCGATTATCACCAGCCTCTTGGCTGGCGGTTTATCTGCACAGGAAAAGAAAAAGCTGTATCGCTGGGTTGATAAGGATGGCAAGGTGCAAATTAGCGATCAGCTACCGCCCGAAGCAGTCAATCAGGCGCGCAAGGAAATCAACAACAAGGGTCAAAGTACCGAAACGGTCGATCGTGCGCTCACCGATGAAGAACGCGCAGCCCAGGCTCTGCAAAACAAAGAGCAGGAAGCGGCCTTGAAGTTGTCCGAACAGCAAAAACGCGTTGAACAAGCCATGATGATCAATTACGCAACGGAAGAAGACTTGCAGCGTACCTACAAGGAACGAATCGAACTCCTGCAACAGACCATCGAATCCACCGACGTGAGCATTAAAAACATACATGGCAGCCTGACCGCCATGCTGGCTCAGGCTTCAGAAAATGAATTGGCGAATAAACCGGTGGATGCGGTCCGGCAAAAGCAGATTCAGAGTTTGCACGCAGAAATGCTCAAGCAGCAACAAGCCCAAACCGCTAGATACGCCGACGTCAAGACGATGGAAGGCGAATTTGTCGCCGTGCTTGCGCGCTACCGTGAATTGCGCGGTGCTTTAATGCCTGCCCCGGATGCTTCGGCAACACCGGCTGAAACGGCGGTCGCGCCCTCTAAATAATTATCTCTGCACCCATAAAAAAACGCGGCCTTGGCCGCGTTTTTTTATGTGCCGCCTGCCCTTAAAACGGCAAACTTAAACTCGCATCCACTTTCAGTAACTGTTCGCGAAACGCGTTTTTCACCCTGACAAGGGCATCGTTATCCTTGGCGTCGAATCGCATCACCAGCATCGGTGTGGTGTTGGAGGCGCGTACCAAACCCCATCCATCGGCCCAGTCGGCACGAAGGCCGTCAATGGTGGAAATGCGGGCATTTTCGAACTTTGCCTGCTCGACAAAGCTCTGGATGAAGGTGTACTGCTCGCCTTCGGCGACCGGCACCTTGATTTCCGGCGTTGAAACGCTTTTTGGCAAGGCGGCAAATATCTCGTCGGCATCCTCCGGGCTGGCGGCAATAATCTCCAGCAAGCGGGCCGCGGCATACAAACCATCGTCGAAGCCGTACCAACGCTCGCGGAAGAAAAAGTGGCCGCTCATTTCACCGGCCAGTTCGGCTTCGGTTTCCTTCATCTTGCTCTTGATCAGCGAATGTCCGGTTTTCCACATCAGTGGGCTGCCGCCATAACGCAAAATTTGGGTTGGCAACAAGTTGGTACATTTCACGTCGTAAATAATGCAGGCCCCCGGGTTGCGCTCCAGCACATCGGCAGCGAACAGCATCAGCAACTTGTCCGGATAAATCATTTCGCCCGAGCGCGTCACCACGCCAAGTCGATCCCCGTCACCATCCAGGGCCAAGCCGATATCAGCACCCGTGCGCTGCACCACACGAATCAGGTCAATAAGATTATCCGGGTCGCTAGGGTCCGGATGATGATGCGGGAAGGTACCGTCAATTTCACAATACAGTGGCTCGACTTCGGCACCGATGGCTTCCAGCACTCGCGGCGCCAATTCACCCGCCGCGCCGCTGCCGCAATCAATCACGACACGCAGTTTGCGTTCAATTTGAATGTCGCTGCTGATTCGCTGGACGTATTCGTCGGCAATATCACGCAGAATTACCGTGCCGACGTTTTCGCTACGGTGCAGCCTGTTTTCGGAGATTCGGGCATACAGGGCCTGAATCGCATCGCCGGACAATGTTTCGCCATCCACCACAATCTTGAAGCCGTTGTAGTTGGAGGGATTGTGGCTGCCCGTCACTGAAATGCCAGTGCCGGTGCGCAAATGGTAAGTACCGAAATACACCACGGGTGTCGGAACGAGTCCTAGGTCGATGATTTCACGCCCCGCCATGCGCAGGCCATCTATCAGGGCTTGCGATAATTCGGGAGACGACAAGCGACCATCGCGGCCGATCACGATACTTTTGATATTTTTTTCATGCATCACGCTGCCCACGGCATGACCGATTAATCTTGCGATCGGTGCATCCAGGGTTTCCCCCATGATGCCGCGAATATCGTATGCACGGAAAATGCTTCTATTGACCATGATTTTGGCCACGGCAGCACGCTCGGCAGTGGGACGAACGACGACTTGTTTTTCGTCTGGTCGTGCAATTCCGCCCGCTTCCTGCAATTGCGAGAGTGTTGGCTGTTCGTCGTCGTCTACCACCGCTAGTTTGGTTTTCTTCAGCAGCTTGGGCAACAACATCACGACAATACCCGCGATGAAAAACAGCATGCCGACAATCACCTCGCCTATGCCTTTCATTCCGCCCATTCCGGTCGGTGCTTCGGGCGCGATGGCAATGATTTTCAAGGGGGTGCCACTAATATCCACGGCTCCAACATCAATGGCCGTGCGAAGATTTTCGCCGTCACCGGCCTCGGCGACATCAAAGCGCCCTTGCCGAAGGCTGATGTAGGCGCCTTCAGGCGCAGCACCGGTAATCGGTGCAATTAAATCCTTGGTGGGCAAGCGAACATAGACCAGAGACAACACCTGGCCTTGCTCATCAACTATCGGCGCCGCCAAGGCAATTCTGGGCCCACCATTATCTTTTGCGATGGCGAAATAGGTGGTTTTTTTATCAAGCGCAGTTTCCAGCACGGTGAGTTTACCGAAGCCGAAAGTTTGAGGGTCTGCATAGGCAGCCTTCAAATCGGGTGGATAGAAATCTACCTGCTCTATCTCCGGCCAGCCTTCGGAAACGATGGCTCTTGCTGCGGCGATATCGCCGCGCTTAAGCACGGCAATCAAGGTATTGCGTTCACGGCTGACATTGAGCTTGTCGATCGCACGTTTAACCACCGGGTTGACCAACTGGACTATCTGGCTGCGTTTAACTTCAACGGTTTCAGTCAACCGTTGTTCCGAATATACCGAGTAGGCCTTCCATAGCATCCAGAAGCCCAGCAAGACACACAAAACGGCAACGAGTGGCCGCCAGCCGCCAGCTTTCAAGGCGTTCATATCAATTGAAGGTTTTTTCATACGTTTCCCCTGGGCTGAAATTTCAGCGCACTACGCTTGCATTCAAAGCATTCAAATACGTTTACGGGTTCTTCCGTGATTTTATTACACTCAAACATCACCGCACTCCCGTGTGGCCAAAGCCGCCATCACCGCGGGCACTTTGTTCGAATTGGTTTACCAGCCTGAAACGGCCGCGGGCAATCGGTAATAACACCAATTGTGCAATACGATCACCCGGTTGAATAGTAAAAGCGCTTTGGCCGCGATTCCATGTGCTGACCATCAGCGGGCCCTGATAGTCGGCGTCAATCAACCCGACCAGATTGCCGAGCACAATACCGTTTTTATGTCCCAGGCCGGAGCGCGGCAACAATACGGCACAAAGATTCGGGTCGCCGATATGGATAGCCATGCCGGTCGGAATCAATTGCGCCTCACCGGGTTGCAAGGTGATTGGCTGTTCGCACAAGGCGCGCAAATCCATACCGGCAGAACTTGTCGTGGCGTAATCGGGTAATGGAAATTCAGTGCCCAGTCGCGGGTCCAAAATCTTCAATTCAATGTCGCAATTCATTTGTTTGACTCCAGCGCCTTGGCAATAATTCGCAACAACGCGGCAGCCACCTGGTACTTGCTGTCTTTACCGATGTCGAAACGCTCTGTTTTTGAAAATACCGTCAATGCGTTTTCCTCGCTTTCGAAGCCGATACCGACACCTGCCACATGGTTGGCGGCAATCAGGTCCAGATTTTTCCTTTCGAGTTTTCCACGCGCGTAATGCTCGACCTGTTCGGTTTCGGCGGCGAAGCCCACCACGCATTTCGGCCTCGAGGAATGGGCGGCCACTTCCGAAAGAATATCGGCAGTCGGCACCAGATCCAGATCGAGGCAGCCTTCGGTTTTCTTTATTTTCTGGGCAGCTTTGCTGGTCGGCGTGAAATCTGCAACGGCAGCCGCGCCAATATAGACATCCTTGTTTGCCAATACGCCCAACACGGCATCGCGCATCTGGGCGGCATTGCGGACATTGATACGGCCGACATTGAACGGCGTACACAAACTGACCGGTCCGGCAATCAGGGTGACTTCGGCGCCCATGGCGCGGGCGGCGGCCGCGAGTGCAAAGCCCATTTTTCCGCTGCTTCTATTTCCGATAAACCGCACAGGGTCAATATCTTCAAACGTCGGGCCGGCAGTGATCAGGATTTTTTTGCCGGCGAGAATTTGCGGCAAACTTTGCGCAACGAGCGCATCAATAATGTCCTGCGGTTCGCTCATGCGGCCGGCACCGACTTCGCCGCAGGCTTGTTCACCCTCGGCAGGCCCGACGAACTGCACGCCACGGCTGCACAACACCGAGACATTGGCCTGTGTCGCTGCATTCGCCCACATCAGTCGATTCATTGCCGGCGCGCAAGTGATCGGCGCGTCACTGGCCAGGCACACCGTGCTGAGTAAATCATCGGCATTGCCTTGTACCAAGCGCGAGATCGAATTGGCACTCGCCGGGGCTATCAAAATACGCGTAGCCCAGCGCGCAAGCTCGATATGGCTCATGGCAGCTTCTGCTGCCTCGTCCCACAAACTCGTTCGTACCGGATGCCCGGACAATGCCTGGAAAGTGGTGGCGCCAATAAAATGCTGGGCGCTTTGCGTCATGACCACACGAACTTCGGCCCCTTGATCGCGCAAGCGACGCAGTAAATCGGCCGATTTATAAGCAGCGATTCCGCCGCACACGCCCAGTAGAATTTTCTGACCTGCCAATGCACTCACGTAGGAATTTTCCGACTCTAATTCAGGGCTTAGCTTACCCGATTTAGGGACTTCGCCGATGGTCCAACCTTGCCGGTCGCCGTAAATTTGACCCATGCATATTCGAGACTGGCCAGAACACGAACGCCCGCGCGAGAAATTATTATCGCGTGGCCCGCATTGTTTATCCGATGCTGAGCTACTCGCCTTGTTTTTGGGCTCGGGTCAACGCGGGCAATCGGCGGTCGACACCGGCCGACATTTACTGGCGCAGAAAAACGGACTGCGTGGCTTGCTTGATCTTACTGCCGGGCAGCTGGCAGAGCTGAAAGGGCTTGGCCCTGCCCGCGCCTGTACGCTGGCAGCCGCACTTGAGCTGGGCACGCGGCATCTGGCTTTACGGCTTGAACGCGGCGAAGCCTTGACCGACCCCCGCAAAGCCGGAGAGTACTTTGCCAAGCGCCTGCGCTCCCTGCAACACGAGGTATTTGCCTGTCTGTTTCTCGACAACCAACATCAACTTATCGCCTATGAAGAGCTTTTCACCGGCAGCTTGGATGGCGCTGAAGTGCACCCGCGGGAAGTGCTTAAAACCTGCCTGAAACACAATGCTGCCGCCGTCATCTTCGGGCATAACCACCCCAGCGGAAATCCGCAACCCAGCGCCGCAGATCGGGCGGTGACGGCACGACTCAAACAAGCCCTTGCCTTGGTAGATGTCCGCTGTCTGGACCATTTCATTATTGGAGACGGTTCGCCGACCTCGATGGCAGAACTGGGAATGCTGTAAATGTCAGGCAAAAAAGTCTGGTTCTTGCGGTCATTTACGTATGCGTATAAGTTATACCGGCGATATGCCATCGCGCTATGAGCACCCCGTGATCCTAGGTTACGCCACGATGTATCAAGCCGATGCGACCGAGTCCGCCCTGCCTGACGCAACGGCAGCGCGGCGTCTTTTGGCGGAACATCGGCCCGATATTATCAGCCGCCTGGAAACCCGGATTTTAAGCGTTACCGACGGCAGGCACGACCCGAAACATCTCGATGCCACCTTGCTGGCAACCGCCCGCCTAGGCATGCGGCATGGCAATTTTGGTACCGATTTTCATCACTACCATAACGAAAATCACATCATGGACCTGGCCGAACGCAGGCTGGGCCGGGTGATGGAAACCTGCGGCCTAGGCGTCATGCCGGCGGATGATTGGCTGGCACTGGTTCTATTCTCGGCTTGTCACGACCTACGCCAGCGTGAAACCAAAGACTGCCCCGGCCCAACCGGCGGCAATGAAGCGTCGAGTTCGTCCGAAACATTTCGTATTCTCGATGTCTGCGGCTTTGACCGAATGACAGACCGATCGGTTTATGTCGCCATGGAGCTGATGATTGCGGGCAGTACCTTCGATCCGCGCCTTAGCGAGTCCAGCCCGGACACAGCCAATTTGACCGGTGGCGCACTGGCTCGAAGCATTGGCCTTTGGCTCGATGGCGGTCAACCGACGTGGCACGAAGATGCCGACGCCCGTCGCGGCGAACGTCTCGGGCGGATGGCTGCTGACATCGATACCGCCAATGTCGGCGAAGATTTCCCGCTGCTGGGCCTGTCTGCCCTGCAATTGGCCGAAGAGCAGTTGATGCGTCGCCAACTCAGTCCCGAGCTACCCGAGTCGGCACAATACGCGCTGAATTTCCTGTCTTATGGCCAGCACCATTACTTTTTCGATTTGCACCGCTTCTCGAGCCGCGAGGCCGAGCGCGTTTTCGGGCCACAAAAACTGGCCAATAGTGAAAAAGTCCGCAAGACCAGCATGGCGTTGATGGCGAAGTTTGAAAACTCGCCGGCGGCCAATGGCCGAGTCGTGATGGAGACTTTTGCGGCGCTATGTGCCGAAGCCTGAAGCAAAAAAAAACCGACCCACGAGGAGTCGGTGTGCTCTGAACCCGGGGACGGGCGCTGAAAAGAGAGGCTGTCTGGGCCTTGAGTGACATAATAAACAATGAACATGACAGCCCAATGACATCGCAAGCTGCCCGGCAACCGCTACAATATGCGGTTCCACCCCAAAAAGATTGATGCAGTGAAAGACCATCTCCGCGAACTCGTCGCCCAGGCCATCTTGGATCTGCGTCGTCACGGCAAATTGCCGAAAGACCTGCCCACGCCCGATTACGTGATTGAACGTACCAAGTCGCGCGATCATGGCGACTACGCGACCAATATTGCC
>JAYWIC010000054.1:0-3922 GCA_043789195.1 Arenimonas sp. | reverse complement strand
CTTTATGCAATGGTGCGACGTACTGCTTCGATGCGTTCGCACGCCCAACAAAAAACAAGAAATCGAATACGCTCGGGAGCATGCGCACAGACGTAACCGAGTATTACGACAACTTGAGTCACTGGGTTTTGGGTCAACCCAAGCGCGGCTACAATATTGAAACCGGGTTCGTCGAGTACGAAACCAGCTATAACGCACACGCTTTGCCGGAGTGGACAAGGAAGTACGGAAAGCTGCAGCAGACCATCACCTATAACCCGAATGGTACCGTGGCCACGGTCGCCGACGGCAGCAACAATGTCACGACGCTTTCGAACTGGAAACGCGGCATCCCGCAGCTGATCCAGCATCCTGTCACGCCAGAGGCGCCGGCTGGCGCCACCGAGTCCGCTGTCGTCAACGACAACGGTTGGATCACCTCGGCTACCGACGAAAACGGCTACACCCACGGATATGGCTACGACGCCATGGGGCGCTTGGCTGGCATCGCTTATCCGACTAACGATAACGTGTCCTGGCTCCCGAAGGGCTTCGAGTTCCGTGTATTGACCGCAAGCGACTGGCTGCCATCCGGCATTTCGGTCGGACAGTGGCGCCATTACGAAGGGCAAGGCAACTACGCCAAGTTCACTTATTTCGACGCGATGTGGCGACCCGTGCTGGTGCTGGAATACGACACCAGCAACGTTGCTCCGACCGTTCGCTACACCCGCACCGCCTACGACAGCAACGGCCGGGTGAGCTTCCAGTCCTATCCCGTCAGCGACCCGGCCACCGCGACCACCGGTATTCGCACTTTCTACGACGCACTTGACCGGGTGAGCAGCCTCCAGCAGGACAGCGAGCATGGTGTGCTCACGACCAAGACCGAGTATCTGGCCGGGCTGCAGGTTCGCGTCACCAATCCGCGCAACCTGGCGACTACGACCGGCTTCATGGCCTGGGATCAGCCCGGCTACGAGCTGCCGTTGTGGAGCAGTCAGCCGGAAGGCAAGGTCATCGAGATCTCGCGGCATCCGCAGTTCGGGTGGCCGCTTCAGCTCAAACAGCGCAGTGCCGACAACAGTTTGCAAGCGAGTCGGCAGTACGTGTACGACGGCAATGCGCAGTTGTGCAAGACCATCGAACCCGAAACCGGTGCGTCGGTCATGGGTTACGACGCTGCCGGCAACCTTGCCTGGCAGGTCTCCGGCTTATCTGCGTCCTCGTTCAATTCCACGAACGATTGTCAGCACGTGGCGGCCGCGGGCACTGGTTTGGCGGTGGGTCGAACCTATGACAATCGTAACCGTCTCACCCACCTGACGTTCCCCGACGGCAAGGGCAATCAGATCTGGACATACGAGAAGGACAATCTGCCGGCCAGCGTCACTGCCTACAACGGCACCGGCGATACCCATCCTGTCGTGACGGCATACACGTACAACAAGCGTCGTCTGCTGACGGGCGAATCCCTGAGTCAACCGTCCTACACATGGGGCATCGGCTACGAATACGACAGCATCGGCAATCTGCGCTGGCAGTCGTATCCGACCGGCCTGAAGCTTGACTTCGCCCCGAATGCCCTCGGGCAGGCGACGCAGGCCCGCAACGCCAACCAGAGTTCGATCTATTACGCATCGGGCGCGCAGTATTTCCCGAACGGCGCGCTGAAACAGTTCATCTACGGCAACGGCATCGTGCATACGATGAGTCAGAATGCACGGCAGTTGCCGGCGCGGGTGACCAGCAGCGGAAATGTGCTCGATTTCGGCTACGACTATGACAAGAACGGCAACCCGACCACGATTTTGGACCTGGTCACCGGCACGCCGACCGCGCAACATCGCTGGATGACCTATGACGGTCTGGACCGGCTGATCACATCGGCATCGGCTATGTTCGGTGGCAGCGATCACACGCATCGCTTCACCTACGATGCGCTCGACAACATCGAATCGTGGAAGCATGCCGGCGTGAAGGACTATGCCGACTATGTCTACGACGCGCAGAACCGACTGACCAACATCCGCAACACCGCTGGCGCGAGCGTGGTGGGGATCGGTTACGACCTCCAGGGGAATCTGGCGAACAAGAACGGCCAAGCCTACGATTTCGACTACGGCAACCGTCTACGTGCCGTGCAGGGCAAGGAATGGTATCGCTACGATGGCCTCGGTCGCCGCGTGCAGACGACGAAGTCCGATGACAGCCAGACAACGCTGTGGCAGTACGGACAGGCAGGACAGATGCTGTTCTCGACGGCCTGGGAAGGCCCCAACTACCTGAATCAGAAAACGCATGAATTCGTCTATCTGGCCGGTAGCCTGATCGCCACTATCGACCATGCCTGGCCGAGCAACGCCGTCATCGCGACCAAGTATCAGCACACCGATGCGTTGGGCAGCCCGGTGGCGGTGACCAATGAAGCGGGTGCTGTGATCGAGCGGAATAATTACGAGCCTTATGGCGCGATCATCGGGAATCCTACGCGCAGTGGGATCGGCTACACCGGACACGTGGTGGATGGCGGTACCGGGCTGACTTATATGCAGCAGCGGTATTATGATCAGTCGATTGGCAGGTTTCTCTCCGTTGATCCTGTGACGGCCAATAGCCGGACTGGAGCGAACTTCAATCGCTATAAATATGCCGAGAACAATCCTTATCGTTTCACTGATCCTGATGGGCGGGAATCTGTTGGACAAATGATTGATAGTGGTGCAGATGGTTGCGGTGCAGTCTCCTGTGCAGGATGGGCTGCTCTCAGTGCGACATGGACACTCTTGGGGGCGGAAAGCGTCAGCCAGGTTGCAGATAAAGGCGGCAACGCAAGCGCTAGTGATAAGGCCTTCGCGGTCGTCGAAGTCGTCACTGCCGGAAAGGGAAAGCCTATCGCGCAAGGAGGCGGAAAGCTTCTGAACTATATTGGAAAAGCATTCAAGGCTGGTTGTAGCTTCGATGACGAAACGCTTGTTCAGACGGATCGTGGACTGATTCCGATTGCGGAAATAAAAGTGGGTTACAAGGTTCTAGCGCGTAATGAAGAAACGGGCGTTGAGAGCTATCAGGTCGTCACGGCGACTTTCAACGAGTGGCACGCATCGACGCTTACGGTGAGTGTCGAAAAAAACGGTTTGGCTGAAGCGATCATCACCACGGATGAACATCCATTCTTCGTCCTGGATAAGGGGTTTGTACGCGCCGCAGCGTTGGAGATCGGCGATGTCGTACAACTGGCAGGTGGGGCGCATTCCAAGGTGGTTGGCCTCAAAAGGAATGATCTTGGCCAGTTGGCATTTAATCTGACTGTTGCGAATGACCACACGTATTTCGTGGGGAAAGCCAAGGTATGGGTGCATAACCAATGCGCTACAGGACTTGCTCATGTGTTCTCTTCAATCAAGGCGGATCCGCTTCTTGTTCGAGAGGCAGAGGCAGCCGGAAAGTCTGTGCAAAGGTCTCTGGATGATTTGACGGCCAAGCTTGCGCAGGGAAATATGAATCCAGGAATTAACACAAAAAAGGTTTTTGGAAATATTTTCGAGGCTCGAGCAAAGGATGGGGCGAGGGTTTATTTTCGAAATGCGGAAAGCGGCATTGAAATTCTCGCGAAAAGTAATAAAGCCAGCCAGGAAAGAGTAATTCAAAGATTGAGGAAGCTTTATGAGCGATGATCTTGAAATAGCCGACGTTAGATTCCTTCATGTGCCAGAATCTGTCGAAAATGACAATATTGATGTGGTCATCGAGTTGTCTGACGGGACGGTTCGTACTGCAACTTTTTTTACGTTGAAAAACATTGCTTCATTAATGGAAAAAAACGAACGAACGGGCGAGTGTTTGCTTGGAAAGTATTTTTGGGCCACAGAAATGATTATTGTTCATGATCTTCGTGAGGAAACGATCAGGGAGGTCATTGATGAAATTGTTCGCACCGGAG
>JAYWIC010000053.1:0-14756 GCA_043789195.1 Arenimonas sp. | reverse complement strand
GACCGGAATGGTGGCCGTTGCCACATCCTGTTTCAGTAGTTCCGTGGCTGCCAAACCGTCCATGCCGGGCAATTGGATATCCATCAAGATCAAGTCGGGCTGCTCGCTGCGCGCCATGGTCAATCCGGTCTCCGCATCGACGGCGCACAGCACGGTGTGGCCGACATGATGCAACAGCAGCGTTGCCAATTTCATGTTCGCCGGATTGTCTTCAATGACGAGTATCTTAGCCATGCAGTGCACTCCGCACGGCCGGCTGAAGTGCGCGCCGGACTTCGGCGATAAAGCGGCCGCGATTGAAGCCGGCTTTTTGCACGATATGGATATCGCCGTCGGAATGGCCGGCAAGTAATGCCCGGTCTTCCACGGTAATTTGTTTCGCGGTCACGATCAGAATCGGGATACTCGCCGTCTCCGGTTTTCGCTGCAGGGCTTCCACCACATCGAAACCATTCACGTCCGGCATCATCAAATCAAGCAAGATCAAATCCGGCAGCAATTGCTGCGCCAGCATGATGGCTTCGCTGCCGCCGTAGGCACGCACAACGGCATAGCCGGGCATCGGTAACAGACCAGCGATGACTTCAACCGCTTTAGGATCATCATCGACGATCAGAATGGTATGGGTGCGGTCTTGTATCGGCTGCAAACCCAGCTCCATCAACGAAGCTTTCAGTTGTCCACGATTGACCGGCTTTTGCAGCATCGCAGCTGCGCCGCCGGCAAGCGCCATATTGCTGTCGCCAGGGCCGGCAATCATCACCACTGGCACATGGGCTAGCGTTGGGCTTTCCCGTAAACGCTGCAGGAAATCCCATTTTTCGCTATCCGGAAAATCGAGATCCAGGGTAATCAGGCTGATGGTTTGTTGCTCCGCCAGTTTCCAGGCGGCCTCAATATCGTTGGCACGCAATACCTGGAAGTCTTCCTGTTCCAGCAGTAGTCGCACAAGATCGGCGGCCTTGTCATCGTGCTCGACCAGCAAGGCAAATCGTTCCGGATTCGCAAAGCTCGCTTCAAGCGGCAAGCTTGCCGATTCCTGATGCTGCAAACGCAATGGCAACCACGCCGCGAAACGCGCCCCTTCATCCACCGCGCTGGCAACCGCCACCGTACCGCCATGCAATTCGGTGAGTTGTTTCACCATGGCCAAACCCAGGCCGGTGCCTTCAAATTTGCGCGCCAGGCTGCTGTCGATCTGGCTGAAGGCCTGGAACAATTTCGCCATGTTTTCTTTTGAAATGCCGATACCGCTGTCGCTGACGCAGATTTCGAGAAATTCTTCGTAACCATTGTCGGCCAGCGGAAAACTATGCACCGCCCAGTCGTCGGAGACTGTACCGACTTCGCTGCGTCGAACACGACGCGCACGCAAAATGACGCGGCCGCCATTGGCACTGAATTTCACGGCGTTCGACAGCAGGTTGTAGACAATCTGTTTGGTCTTGCGCATGTCCAGTTGCGGCATGCCGAGGTCATCGCCAATATCGAGTTCGAGACTGATGCGCCGCGCGACCGCTTTTTCCCGAACGATCGACAAACTATTAGAGAGCAGGCTTTTCAAATCGCCTTCCTCGAGTTCCAGCGTCATCATGCCGGCTTCGACTTTCGACAGATCCAGAATATCGTTGATCAGCGACAGCAGATGCTGGCCACTGGTGAAAATATCGCCGATGTATTCGTGCTGGATTTCGTTCATCTGGCCCATCAGGCCGTCTTTCAGCGCTTCGGAAAATCCAATGATGGCGTTCAGCGGTGTCCGCAATTCATGCGACATCGTCGCGAGGAATTCCGACTTCATCCGGCTGGCATGTTGCAGTTCGATATTTTTTTCCTGCAGCGTGTGCTCGAAGCGCTTGCGTTCGGTGACATCGCGGGCGGCGGCAAAAACACCCTGCAGTTTTCGCTCACGATCATGGAAGGTGGCCGCGTTGTAGGACACTACCGTTTCCTCGCCATTTTGAGCGCGTACAGTCAGTTCGTAATTGCTGACCTTGTTTTCGGTGAGCACGCGTTTGATCGCTGCATCGGCACGGACGGGATCGGTAAAAAAATTTTTGCAGGGCGCGCCGATCAATTCATCGCGAGTGCGGCCGGTGAGTGCAATCATCTGCTGATTGACGTCGGAAATAATGCCCTGTGGGTCGGTGGTCATCAGTGCATCGATATTCGATTCGATCAGCGATCGGGTATAAAACTGCTGGTCACGCAGACGTTGATCGAGCATCGCCTGCGCCGCCTCTACCTGCTTACGCGCGGTGTTGTCGGTACCAATCAACAAATATCCGATGATGTCTTCCTGCGCATCTCGCAATGCCGTGACCGACACGATCGCCGGAAAGCGACTACCGTCTTTGCGGATATAAGTCAGCTCGTAAATGTCTTCGATGCCGCGCGAGGCCTTGAACACCAGCGCTTCGAAACCGGGTGTAATCGGAGTATCCAATTCTGAACTCAGGGCGGCAGCGCGGGCAATCAATTCCTGCGGGTCGGAAATATCGGCCGGCGTGATCTTGTTCATCACTTCGGCGGCGGCATAACCCAACATGCGCTCGGCGCCGACATTAAAAATCTGGATCACACCCTTGGCATCGGTAGCGATACTGGAAAAGTTGGCGCTGTTGAAAATGGCACTCTGCAAGGCGCCGGCTTTCAGCAAGGCATCTTCCGCCTGCTTGCGCGCGGTGTTATCGGTACCGATCAACAAATAGCCGATGATGCCTTCCTGCGCATCGCGCAATGCCGTAACCGACACGATAGCCGGAAAGCGGCTGCCGTCCTTACGGATATAGGTGAGCTCGTAAATATCTTCGATACCGCGCGAGGCCTTGAAAACCAGAGCATCAAAGCCCGGCGTAATCGGCGTATCGAGTTCAAGGCTTAAGGCAGCGGCGCGGGCAATCAATTCCTGCGGATCGGAAATATCGGCGGGCGTGATCTTGTTCATGACTTCATCGGCGGCGTAACCGAGCATGCGCTCGGCACCGACATTGAAGATCTGGATCACGCCGTTGGCATCGGTCGCGATACTTGAAAAGTTGGCGCTGTTGAAAATGGCGTCCTGCAAGGCACCGGTTTTTAGCAGGGTTTCCTGACGGCGAAATTCAATGACACCCTCGGCACCGAGCTGTTTCTCGCTGACTTCGCTACTGAAAATGGTTTTCGACATACATCCTTCTGTGTTGGGAGCTTCACGGGCATAAGCTGCCCGGCGAAAACAATTCACATTGTTTGCTGCAGAGGGGAATTGTTCTGTGCGGCAACGAACGCCCGGGAAATATGGCGGCTCCGGACAGCCGGAGTCATGGCATCGATAAATTTGGCAATCAGCCGGCAGTGGCTTTCTCGTTCAGGAAAATTGCTGCGCGTAATCCAGGTTGACCGCGGCGTAGCATTCGCAGGAAGCGGCTTCCAGGCCCCTGCGGTCGAGAATACTGATTTCTCCACGGGTATAGCCGATCAGATGTCTGGCCTGCAAAGCGCCCGCTGCCACGGTAATGCCGCTTCGGCGTACGCCCAGCATATCGGCCAGAAACTCGTGTGTCAGATGAAAATGATTGGCGTGGGCGCGGTCTTGGGTCATCAATAGCCAGCGTGCGAGACGTGGTTCGATTTCATGAAAATGATTGCAGGCTGCCGTTTGCGACAATTGCGCCATCATGACGTAGACGTAGCGGTGCAAGGTGCGCTGCAGGACCGGACTCTCGGGCAATAGGCGCTTGAGTACGGCCGCATTGATTCGTAATGCCGAACCCGGGCCCTGAACCACGGCACGCAAGGGTGCCGCATTGACGCCCAGAGACAAGGTTCCGCCCAGCATGCCTTCGCTGCCGATCAATCCCATTTCCAGTGGCGGATGGCCACTCAGGGTGGTCAGTAGCGAAATGAAACCGGTAATGGGGAAATAGGCGTGGGCGTAGGGTTCGTCGCGCTCACACAACACGGTGCCAAATTCCAGCGACACGATTTCGCAGAGCGCCAAAATGCGTTTGCTTTCCTTGCGCGGCAAACCGTCAATCAGTCGATTGACCGTCTCCGTCGATGTTTCAAGCAACATTTAAAATCCTTCAGCACAAAGCCGCCGGGAATCGGTACGAGCAGAGCACCACGCCAAATCCGCCAACACAGTGTGCGCGTTGACATGCAGTCTGTATGTTCGATATCACACAATGGCGTCACCGGCGGTACAAGCGGTTAACACAACGGACTTGTCCTGCTTCAACGAAGGCTGCGATCCCGGTCTTCTTCCATTGCAGATATTGTGTCGAGAACATCTGTGGCGGTAACCGGTCGAGCCAGATCGGCTCGTAAAATCAGCTTCAAGCTAACACATAAAGTCGAACCCACCGGGTTTATTTATGTTGAAGCAACGTCCCTTGCAGAATCGACATTCCTGACTACGTGTAAAAACTTTCAGGTCGATGTTGCCGCCGGGAACCGCTATTTACGCTGGGCGCACAAAGTAATTTTTCATGATGGTTTGTCGAAAAAAAATCGGCTGCCTGGCTTGTGTTTTATTTTTGTGTTCGATAGCGAACGGAATTGAAGCTGTTTCAAGATAACAATCGGGCATCGACAATCCGGATGAAAACAATGGATATGATCACGATGCTGAAAACCGCTGCCCTGCTTTTTGCCGCCGCGGCGCTGGGCGGAATTCTAATGGCCGGCATTCGGTTCAGCGGTCGCCCGCGCCCGCCATCATGGCTGGCGATGGGTCACGGCTTACTGGCTGCGGCCGGCTTAACCTTGCTGGCCTATGCCTATTTTATGGTCGGCATTCCCGTTCTCGCATGTTACGCATTGGCCTTGTTTGTCATTGCCGCACTCGGTGGCGCCGCCATGAATTTATTATTCCACGGCAAGCAATTGCCGTTGCCGATACCGTTAATGATCGTGCATGCACTGCTGGCCGTCACTGCATTCGTGCTGTTGCTTCTGAGCGTGTTTTGACTGATGGATTTACACAGCGGCTCGCCATTCTGGGTCGTGAAGAACGGACTGATCCATAGCTATCCGCGTCTGCAGCAAAATTTGCAATGCGACGTACTGGTGGTGGGTGCAGGCATTTCCGGCGCCTTGATTGGCGATCATCTTTCCCGCTCGAGCATGAGTGTCTGTGTCATCGAGAGTCGCGAAGCCGGATGGGGTAGCACTTCCGCCAGCACGGCATTGCTTCAATATGAAATTGACAGCGAACTACAGGAGTTGAGCTCGCGCTATGGCGAAGCCGATGCCGTGCTTGCCTATCGAGCCTGCGAGCAGGCCATTGGCAGCCTGCATGACATCGCAAAGAGTTTGCGTGGAATCGAGTTTCAGACTATGCAGAGTTTATATTTTGCAAGCCGTTGGTATCACAAAAGCAGGCTTGAAAATGAAGCCGCACTTCGAAAGGCAAACGGTTTCAAATTGCAGTTGCTCGATCGTACTGCACTGCAGGCAGGCTTTGGTATCAATGCACCTGCCGGGATACTGACTCCGGTAGCTGCGCAGACTGATCCCTATCAGTTTACCCACCGCTTGTTGGACCGCATTCAAAAATCAGGTGGTCACATCCATGCCCGAACCACGCTGAATAGTTTTAAATCGGTTCGCGGAGGAGTACATGCCGAAACCGACACCGGGATGATTATTCGCTGCAAACAGCTGATACTCGCAGCGGGTTACGAATCCCAAACATGGCTCGACCAAAAAGTTGCCAGCAATCACAGCAGTTATGCATTCATCAGTGAACCATTGCCGCAAGGCCTTGGCATCTTGAAAAAGACGCTGGTCTGGGAATCGGCAAGACCCTATCTATATATGCGCGGTACCGCCGATGATCGCCTGCTAGTGGGCGGACTGGATGACAAACTCGATATCGCCATTCGCCGCGATGCGCGGGTAGCAAAAAAATCGGAAAAGCTCTGTCTACAAGCGAGAAAGCTGTTTCCTCAGCTGCCGATTGAAATTGCATTTGCCTGGGCGGGTACCTTTGCCGAAACCGATGATGGCCTGCCATTTTTTGGAACCCACGAACAGTACGGGCCACGCATTCATTTTGCGATGGCTTATGGTGGCAACGGGATCACCTACAGCCAAATCGGTGCGGAACTACTTCGTGATTCGTTGCTCGGGAAAAAGCACCCGTGTAAATTGTTGTTTAGCTTTGATCGACTCAAAAGAAATTAAGTTAATTAATTTTAACGAAAAACAATTATTTATTTTTTCGGTATGCGCGATAGCAAACCGACACTGGATTTTTTTTATTTTATTTTTGACAGGCGATACCAGAAAGATTTCATAACTTGTGAAATCTATAAATTCTCAGAGGTCAATATGAACACACACAATATTCCAACGGCATCCGGCACTACCCATCAGGCAAGCCTCGCAAGGCAGGCCAATGGCACCACCATGCTCACCGGCCTGTTCAATGATCGTGAAAGCGCAGAACGCGCTTACAATTCGATTACTGCGCGCGGGTACGATACCGATGACGTAAATCTGGTGATGTCGGATGACACCCGCAAGAAATATTTCCAGAACGATTCAACGGTGACGACGGAACTGGGCAACAAGGCAACCGCAGGTGCCGGTATCGGCAGTGCCGTTGGTGGTGCACTGGGTGCTGCAGCGGCCGCCATCGTCGCCATCGGTACTACCATTGCGGTTCCGGGGCTTGGATTGCTTATTGCAGGTCCGGCAGCGGCGGCAGTAGCAGGCCTAGGCGCGGGCGGCCTGGCGGGCGGCGTGGTAGGTGCATTGATTGGTCTGGGCATTCCGGAAGAACGCGTCGAACATTATCAAGCCGGCATTGATGGCGGCGGTATTTTGCTAGGTGTCACTCCGCGTTCGAGTGATGACGCTGAATATTTCGAACAGGAATGGAAAAACAATAACGGCGTCCATGTTTATCGTTAATGGATTGATACCGTTTTAGCTCTGGCATTGAAGCCTTAGCGAGATTTTGCTGGACTGTACACGTGCGACTCTAAAGTTAAATAAAACGCGAGAGTCGCCGTGTCCTTTTAAAAGCCAAGCACTCAATGATTTCAGCGCTGGCAAAGCGCTACGTGATAATCGAAAAAACCAGAGCCCAGCACAACCGACTGGCGACGGGTTTATCTGGTCAAAATGATTTGCTTATTGCTGCAGCACGTTTCGTGGCGGCAAATAGTGCAGCAGGCGTTCGGTTTCTTCCACGACCACGCCATAACATTCACAACTTGATAACTCGAGTTGCTTGCGATCAAGCACCGTTATCAGGCCACGCTTGTAATCGATTATTCCCGCCGTTTGCAATCGTCGTGCCGCCTGGGTAACCCCTTCTCGGCGTACGCCCAACATGCTGGCAATAAATTCCTGCGTCATGGTCAAACGGTTATTGGGCAAGCGGTCAAGCGACAGCAAAAGCCATCGGCAGAGTTGTTGATCAATAGAATGGTGCCGGTTGCAAACGGCGGTTTGTGCCATCTGCGTGATCAGTGCCTGGGTGTAACGCAACATCAGCCGCAACAGATCGCCATGGCGATTGAATTCCGACTTCAAAAGCGACCCCTGCAGTCGATAGGCATAACCCGCACTTTGCACAACCGATTGGCTTGGCGTGCTTTCACCGCCCATAAAAAGTGAAACGCCCATCAAGCCTTCATTCCCGATGACCGAAATGGCGGCCGACGATCCGTCTTCCATCACGTATTGCACGGAGATGATGGCATCGGCCGGAAAATAGACGTGCCCCATCATATCCCCTGATGCATATAGCAGCTGGCGTAGCGGCAGCTTTACCAACTCGAGATGGGGAAATATCCGGTCATGAACCTCCGGAGGCAAGGCGGCGAGTAGATGATTTAACTTCGGTGACATCTGCGCGGTCATGCGGTCGGCCTTTCAGTGGAAAAACATTCGGCGTCTTACCGCAGACGTTGCAGTTTACTCCATCTCCATCTCCATCCGCGTTCGGAACCGAACATATGGAGTATCTACTTGGTATCGCCCAGCAGGATATGAGCGGTAGCGCACCGACCGGCATCCCGTTTCATACGATGCTCCCAGCTAAATTCTCCGTTTGGTCGCCCGAAATGCGTCACCGAGAATAGTCCGTCAATGCGTGGGAGCACCCTATGAAAACTGAAAAGCAAAATTCCGCCGAGCGTGTCGAGCTGTGCCGTTTGATTCAAAACCTGACCATCTGCATGATGACAACAGCAAACAAAGAGGGCGGATTGACCTGTCGACCGATGTCTCCGCTATTGCTCGATGCCTACGGCGACCTGTGGTTCTTCACCGATGTTCGCTCCGAAAAAGCGAAGCATCTCGACGCCATCAATCTAGGTTTCATCGATTCATCCCGAGCGACCTACGTTTCACTATCCGGTCACGGCATCCTGCACAACGAGCGCTCGTACATTGATCGCCTATGGACGCCGTTTGCGAAGCCATGGTTTGCCGAAGGCCCGGAATCACCAAATCTGGTGCTGCTGAAATTCGTCACGCGTTCGGCCGAATACTGGAATTCTGCAGAATCGAGAATGGTCTCTTTGCTGACGACACACGAGGCCGCCGTCGAGTTGATATCCGATCACTCTCGCAGAACAGTTAGTGCCTAAATTTTGCCTGTCGGCTGATGTGTTCGCAAGCGCACCGACACCCTACTGGCTTATGTCTAATCTACTTTTGTGTCGGGCAGGGTCTAAAACCCTGCCGGATTTTAAACGGAAGACTCCGCTCATCCGTTCCCTGTCACTACTTCCAAGGATTTCCCATGAAACTTTTATTACTCGTTCCAATGTTACTCGTCGCCGCCGGTCTGACTGCTTGTGTTGAAGACAACCCAGACGTCGTCGCCGTTCCCGTCAACAATCCTACAACGCCGGTAATTATTGAAGGTCCTGCCGGTGAAAAAGGCGATACCGGCAATACCGGCGACACCGGTGCACAAGGTGACCAAGGCAACACCGGCAATACCGGCGACCAGGGTAACCAAGGCAACCAAGGCGTTGAAGGCGAACAAGGTGTCGAAGGCGTACAAGGTGAACAAGGCGTTGACGGCAGCGACCGTTAATTTCGGCATTTAAAAACCCGGATCCGGTGCAATCGGCGACTTCGCCGAATGCACCGGATGAAGTTTGAAGTATTCGGCAACAGAGCATTTCTTATTGGAGAACGTCATGAGCTTAGGCACCATTCTTTTAATCATCCTGATCCTGATGCTGGTCGGCTCACTGCCAACCTGGGGTCATAGCAAAAGCTGGGGCTACGGCCCAAGTGGCGGTTTGGGTTTGGTCGTGGTGATTTTGATCATCCTGGTATTGATGGGCCGCATTTGATGTCTCGCCATCTCGCTTGTCTGGCCAGAAAAAGATCGGGGGTGCACGCGATTGTGATTGCCGCGATGTCTCTGTCTTTTACTGCCTGCAGCGAGATGGCGAAACAGGAGGCTGTCGATAGTTACGGCATTGATCCGACGCTTCCCTCACCAAATCAAACACTGATTCCCACGGTCAATATTGCACCTGCCATTGGTTGGCCTGGCGGCCTAATGCCGACGCCATCAGCAGGCACCCGGGTGCAAGCGTTTGCCCGTGATCTGGACCATCCCCGCTGGCTATATGTTTTGCCAAACGGCGATGTGCTGGTCGCGGAAACCAATGCTCCACCCAAGCCCGATGATGCCAAAGGGATCAAGGGCGCCATCATGGGTGCGGTAATGAAAAAAGCCGGTGCCACCGTACCTAGCGCAAACCGCATTACTTTATTGCGCGATACCGATGGCGACGGCAGCGCCAATCTACGTTCTGTGTTTTTGGAAAATCTGAATTCGCCTTTCGGCATGGCTTTGATCGGCGATGATTTATACATCGCCAATAGCGATGCGATCATCAAGTATCCGTATTCGGCTGGCCACACCCGCATTACCGCCGCCGGCACAAAGCTAACGGATCTACCCGCCGGCAACATCAATCGTCACTGGACGAAAAACATCATCGCCAGTGCCGATGGCAAAAAGCTATACGCATCGGTCGGTTCCAACAGCAATGTGGCCGAGCGCGGGATGGCGGTGGAAGAAGGACGTGCCGCCATTCTGGAAGTCGATGTTCAAACCGGAACGCATCGCATTTTTGCATCGGGCTTGCGCAATCCCGTCGGCATGGCTTGGGAACCACAAAGCGGCGCCTTGTGGACTTCGGTCAACGAGCGCGATGAACTCGGCAACGATTTGGTGCCCGACTACATGACCTCGGTCCGTGACGGCGGATTCTACGGGTGGCCTTATAGTTATTACGGACAGCATGTAGATACTCGCGTGACGCCAGCGCGTCCGGATTTGGTCGCGAAAGCCATCTCTCCTGATTACGCGCTCGGGCCACATACGGCTTCGCTGGGGCTGGCATCGTCGGTCGGCACGACACTTCCTAAAACTTATGCCAACGGCATGTTTATCGGCCAGCACGGTTCCTGGAATCGCAAATCTCACAGCGGTTACAAAGTGATTTTCGTCGCTTTCGAAAACGGTAAGCCGGTCGGCAAACCCATTGATGTGCTCGCCGGTTTCTTGAGTAAGGATGGCGATGCTTATGGCCGCCCGGTCGGCGTGGCGCTGGATAAAAAAGGTGCGCTACTGGTTGCCGACGATGTGGGCAACAGCATTTGGCGCGTCAGTGCTCCGGTCAAGATTGCAAGAGACGGCAGTTACGAACACCCATTTCTGGTATCGCGCAATCACTACTAAAAAAAAGTGTCTTCCCCGCGTGGGCGGGAAGTGCTTTTCAACAGCGAAGCTGGTCATCCCGCGTCATTGCTTTAATGCATAAAGTCACTGGGTCCCCGACAAATGCATGCGGGGATGATGGTTTTTGGGTTTCAATTGTTCGGCTTATTTCACATCCGACAATAGACGATCCAGTTCTTTCTTGACCACGGCGTAGCATTCGCAAACGTGGGCCTCCAAACCTTTTCGGTCAATGACGGCAATGTGTCCGCGTCGATAACGGATGATATTGGCATTCTGCAATCTGCCCGCTGCCTCGGTAATACCTTCGCGACGCACGCCGAGCATGCTGGCCACCAGCTCCTGGGTCATCACCAGTTCGCCGGTGGGAATGCGATCTAGCGTCAGCAACAGCCAGCGGCATAATTGTTGTTCGACCGAATGATGCCGGTTACACACGGCGGTCTGTGACATCTGCGTCATTAAGGCCTGGGTATAACGCAGCAAAAGGCGCTGCATAATGCCGGCGCGGTCGAATTCCTGCTTCAACAGATGACGCTCCAGACGATACGCATGACCGGCTGTCTGCACGACTGCCGAGCTCGATGTGGTGTCGCCACCCATGAACAGCGAAACGCCGACGACCCCTTCATTGCCCACACCCGCGGCTTCCGCCGATGCCCCCGTGGCCATGACGTAGTGCAAAGAAACGATGGCGGTGGTAGGAAAAAATGCGTGCTGCAATTGACCACCCGGTTCGTACAGCATGTCACCGAGTTTCATCGGCACCAGTTCAAGATGCGGCGTTAGTCGCTGCAGCTCCTCAGCGGGCAGGGCTGCAAGCAGATGGTTTAGTGTTGGGCTGTGGCCAGGCGCCGGGGTTGATTTATCTCGCATGGCAACCTATTGCCTCGCCGTACATTCGACACCCACGCCGCGATAACCAATGAAACGCGCGTTTTGGTTGAACATCGGTTCGCCGCTTACCCGAAACTGTTGTTGCGTACCATCGGCATTGGTGCGGCTGAATATGAAATCGATAAACGGCTTTCGTGCATCAATCGTGGCACGTAATTGCTCGCGCTCTTTCTCGTTCCATGTTGCCGTTGGTGGCGACTTTGCCTCCTGACTCAAGGCGGTATTCTGGACGCCCAGCATTTCCAGTACCGGGCCGGAGACTCTGCTGAAATTCCCGAGCTCGTCTTGTTCCCAATACCAGTCCGAAGCCAGTTCCGTCAGGCTGCGAAAGCGGGCTTCGCTTTCGCGCAATTCGGCAGTCCGTTCGAGCACCGTTTGCTCGAGCTCTTTATTGTAGTTTTCCAGTTTTCTATACAATAGGCGTACTTCGAGCATGTTGTGGATACGGGTTTTGACTTCCACCAGATCGAACGGTTTGCTGATGAAATCCTTGGCGCCAGCCTGCAACGCCCGCAGCTTGTGATTGGGTTGGGCCGTCAACACGATCACCGGAAGATAGCTGTCGGTATCATTGCACTGCAGCTCGCTCATGACCTGAAAGCCGTCCATCTCCGGCATTTGCAGATCCAGCAGGATCAAATCAAAATCGTATTTCCGGTGCAGCACGCCGACTTCCTGCGGCTTCATGGTCGAGGTCAAATGGGTGAAACCGGCCTCCCGAAGAAACTGTTCCAGCAGCTGCACATTGGTTTCCTGGTCGTCCACGATCAAGATGTGCGCGCTCAGGATGTCGATTGGGCTAATCATTTTTTTCCCTGTTGGTGCATTCGTCATTCGCCTTAGCGTACTTCAATGCGACATCCAGTGTTTCCATGAATTCGTTTACCTTGATCGGTTTGGTCAGATAACGGAAAAAACCCGCTTCCAGCCCCTTTCTGATATCGGTCGGTATTGCATTGGCGCTAAGTGCAATCACTGGAATATGCAAGGTAAGCTCGTCATTAGCAAGCAGCTTCAACGCGGTGAGGCCGCTGATGCCGGGTAAATTGATGTCCATCAAAATCACGTCCGGCTTGCCCGTTCGGGCGATCTCGATTCCGCGTTGGCCATCGCGTGCAGTAAGCAGGCGAATATCCGGCCGACGCGCAATCAAATCTTCCACCAGCATCAGGTTTGCCGGATTGTCCTCGACGTAAAGCAGCGTTTGCATATCCTTTTCGTCCTTGATATCCGGCAGTACCGTGGTGGTCATTTCGTGTTCGAAAAAATCATGGTGCGGTGCATGGGTCATATTGAGTTCTATCCAGAAGGTGCTGCCTTTGCCTACGATACTTTCCACACCGATGGTGCCATCCATCAGCTCGACCAGACGCTTGGTCATGACAAGTCCAATACCGGTGCCTTCTTCCGCGTTGGCTTCCTGCCCAAGTCGATTGAAGGGCTGAAATAATTGTCCGAGCTTTTCCGGAGACAAGCCCTCTCCGGTATCTTCGATGCAAATCCTGAGCATGCTTTCTGCCGTCACCAAACATGTAACGGCGACGGTTCCGCCCAGCCTGTTGTATTTGATGGCGTTGGAAAGCAGGTTGATCAGCACCTGTTTCAAGCGTGTTCGGTCGACGCAGACAAAATGCGCGGTATCGAAACTCGGGAATATCACCTTGATGTCGCGTTTTATTGCCTGCGTCTCGATCATGTCCTGACATTCGTGCATCACTTCGGCGAGCGAAATGGGTTCGAGCGACAAGGACAGTTTCCCCGATTCGATCAGTGCCAGATCGAGAATTTCGTTGATCAGGTCCAGCAGATACCAGCCCGCCTGAAGTATCTGGTCGACGCTGCGCTTTTGCGAAGGCGTCGGCGCCGGGGTACCGGATTCGATCAATTGCGCGAAACCAAGAATCGCGCTCAGCGGCGTACGCAGTTCGTGGCTCATGCTGGAAAGAAAATCAGACTTGGCGAGATTGGCTTTTTGGGCCACCGCCATCGCGTTGTTCAATTCACACTCGACTTGCTTGCGCACCGAATTATCCGTGCCGATCAAGAGGTAGCCGATAATGTCGCCGTAGTCGTCACGCAACGCCGTGATCGACACAATCGCCGGGAAGCGGCTACCGTCTTTGCAGATATAGGTCAGTTCGTAGGTGTCCTCGATGCCTCGAGAAGCCTTGAAGGCGAGCGCTTCGAAGCCCGGCAGAATCGCCGTATTCAATTCACGGCTGAGAGCTTCGGCACGCGCCATCACTTCATCCGGGTCATGGATGTCGCTGGGATTGATCTTGTTGACGACTTCATAGGCCTGGTAGCCCAGCATGCGCTCGGCACCGATGTTGAAAAGCTGGATGATGCCTTTTTCGTCGGTCGCGATAATCGAAAAATTTTCGCTTGTCAGGATGGCGTTTTGCAGGGCGCCGGTTTTGAGCAGCTCTTCCTGACGACGCAATTCGATGATGCCGTCGATTTTTTCGGCTTCTTCACCGAACTGGGTGAAACCGTTACCAATGGGGGGCATTATCGGTTTCCATGAATAAGAAGAACTGCCAAACAGGGATTGTGCCTCCTAATACAGGTCTGCAACATGAACCAGAGTGCCGTAGTGGCTCCTGTTCCAGTCATTTCCATGAAGGCAACAATGTCACTTGGCAGTATTGAAGTCTCGTTCACGCTTGTCTGTGCGATATGGAACATATAGCCGGGGTTAAACTTTTGGGCGGTTGTGCGGCACGCTTACTGCCTTCTGCCACGCGCCTTGATGCCTCCGGGACATACCCCCGGAGGCATGCACTATCGAATGCGCTTATTGACGATAGATCTGGCCGTTCTGGATTTTTACGCGATCACCGACACGCAGGTCGTTGATGTCGTTGTAGTCGTATTGTGCCGAGCTGCCATTATCGAAACGAATGCTGACACGATAAAATTCGTCATCGCGCTTGTTGCGCTTTTCGATCTCGTTACCGGCTACACCGCCTGCAACAGCACCCACGACGGTGGCTGCTTTGCGTCCGTCGCCCTTGCCTACCTGATTGCCCAACGCGCCACCGACTATTGCACCGAGAAGGGCGCCGCCGCCGGAAGTGCGCGAAGAAGTGGCAAAGGTCTCGATATTGGTGACATTACCCATGCGACTTTCCTGGCGGCTATC
>JAYWIC010000052.1:0-3981 GCA_043789195.1 Arenimonas sp. | reverse complement strand
TCTGGCTCTGGCTCTGGCTCTGGAATTAGGGCTGGTGCTGGCTCGGGTGCGAGTTTTGGTACTGGTACTGGTGTGGGTACTTTTTCTGGCTCTGGTGGATCGACTGAGAGAGCATCGGGAATAAGGGAAACTTCTAACGGTGATTCGATGACGGGGGCAGGAGTCGCAACGATTTTGGCGACCTCCTCTGGCACAATCACCGAAGGAGCCGCTTCCGGCAACAAGGTGGCCTTGATAGCAGTAACGACTGCCATCGCAATTTCATCCTGTACTGCGAACACATCAGTCAATTGCCTGTCGTAAGTTTCCGACCACAGATGAAATCCGTCGACCACCTTGAGTAACTGCACCGAAACACGAATGCGTTCGCCCAATTTGCGTACGCTACCTTCAAGCACGGTGGCGACTTTCAATTCACGGCCGATTTCCGCGAGGGTGGCATGCTTGTTTTTGAAACTGAAAGAAGACGTACGGCCAGCAACGTGCAGTTTTGGTATTTTGGCCAGCAGGTTGAGTACTTCTTCCGACAGACCATCGGAAAAATATTCCTGATCCTTTGTCTGACTCATGTCGGCAAACGGCAATACCGCAATCGATGCTGCGGTTATCGCCGACCCGGACCCGGAGATGCCACGCGGCGTCAACATTGCCACGGTCATGGCCGGGGTCAAGGTAACGTGCGAGTCAATCCAGCGCACGACTTCGACACCGGTCTGTAATCGCGCAGCAGGATCTTTGGCCAGCAAGCCATCCAGAAATTCCTGCAGATAAGCCAGTGCCGGCGGCAATCGCGGAATGGGTTCCATCAGGTGTAGCATGCCGATAGCCCAGGCATCCGTGCCCTGATAAGGCAAGTTGCCGACGAGCAACTGATAGAAAACCACGCCGAGGCTGTACAAATCGCTGCGACCATCACAGCGTTCGCCACGCAGTTGTTCCGGGCTCATGTAATGCGGCGTGCCGACACTCGTACCTTCGCGGGTCAGGCCAATCTGCGATTCGGCAGCACGTGCGATTCCGAAATCAGAAAGCACGCAACTGCCATCGGTGCGCAGCAGGATATTCTCCGGCTTGACGTCGCGATGGAACACACCTTGTCTATGTGCGTAATCGAGCGCATTGGCGATGTCGCGAATGATGCGGAATACCGCTTTGGGGTCCAGATGCGCGCGTGCCAGCTGCGCAACCGTGCCGCCTGGTTCATAGGCAATCGACATGTAGGGCGTGCCTTCATGGACACCCACATCGTGGATGGCAACGATTTGCGGATGATGAAGTTTGGCAGCGATACGTGCTTCACGCAGGAAGCGTTCGGTGGCGGTGGCGTCCTGGGCCAATGAGGGAGATAAAACCTTCAGTGCAACTTCGCGAGCCAGCGACTGCTGTACGGCTAAAAAGACCGTAGCCATCCCGCCTTGCCCGAGCGGACGCAGGATGGTGTAGCCGGGGATCTCGACCATTGTGTGCCCTCTAAACGAACAAGAGAAACAAGGACAACTGAAGCAAGGACCCGCACAGTATCCACATTGTCCCGTATGCATTGCAATCTATTCCTGCAACATCTTGCAAAAGATTTAATGAAGGGTGTCGAGTGCCTGCGTTCCAGCTTTGGCCTTGGCCGGAAGCCTGCGGCAAGGCCGTTACGTCTCTGTCTGCCTCAACCCGTTTTTATGCACGAAACATGGGTGGGGGGAATATCGGCGGCCGACAGGCAATGCTCAATATGCCGGTTTCCGTGGAGGCGGAAATACATCGGACATTAAAAACAAAACCGCCATGCGGGCGGTTTTGTAAATGGGTAAATTAAATTCGTTTGAATCTATTTCTGTCTCGATAAATGCCAGATGACAAGTTTGTTTTTTATCTTCGCATCAGGGTGCGACAGTGTCATGGTGTTGCCTTTGCACTGGAAATTGAAATCAGTGGTTTCTGCCTGGCCCGGTATTTTGAGATGGGTGCTGAACTTGATTGGCTTCAGGATTTGTACCGTGGTATCAAGCATGACCGTATTGGTAACTGGACATGAGCGCAGCAGGCCGGGATTGCTGGACCAGGTGCCGGTCTGGATGCCGTTGCCGATGACGGTTGATTTCGATTCCGCATTGGTCGCGACAATTTTCAATTGCTGGAATGTGATTTTCATCTGGCCATTGTCAAGGAATTCGAATATCGCATCGCCGCTGACGGCGGGGCTCGCATCCTTGTCCAAGGCGATTTGCAGAAACGAGGCGAGTGATTCGTCATCCATGATCCAGCGACCAATCAGGCACTTATCCTTTTGACCCATATCGGTGCAAGCCTTGCATTCCTTGTTGGATTTCAGCAACTTGGTCGTCATGGTGTCGTTGACGTCCTTGTTGCCGGTAACGAAGGCGGCGTATTGATAGACAGGTGGCGATGAGCAGGAAGCTTCGACATGGTCATCCATGTCGCCCCAGACAAAAGCGTTATGGCTATAACCTGTTGCGGGCTTGGCGTTTGAAGATGTTTTGACGTCGTAGTCGCCATCCTTGATGGTGAATTGGCCACGCATGATCGTGAAGGGCTTGCCGGTAAATTTTTTCTGAGCGTTGCCGCTGATCGATTGCATCTGGCCAAGATCCGGTTTGCCAATCACGTCCATTTTCGGGCCTTTGATTTTTCCGTCGACGTAGTCGTAGGCAAATTGCTGAAGCTCTTCCGCAGAAATGTAGGCCAACAAGGCTTTACGTTGCTCCATTTCGCCACCGGCTTTCGGCATGGCCGCGATAAAGTCGAAGATGGCTTTTGCACCGCGCTTCTGCCCCAGCCAGGCAAAGAACACATAGGTGTGGTAATCGAGTTTGGTCAGCGGCGTGGTGGCCGAGAGCTTGTCGAATTCCTTGACCATTTTTGCCTGGCCTGGCGTTGCATACGGATATAGCGTACCCGCGAGATACATGGCAGTGCCTTCGTCCCACCAATGTCCTGAACCGGATTTCATCTGTCCGGGGAAATTCCAGTTTTGGAAGCAGTGGACGATTTCATGGGCAATCGTATTTTTATACGATTCGCCGAACAGTGCAGGGAAGTCGCTCGCCTTGCCGCCGCCTTCCACCTTGAGGATGTTGATATCGCCATTGAGCGTAATAATGCAGATGTCGCTTTCGGAAACCCCTTGTACTTTTGCAACCCCGGCAACTCCACCAAGCTCGGCCTTCGGTGAAATCACGAATTGCACCTCATGATATTCGATGCCGGGCTTCAGATTGCTGAAAGATCCCATCGCCTTTGCGCTGGCTTCGGCAATGGCCGAACGGAAAATCTTTGCCGATGCCTCGGGCATCTGCGTGTCCTGGTAGGTCTGGATCACCACGGTGTTGAATTGCGTTGTGCCGACCAGTTTGCAGTCGGATTCTGCCAGCGCCGGATACAATTTCGCGACATCGGGGTTTGGCGTACAGGCAGCCTGCGCCAAGTTGCTCATGACAAGCATGAGCAGGAAAACCGAAATGAAAAAAGCGGGACGACTGGTGCTGGCGCGTGAAAATATATGCATGGTTTCCTTGCTGGGCGAGAAGTTGTAAGGATTAGCTTGAAACACGAATTACGGATAGGTAAGCGGACAAAGCACTCGGCAATTATTTCTTGTGTGTTTTACCAAAACAGGGATGCGCTCTAGAAAAATTACTGTCTTGGACGATACAGCCCGTGTGGATATTTCAGACAAAAAAATACCCCGCCCGGCGTTAGCCAGGGCGGGGTAGGGTTTGCAGTAATTACCAGCTACGGCGCAAGCCGAGCGTGCCGGTATGGTTTTCCAAATCGGAATCGCCCATGCCTCTTTCATAATCGTATTGCAGGAAGACCGACCAGTTGTTCTGGGTCAGCACGCTAAAGCCTGCGCCCACTTCCATCCAGGTGGCGTCGCGTTCGGTCGTGATGGCGGTCGGGCCAATGACGACTCGGGAATCATCACCAAAGTTATGCCAGACGTTGGCTTTGAGGTAAGGCACAAAACTG
>JAYWIC010000051.1:0-14842 GCA_043789195.1 Arenimonas sp. | reverse complement strand
CTGCTGCGTAAAGGCATGAACCTCGATCACTCAAAGCTTCTCAACGACAAATTGCAGGCCATCGAGAACGAGGCCGATCGCTTGATCCTCGACATGTATCGTGAAAGCTATACCCGCGAAACCGATCCCATGCGATACCTGATCCTCAAGGACCTTTTCGAAATTCTGGAAAAAGCAATTGACCGCTGCCGAGATGCCGGCAACGTGATTTATCAAGTTGTCCTGAAAAACAGTTGAGGAGCGTCACGTGCTAGCACTTACGCTTCTGCTTTTGGTCATTCTGACCGCGTTGATATTCGAATTCATCAACGGTTTTCACGATACGGCGAACTCGATCGCTACCGTGGTTGCCACTAAAGTCATGACACCGACTCAGGCAGTGATGATGGCAGCCGTCATGAATTTGATTGGCGCCTTGTACGGGACGGCCGTTGCGAAAACGATTTCCTCCGGTCTGGTCGATGCCGATACCGTCAATATCACATCGCAGCTGATTATTTGCGCCTTGTCGGGCGGCATTATCTGGAATCTGATTACCTGGTATCTCGGATTGCCATCATCATCTAGCCATGCCCTTATTGGTGGACTTTGCGGTGCCGCCCTGGCCGGCTCCGATAATAATTTCGATGCGCTGATCTGGTCTAAAACCGCCGAAGTCTGGACCGAGAACAAAGGCATACTCTGGAAAGTGGTCATTCCGATGCTGAGCTCTCCGGTGGCAGGATTTACTTTGGGCCTCGTGGTGATGGGCCTCTTGATGGCCGTCATTTCAAAAATGAATAGTATGGGCGGATGGATTAGCCGTATCTCGCGCCCTCGCTGGATCAATGCCGTTTTCGGCAAGGCGCAAATTGGCAGTGCCGCGTATATGGGTTTTGCCCACGGCACCAATGATGCGCAAAAAACCATGGGCATTATTGCCTTGGCAATTTTTGGCGCGCAGGGCAGCGGAACGCTCGAAAATTTGCCCGAGTGGCTTACTTTTCTACACCCGGACGGTGGCGAGAAGGATATTGATAGCTGGATTATTTTCACTTGCGCCATCGTCATGGCTTTGGGTACGGCGGTGGGTGGTTGGAGAATCATCAAAACCCTCGGCCACAAGATGGTGAAGTTGCATCCGATCAATGGCTTCGCGGCCGAAACCAGTTCGGCTACCATTCTTACGATAGCCGCCCATTTCGGTATGCCGGTTTCCACCACGCACAGTATTTCCACCGCGATCATGGGTGTGGGTTTTGCGAAGAATCCCCGTGCATTGAAGTGGAGCGTGATTGAAAGAATCGTCTGGGCCTGGATACTCACCATTCCGGCGGCGGGATTGATGGCATACGGATTGCTGAAGTTACTGATAGCGATGGGCTGGGACTGATATTGCATCCGATGGATTTATCGCATTAAAAAAGGGCCGCGAGGCCCTTTTTTATTTTCGTAATGCTTTCGTATAGCACTTAATGCAAATCGCCACCGGCAGACAACATCCGTTCCAGATTGTCGCCAACGCCACCGATTTCCAGAATCAGACGATCAAGCTCCGATGCATCCAGACTATCGAATGGCCGGTTTTCGCAAAGTTGCAAATATGGCACGCCATCGAGTTCGCCGATCGCCATGAAACCGACGCGGCTTTGCCAGTTGAAGGCCAACATTTTTTTGGCATCCAGGCCCGTTATCGGAGCGATGGCGGTACTGAGGCGTAAATATTTGCGACTATCCTCGGCTTCAAGCTCCGATAAAAAGATACTTTGATGGCGAGTGCCCTGGTCTAGTGAAAGTTCGACACAGACCAAATAGGGCTCGCGGGCAGTCACTTTATACTTGCCTTCCACGTGACTGCGAATGGATTCAAAACTACGCATGACGGTTCTCCTCGGAACGCCTATTCTAGTCTCCTATGGCCGCAAAGTCTGCCCCCGAAAAAATCATCGCCGCGATTCGCGCAGTGCCAAAGGGTGAGGTCGCCGGTTATGGCGAAATCGCGCGACGCGCTGGCTTGCCGGGTCGAGCGCGCATGGTCGCACGCTTACTTTCCGCCAATGAAGAACAAACGCTTCCCTGGCATCGAATATTACGATCCGATGGCAGCATTGCTTTTCCGAAAGATTCCGCGCATTACGCAGAACAAATTCAACGCCTGCGAGCCGAGGGCGTTGAAGTCATCAATGGCAAAGTGCGTGGGCGCAAGGCTGCGGCAACTATCGATGAAATTCTTTGGGCTCCGCCGACGCCGGCAAAGCGCGGAAAAAACTAGTAATGCGGATTTTCGTGACGACGAAACCAGGCAGCGATGCTGTAGCGGGTTTGTGTCGCCTGCAAGACTTCGTGTTCGATTTCATCGCTTAGAAAAAGAACGGTAGTGCCCGACATCGGAACGATGTCTTTATTGCCATCGTGTAGATGCAGGCGTAATGCACCGCCCGCATCTTCGGGCCAATCCGCATTCAAATAGCAGACCAGTGACAGCAACCTTGCGTCGTCATCACGAAAACGGTCTTTGTGACGCGAATAGGATGCGCCTGCCGGATAAACCGCGAAATGCGCTTCCACGGTGTCCAATCCGAGCATCATCGATTGGTTAAGGTCTTTCCTGAGAATATCAAGCGCCTGGAGAAACATTTTCGACGCGTTGCCGCAACGGATGTCATCGAGCCACAAGGTAGAATCGCCGCGAATCGATGATAGGGTTTTGGATCCGTTGCGACCGGTGGAGGCCTGGCTTAATCTTCCCGCTACTTCGTGAAGACGGGCTTCCTCACTCAATTGGAGAAGCAGGTCGGGTGGAAACGAGCTTATGCTGCGGGCCCAGCCGTTTCGGCTGATTTCATCGCTGATTCGCTTGATGTCTGCCGATGCCGTACCCATATTCGCTATCATACCGGCTGATCTCTGGAGTTGATATCGTGCATTTACCGCGCATCACCAAGCTTTTGCTATTCATTTTGACGGGTGCCTTTTTACTGCAGATGCTGATGCCGGTAGAAATTCAACTGATATTCGCTTTGTGGCCATGGGGCCAACATGTCATTGGCGTTGCCGGCGACGGCACATCGGTCACCACCGGATTTTATCCTTGGCAATTGTTGACCTACGGATTTCTTCACGGTGATTTCATACATCTGTTTTTCAATGCAATTGCCTTGTTCCAGTTCGGTGCAGTGCTGGAACAAACTTGGGGTCCACGAAAATATATCCATTATCTGCTTGCCTGTACGATCGGTGCAGGTCTGATTCAACTGCTATTGGTCAGTAGCGGGATTCTAGGCGATGGTATTTACCCCACTATTGGCGCATCCGGTGCGGTGTTTGGCTTGTTGCTGGCTTACGGAATGTTGTTTCCAAATCAGCAAATGATGCTGATCATTCCGCCGATTCCGATGAAAGCACGCACGATGGTAATTATCTTCGGTGTCATTTCCCTGTTGATGGGGGTCACCGGTACGCAACAAGGAATTGCACACTTCGCGCATCTTGGCGGGATGTTGTTTGGCTGGTTGATGATTCGCTATTGGCGCGGCCAGCCACCCTTCAAAAAACGTGGCCCGCGATTGGTGAAGTAGGGGCGATTCATGAATCGCCCGTAGTTATCGCCGCATCGAAAGAAAGTCTGGACTGGTCACCAGCCGCAGTGCATCAAGACGTGGACGAGATTGCGGCAGCGCCTTCATAAGCAGTGCCAGCTCGTCTTGCAGCGCCGTAATCTCCTCGGGGCGCACCGACGGATTTTTGGTGGCTAGTGCCGTCAAGCGATCTATTTCGTGACGCAATAATCCATCCGCTTTCTCGATGGCATGCCCGATTTCATTTTGGGCTTCCAACTTTGCTTGCACACGGGTTTTTTCAAGCATCGGCGGGATCAACATGTTCAATATCTTGCGCATGGAACTCAAGTCAAAGGCACGGTCGCCGGCGCGATGGGCAGAACGCTCATTGGGTGCAAATTCGGGTCGAATCTGCAGTCGGGTATCCACGGCAATGCTGAGCGGTTTCGGCGGCAGAAATCTTTCAATATTCAGCCCTTTGGGTGCAATGCATTCCAACACATACACCGCTTCGAGAATGACAGTGCGCTGCGGCAGCGAGTCGTCAATGAGCAAGGCCGTATTGCCCTTGTCGCTTGATAGCAGATATTCCTGTGCCGATAAAATCATCGGATGATCATTGCGCAGATAAAGCACATCATCCCTTGCCAGCGCAGCGCTGCGATCAAAGGTAATGGGACGCGGACCGGCCTTGAGTTCTTCGAAGCCGTCCATCGTCAGCATTTCCGGATCGAGCAGCCAGATTTTCGGACTCAGTGCTTCGTTGTGGATACCAAATTGCTCGAGTAATCGCAAGGCATAATCGTCATGCGCAATTAACTCGTCATCCTGTTTGCAGGCCAGCATGAGTTCTCCGTTGTCTGCACCTTGCTGGCTACCCAGTTCCAGCAGACGATCGCGACCGGAAGCGATTTTTTCGGCCAGTTCGCGATGCGTGATTTTTGTTTTTTCGATTAATTGCGACAGTGCCGGTTCACGACTGATGCCATCTTGTTCTGCCAGCGATACCAGCTCATCGCCATGCAAACGCAGGCATTCGCGACCATCGGCAATGACATGGGTAAAAGCATCCAGTCCCTCGTGATACCAGCGTTGCAGCGCTTCCTGCGGGCTGCCGGGCAGGGCGGCGCAATGCAGATGGACATCGCCTTGCTGGCCGATACGGTCAAGTCGCCCGATACGTTGTTCCAGCATGTCCGGGTGTAGTGGCAAGTCCCAGAAAATCAGATGTTGTGCGAATTGGAAATTACGACCTTCTGCACCGATTTCAGAAGCAATCAGGCAGCGTGCACCGTCGGGTTCGGCAAAATAGGCGGCATTGCGATCACGTTGAAGCAAGCTCATGTCTTCATGAAAACGTGCAATCGCGATTCCGCTACGCAGACGGATGGCCTCATCCAGCGCCTGTACTTTGGCGCGAGAGCGGCATAACAGCAGCGCCTTGGCAGGTGCAATACTGTCGAGGATTCCCATTAACCAATCGGTACGTGGATCGCGCGTGTAATCGTGCGAGGGTTCGTCGTCGCTGTCGCCGATGTCATGCACGAATTCGGCGTGTAAGCGGCCGTTCCAGTTGTCATCGTCACTTTCTTCAAGGGAGTCGATGTGCGTGATGCGCTTTGGAAAACCGCCGACTTGCGCGCGGCGATTGCGGATCATTACGCGCCCCGTACCATGTCGATCCACGAGGTCGTTTAATAATTCACTACGCTCCTGTTCGTCTCCTTCGGCGATCTTGGCAAGGCGATTGGCAAGTCCATCTTTTTCGCTCGGCATGAACGCGGCGAGCACTTCCATATCACCGGTAGTCAGCGACTCGTGATTGAGTAATCGGTCGGCCAGACTTGAAAGCGAAATGTAACGCGATTGTTCGGTGATAAAACTAGGCAAGTCGGTGTAGCGTGCGGGGTCCAGCAGGCGCAGGCGTGCGAAATGGCCGCCGAGTCCGAGTTGCTCTGGCGTTGCGGTCAGCAAAAGCAAACCCGGCGTTTGCTTGGATAGCGCCTCAATAAATTGATAGGAAGGACTGGAGAATTCCTCGGTCCAGATCAAGTGATGGGCTTCGTCGACCAGCAACAAATCCCAACTCGCATCGAGACATTGTTTTGCCCGTTTGCCGTGGCTGGATAACCAGTCGACCGAGGCAATGATGCATTGCTCGTCATCGAAAGGATTGTGTCCGGTATTGTTGAGTTCGATGGCTTCGCAGCGTTCTTCATCGTAAATCGCGAAGCTCAAATTGAAGCGGCGCAGCAATTCGACAAACCATTGGTTGACCAGGCTTTCCGGCAATAAAACGCAAACACGGGAAGCACGCCCGGAAGCGAGCATCTGAGCGACGATCAGGCAGGCCTGGATGGTTTTTCCGAGCCCCACTTCATCGGCCAGTAACAGTCGTGGTGGCCGGCGCTTTGCGGCAATTTCGGCAACGCGCAATTGGTGGGGAATCAAATCGATGCGTGCACCCAGAATTCCCCAGCCGGCATGCGCGCGTGCTTCGGCACTTCGCATCAAACATTCGCGGCGGAATTCGAATTGGTCATTGCGATCAACGTGGCCGGCGAGCAAGCGTGTATCGGCTTGCGACACCGGTTGCTCTGCATCGAGTTCGCCTTCAAAAAAACTCAGGTGACTCGCACGGTAGTGAATCAGGCCATCGGTTTCTTCAGCGCTTTCGATGATGATTTCCGATCCGCTGACACGCACGCGATCACCGGGACGAAAGGCGGCGCGTAATAAAGGTGCCGTGCCAACCGCGTAGTGACGCAGCATGCCGCTACCGGTAAACACCAGTTGCACTTGCCGTCCGGACAGACGCAGCACGGTGCCGAGCCCGAGTTCAGGTTCCGTACTGGAGTACCAGCGTTGACCGGGAATAAACATTAGGGCCAGAGTCTTAGTTGATCTTTATAGGGGCGCTGCATCGGCCCGGCTTTGCAAGAGAAAGCGTTGCCGAACGCGGCCATGTTCGCCAATGGGCCATTCGCACGCCATTTTGCAGGCGCATGGATGGACTTGTCATGCGTGGCCAGCAGAGCACTATCGCGATCAATCCGGCTCCACATATTTGCCCAGGCTTTGAAGAAATCCTGCTGTGCGATTTTGTCGCGGGTACTACCCGCCATGTAGGCCTGGAATGCCAGTTCAAGGCCGGACAAATCCGCTAGATTTTGCATCGAGGTCAGACTGCCGTTTACTTTTTTCTTGCCGCTTAATGTGTAGCCGTTGTATTGGCTGACTATCGAAGCGCGTTGATCGTTCAAGGCAGTCACGTTTTTGAAGCTGGATTGATACAAGGCAAGACTCAATTGCTGTGCAAACAGGGCGCCGAACGCGCCGAAGTCCATTGCGCCGCCCTGTGCGTCGAAGACTGGTGGCTGCAACAAGGCGCTGGTGATTATGATGCGATTGTCTTTGGCGATATAGACAAGCAGTGGCGCACTATCGGAAATGTCATCGGGCCAATTATCGGTATTGTTCCCCTTCTTTTTCAGTTGCCCGCGGCGCAGTAATTTCATGGCCGATTCAGCCAGGCTGTCGCCGACCGTTATCGAAGCAATATTGCTGGTATCACGGCCTATATCGACCTTCAGGCTCTTCAGTATTTTCAGGTCGCGCTCTTCACCCGCGTTGGCTACCCAACTACTGCGGCCCATGGCTTGTTCGGCGGCCTGCACGATGGCAGTGGTAATAGCGCGTGCACGGTCGCGGCGAGCGTTGTAAATGTAGCGTTCGGCGTAAGCGGCATCGATCAATTCGGGTGCATTGGTCTCGATCAATTCGCGAAGACTTTGTAGACGCGATTTCGGTACCGGACGACCCTCCAGATAGACCTGGTAAAACTGGCCATGTGTCGAGAAATAGGGGTCGTTCAAATAGGGCGCGAGCTGGTTCAGCAGATGGAATTTCAAATAGCTTTTCCAGTGCTCAATCATTTTTGGGTTGATCAGGCCATTCACCGTTTTGAAAAACGTCGGTTGTGCAAGAACGATATTGTCGGCACTGCTTTTTTGTACGCGCAGATAATTGGCAAACTGCAAATTGGTGTATTGCTTGCCGGCATTCTTTATCGATGTCATTTGCGAAGGTGAATCTCCCGAGACGGCCGATAGTTCCGTTTCAAGACTGACCACCTGGGCTGCCAATGCTTTGACTTTTTCATTCGGTACGCCATTCAAAACCAACAGGGTTTCGATATACAGGCGGTAGCGGGATTGTGCCTCGGCGATTGCCGGGGCCTGTGTGGTGTAGAACGCAGGATCGGGTAGTCCAACGGCATTGGCACGGAAGGTATTGTCGTTATCGGCATCGAATGCGAACAAAATCGGCAGGCCACGCGCATGCATGCTGGCGATAACCGCCGACACATCTTTCGGTTTCTTGATTCTATCGATTTCTGCCAGCAGCGGCGTCAGCATTTTTTCGCCATCGGCCTTTACCCGGTTTTCATCTGCGCTTTGCATCAGCGCGTTGAGTTTGTTCTGGGCAGGTCCTGCGTTTTGCAGCGGTGATGTAAAGAGCGATTCGCGCTGGCGCGTGCTGAGTTCATTCAGTTCATCCCACAGACTGCGACTGGCGTCGCCGGGCGGGAGGGGATTGGAGCGCAGCCACGGGGTATTTACGTGACCAAAAAAATCGGCACAGGCAGCCGGTGCAGGAGGCGCGCTCGCCATTTTTTTTGCATCGGCAGGGCCGACAAATAAGGTGGCCGTCGCTACAGCAAGCATCAACAAAGGGCGAAAAGTCAGGGTCATTACAGCTCCATGCACAATCATCTGCGGGGGCATGCATGATAAACCTATCGACAGGCTCCAACCAAAAAAAGGGCCCGTGAGGGCCCTTTTTCTAAAGCACTGGTTCAGAAACCGGTGTTACCAAATGGCAATACGCTTATCTTCGGGACGCACCATGCCGTCACCGGCCTTGCATTGGAATGCGGCGGCAAAGCTTGGCATATTCGACGGCGCGCCGATCGCACGGAAACCCGCCGGTGCATGCGAATCGGTATTCAAGCGGACTTTCAATTCATCCGGCGTAAAATTACGACGCCACACGGTGGCCCAGTTCATGAAGAAACGTTGATCCTGAGTGAAGCCATCAATGGCCGCCATTTTCTTGTTGGCAAGATCACGTTGCAGTGCATCGTATGCAACGGTTAAGCCGCCGAGATCGGCAATGTTTTCACCCAGTGTTAGCTGGCCTTTGACATTTAACGCGCCTTCTTTGGGATCGTTGATGGCGGTGTAAGCGTCAAACTGCGCAATCAACTTGCCGGTGCGTGCCTGGAATGCTTTCAGGTCGGCATCGGTCCACCAGTTGTTGTTATTGCCTTCGGCATCGAACTGGCTACCTTGGTCGTCATACCCGTGCAGCATTTCATGTCCGATAACGGCACCGATACCACCATAGTTCAAGGCAGGGTCGGCTTTTGCATCAAAGAACGGCGCTTGCAAGATAGCGGCGGGGAATACGATTTCATTTTTCCGTGGGTTGTAATAGGCGTTCACGGTTTGCGGCGTCATGCCCCATTCCTTGCGGTCGGCAGGTTTGCCGATCTTGGCCATCTGGAATGCATTTTCAAATGCCGTTGCGGCAATCAGATTATCGAAATAGCTCTTGCTGCTATCGATGGTCAGGCCGGAATAATCACGCCATTTATCGGGATAACCAATTTTTGGATCGAAAGTTTTCCATTTCGCCAGAGCTTTCGCCTTGGTTTCGGCACTCATCCATTCCAGATTTTCGATACGGGTTTTCAGTGCTTCGCTCAGGTTTTTCACCAGCTGCAGCATTTGTGCTTTTGATTCTTCCGGGAAAACCTGCTTGACATACACTTCGCCAAGTGCTTCACCGGCAACGCCGTTCACGCTATCGAGAACGCGTTTCCAGCGTTGTTTTTGTTCTTTCTGGCCGCGCATCGTGGTGCCGTAAAACGCAAAGCGTTCATTGGACAATGCATCCGACAAGTAAGGAGCTGAATCGGCGATGGTGTGGTAACGGAAATAGGCCTGCCAATCACTGACCGGAGTATCGGTGAGCATCTTGTCCATTTCGGCAAAAAATTTCGGTTGCGAAAGCGAGAAGCCTTTTGCCACCTCAATGTTTTGGGCAGCGAACAATTTAGACCATGGAAAATTCGGTGTGGCTTTATCGGCATCTGCCACGCTGACGAAGTGGTATTGATTTTCGGGTTTGCGCATGTCGACCGGCGCGATCGAAGCCGCTGCAAGGCGTGATTCAAATTTCAAAACGGTTTGTGCCTGTGCCTTTGCTGCAGCGGCTTCAACGCCACCCAATACCAGCATTTTTTCAATATGGGCAACGAAAGCATCGCGTTTTTCCTGATACTTGGCGTCGCTGTAGTAGGCTTTTTCAGGCAATGAAATGCCGTCCTGATAGGCATAGGCAATGACATTTTTTGCATCTTTGAAATCTTCGCCCGGAAAGAAAGCAAAAACCGATTGCTGACCTTTGGCAAAGTTCTTGATGATGTAATCGGCGACGCCAGCGCCATCTTTCAATGCATCGACGTCAGCCAGATACGGGACGAGGGGCGCAGCACCTTCGGCATTTAATTTCGCTTCGTTCATACCGGTGCCATAAAGATCGCCGATTTTTTGTTCGTTGCTGCCCAGTGCAGGTTTCGAAGTCGACGCAGCTTCGACAATTTGTTTTTGCACGGCCAGTGAACGTTCGCCCAGCATTTCAAAACTACCCCAGGTCGTTTTGTCACTCGGTACCGGATTGGCGGCAAGCCATTTTCCGTTAACGTGCTTGTTCAAATCGACGCAGATGGGTGAACTCGAGTCCAGGTCTGCCGCGTTGAAAGCAGGTAATGGCGGTAGTTTGGAAAAATCGATAGTCAAGGCTTTCGCTGCTTCCGCTACAGGTGCGGCAGCTTCTTCTTTCTTGGCACATGCCGACAAACCAATTGCCATGGCGATGGCCAGGGAAAGTGGCGTTAAAAAACGAGAGTGGGGTAAACGTGCAGACACAAGCGACTCCGGGCCCTGGGGGCAGTTGGTTTAGACCATGCTGTCGAAAAACAGCAAACAGGCGCGCGAATGTACTTCACAAATTACCGATACGCGATGGGCCGAAGGTCATGCCCGGTTTTTCTTGCATTGCTTCTATTTCAATCAATCACTTACGGGTAAATGTTGTTGCTTAGCTTTCAGTAGCACGGTGCAGCCGGGTTAATATTTTGTTGGGCCGGGTTTGTAAGCGCGAAAAATCAATGCTATGGTCGGCACGTTGGTTCTGGACTCCCATGCTTATGAAGCCCCGTCTCCAGACCCGAAGAATGCAAGCAGCTCCGTCTGCCTGCAGGTTCTCAGGTCTTATACATTTCGCCAGATTACTGGCGCATCTAGCCACCCGGTTCTCACTGGTGCAGGCGACGGCACACTCCATTTGTTTTGAAACGGCTGCGATGAAAGTCCCGGCCTGGACGTCTTTTTCCAAAAATTCGATTTGATTTGCGGCGTTTTTGCCGTCTGAATTTTTAAACAATGGAGAACGACAATGCGTGTATTGGCTTGCGATGGTATTCATGAAGATGGCTTGGTATTGATGCGGGAAGCCGGTTGGGAAGTGGAAATTTCCGACCCCATCAAGAACCCGGCTTTACTGGCAAAAAGACTCGAAGGCGTTGATGCGCTGTTGGTAAGGTCCGCAACCGCAGTCACGGCGGAATCGATAGCCAATGCCACCCAACTCAAAGTCATCGGCCGTGCCGGTGCCGGTGTCGACACGATTGATGTCGAAGCGGCCACGGCCCGCGGCATCGCCGTGATGAATGCCCCCGATGGCAACACGCTCGCGGCTGCCGAACATGCAATTTCACTTTTATTCGCGCTTGCTCGCCATATCCCGAAAGCCGATGCCGGCATGAAGGCGGGTGGCTGGCCGAAAAACGGACTGACCGGTTTTGAACTGGAAGGCAAAAAACTCGGGGTCATTGGTCTGGGCCGCATCGGTGCAACGGTGGCACGAAAAGCCCAAGGCATCGGCATGGACGTCGCTGCTTATGATCCGTTTTTGCCGGCAGCAGCGGCAGGCCGCAGCAGCGTACCGATGAAGTCGCTCGATGAATTGCTGGCAAAAGCCGACATCATCACCTTGCATATTCCACGCACTAAAGAGACGACCAATATTCTCGATGAGACGCATCTGCGCATGATGAAAAAAGGCTCGTATGTGATCAATGCCGCGCGCGGCGGTTTGGTGGATGAAGATGCCTTGCTGAAATGTCTGGAAGACGGCCATCTTGCTGGTGCTGCGCTCGATACTTTCGTGACCGAGCCATTGCCGGCGGATTCAAAATTACGTAGCAGTCCGAATCTGATTTTGACGCCGCATCTCGGCGCATCGACCAGTGAAGCGCAGCAAGCGGTCAGTACGATTTTGGCGAAGCAAATGATTGATTTCCTGCAAACCGGCGCCGTTGCCGGCTGCGTTAACTTGCCGCCATTGACTGCCGAAGCGGCAAAAGAAGTTGGCCCATGGATGCCTTTGATGACGGCGCTCGGCAAGCTCGCCACGCGTCTGGTGCCTGCACCGAACAAATTGCATATTACTTATGCAGGCCGTACCGAAGCACTGGATACACGCCCACTCACGCGTTTATTAGTGGCTGCGCAAATGGGTGCCGCTTCCGGGCGTGTGACCCCTGTGAATGCCTTGCACGAAGCGGCATTGCGCGGGCTTGAAGTAGCGGAAACGGTGGGTGGCGATGGCGATGGTTTTGATCGTTTGTTACGCCTGCGCATTGAAGGGGTAAACGAGGTTCGCGAAATTGAAGCGACCTTGCATCGCGGTCCGCGTGTTGTTCGTCTGGACGGTGTTGAACTCGATTTCGATCCTGGTGCCCATATTTTGCTGATGCAAAACGAAGATGTCCCAGGCGTGATTGGTTCGGTCGGTACGCATCTGGGTGCCGCAGGTATCAACATCATCAATTTCTCATTGGGCGCGAAGGGCAATGGAGAAGCGGTGGCTGCCATTACGGTCAGTGCCAATGTTCCGGAGGTGGAGCTAGTCTCGCTGCGCGCCATTCCCGGTATTTTGTCGCTGGAAATGATTTAAGAAATCGTAGGGGCAGCCCCCTGTGGCTGCCCTTCATGACCAAGCGATATCAAGGCCGACCACAGGGGGTTGGCCTACCCATTTTTCGAGATTTGATGGATGAAAATTTTACTAGCGCGACACGGTGAAACACCCTGGAATGCCGAAGGTCGTTATCAGGGACAGATCGATATTCCCTTGTCCGATAACGGAATTCGGCAAGCGAAATTATTGGGCGATCGTTTGAACGATATAGTGATCACTAAAGCCGTGGCATCACCACTGTCCAGGGCGCGTGTAACGGCAGAGTTTGCCTTGGGCGAAAAGCGTGCATCGATGTTGCAATTTGATGCAGGCTTGAAAGAAATTGCCCATGGTGATTGGGAGGGATTGCTCGCCAGTGAAATACGCGAACGTGATCCACAGCGACTGCTGGCATGGCGTGAAACGCCGGAATCGGTTTTGATGCCGGGTGCAGGCGGCGAAGATTTGCAAATGGTATTTGACCGGGCATGGCCGGCTTTCGCCCGCGCATGCAATGGTTTGAATGACGACGACACGTTATTGGTCGTAGCGCACGACGCGGTCAATCGTGTTTTGCTGTGCAAAATTTTGGGTTTGCCATTGGCGAATTTGTGGTCGTTTCGACAGGCTCCGACAACGCTCAATCTACTGGAAGGCGGCTCGGTCGATACCCTCGAAGTAGTGCGCTTGAATGATTGCAATCATCACACGGATTTGTTTGGTGAAGCGGTGCATCGGGCTCTGTGATTTTTGTGTAGGAGGCCGCTTGCGGGCGACCATTCGGGCCCAAGGGCCCTCCTACAAAAAATACGCGATAATGTGCCTATGACCCGCACACTCAACGACTGGCTCGACTACCAATTGCAAATCCATCCCAAATCCATCGATATGGGTTTGGAACGGATATCCGTCGTTGCTAAACGTCTTGGAATCGAAAAGCCCGCAAAACGCGTCATCACCGTCGCTGGAACCAATGGCAAGGGCTCGACGGTAGCGTTTATCGAGGCGATTGCGCGCGCGGCCGGCTGGAAAGTCGGCGCCTACACCTCGCCGCATATTCTCGATTACAACGAACGCGTCCGAATCGATGGCGCAAACGCAGCGGATGCTGAACTCATTGCCGCTTTTGAAAAAATTGAAATCGCCAGAAAACTCGATACAGACATTGCCCTGACTTTTTTCGAATTCGGCACGCTGGCTGCGGTAATGGTTTTTGCCGTGCATGATCTGGATCTCGTGATCCTGGAAGTGGGCCTTGGTGGCAGACTGGATGCGACCCAAATCGTCGAGCCCGATGTCGCGGTAATCACCACGGTCGATCTGGATCATCAGGACTATCTTGGTGCCGATCGAGAAACGATCGGTTTCGAAAAAGCCGGCATTATTCGTCCCTGGAAGCCGGTAATTTTCGGCGAGAAAGATCCGCCATCGTCTGCTTTGCGGAGAGCTTACGAACTTGGCGCAACCGCCATTCGTGGCCACTCCGACTATCTGATTGATCGCATGGAAAACAGCTGGCGCTGGCGTGAGCCGGGTTTTGAAATCGAATTGCCCCTGCCGAATCTGGTAGCGCCGGTACAAATCGATAATGCCGCTGCTGCCATCGCCGCATTAAGAGCACTCAGCGATGACATTACCGATGCCGCGATGATTGAGGGCGTTCGACATGCACGGGTAGCAGGAAGACTGCAGACAATTACAGGTCAACCCGAGGTCGTGCTGGATGTTGCGCATAACCCGCAGGCCGCCAGGCAATTGTCGCAATGGTTGCAGGCACATCCGAAAACGACTTTTGCCGTTTTCGGTGCCTTGCTCGATAAGGAAATTGAAGTGATTGTCGACGTGCTCAAATCCGACATTCATCATTGGTTTTTAGCGGGAATCCACGATGCCGGAGTGCGCAATTCCAGCGCCGAACAATTGCAAGCCCGCGTCAAGTCCGGGATAGCTGAATCGGCCATAAGTTGCCATGCCAGCATCGGCCAAGCGCTGGAAGTGGCGCGGCAACAGGCTAAGCAGGAAGATCGCATCCTGGTTTTTGGGTCGTTCCATACCGTGGCCGCTGCAATGAAAGCACTCAAAATAGAGCCCGCCACGTTATAATTGGCGCTGGTTTTCGACGAGTGTTGATCCTATGGAAACGCCGGTTAAGCAGCGCCTGATTGGGGCATTGGTTTTGGCATTGGTTGCCATACTTTTCCTGCCCTTGATCC
>JAYWIC010000050.1:0-4011 GCA_043789195.1 Arenimonas sp. | reverse complement strand
TTTTGAAAACTGGGAAGACGAACAATCCATCGGCTTCCCGGTGTCACATCCTCCGACGCTCGGCGGCATTTACCGACTGTCCTCCGGCGATGGCACCGATCTGCGTCCGTATCTTCAAAAACTGTCGCAGAAACCCTTTCTTAGCGGTCATGCGCGAACAGCGTTTGCGAATTTACTCTCGCAAGCCGATGAAACCTTCGCTTCCATCATGGGGACATTCAAGGAGCCGCTGAATGCCTGGATCAATCCGGTACTGGATGCCGCGACCAGCGCTGACGATTTCCTGCTAACCGATGTCCGAAAAAAGAAAATGACGATTTACATCGGCATCCAGCCGAACAAACTTGCGGAAAGCCGCCTGATCATCAATCTTTTCTTCAGCCAGTTGATCAATCTCAATACCAAGGAACTGCCGAAGAATAATCCGGACCTGAAATACCAGTGCCTGTTGTTGATGGACGAATTCACATCAATCGGAAAAATCGACATTCTTGCCTCTGCCGTATCTTTTATGGCCGGTTACAACATTCGCTTGTTGCCGATCATTCAAAGCATGTCGCAACTCGACTCGACCTATGGCAAGGATGTTTCACGGACGATCATTACCAACCATGCTCTCCAGATTATCTATGCACCACGTGAGCAACAGGATGCCAATGATTATTCGGAAATGCTCGGCTACACCACCGTACGCAAACAGAACGTCACGCGAGGTCGGGATTTCTCTCGCAGCGAGTCGGAAGAACGTCGGGCCTTAATGCTGCCACAGGAGCTCAAGGCCATGGGCTTCGACAAGGAAGTTTTTCTATACGAAGGCATTCCGCATCCGGTGATGTGCGACAAGATCAAGTATTACCAGGATAAATACTTCACATCCAGATTGCTGCCGAAAGTAGAAACGCCGATGTTGAAGATTTAAAACAAGATATTGTCCTAATATTATTTTCACTTTTTAGAAATACAAGGATACCTATGCAGCGTTATTTATTATGGCTAGTTCTGCTGCTTCCAGTTAATGCGGCCTATTCGGCTGAGTCTCCCGACAAAGCAAACTTAGAGCTGGTGAAAAAAGCCTTGTCTGCCGAAGCCGCGGGGGATTACAAAACCAGCTATTCAATTTGGGAGTCACTCTATGACAAAGGCGACTATAGGGCGGCTGTTTCTGCCGGCCTTATGCACCACCTTGGCACTGGAATGCCCGTTGACTACGCCAAGGCAATGGATTGGTATTTAAAGGCGAAGTACGATGCCGACGCCATGAATAATATCGGGGTGTTGTATCGCGACGGCTTGGGTGTCACCAAGAACCGGAAGATAGCCTATTTACTATTTTTAACCATCCACATGGAAGGCATGGGCAACGAAGAAACCATCATGCGGGCAAATCGGAATTTACGTCGGGAAATAGCCGAACTGCCTATGGAAGAACGACAAGAGGCGCTTTGCTATAACTTGGGTTACATGGTCGCTTTTATCGATAGCAGGGGCGCTCCCATGAAGACTGCCAAGCAAACGCGTGAAGCCAAGAAACTGCCGAGAATTCGCGATCTTGGTTGGTGGGCCCCCGGCGAAGTGGGTGAATTTACATGCCCCGAAAACACATAATTTCAAAGGAAGTCTGCATGCACTTTACGAAGCAATTAATTGCCAGCGCAGTTACCATTATTTCCATATTCATAATTTCAGGATGCCAATCAGCCATGTCTACTTCAAACAAGACCGAAAAATATACAACCGTACCAAATGAATGGCCATTGCAATTTGAAAAGCATAACTTCGTTGCCTATTGCTATGACACCGTCGGCTGTAGCGTGCTCTATAACGATGATTATTTCGTTAAAGACGACGAGGACAAGGTCACAACATCGTCGTCATCCTATGGGCCGAGCTATCAGAAAAACTGGGGCGGTGGTGCACATTTAGGCATCAAGAACTTTCCCTCGCCTGCTGTTGTGTCCTGGAAAACGAAAGAAGGCAATTTGCTTGTAGCAAAAATAGATATTGCAGAAATTTTTAAGGATCAACGCATATTGCATAATGTGACGCGTGATGAGTTACCAACTGAAACTGTGGCTACCGTGGGCGACCCGACCATAATTTTGGAAGTCAACAATCGAACGATAAATGTTTATATGCGCGAGATGATTTATCTCAAAGACAGTGAAGCAAGGCATGGAGATTTTCGTGATGAAGTGATTTTGGCTTACAGCCATACCTATTGAATTGTTAAGAGGAAATAGATATGAGCGATGAGAAAAAGCCACACAGCCACGGAAAACATCCCGATGGAGTAAGTACTTATGCTGCCGATGAACACGATATGGCTACATACGGCATTGCGCAGCAGGCTATGGCTAAGATGCCAGTGCCCACGTTTCAGCATGCCAACAATTCGCAGGAGCGATTATTTATTGCAGCCTTTGATGGCACATGGAATGATGCAGAAAAGGATCCACAGCACCTGACGAATGTTGGTGTAATCAGCAACCAAATTGCCGAGCTTAGCAGGGATCCAAAGAGCTCTATCAACGGGTTCTACGTCAAAGGTGTCGGCACGCAAGATAATTTTATCGAACGTACACTAGACGGTGCCTTTGGTTATACCTATGACCCGCGCCTTGAGGAAATGTACGAAAATTTTATCAAACAAGCAGACCGTTGGATAAAAGAAGACCCGCAGGCACAAATTCGTATTGCCGAGATTGGCTTTAGTCGAGGTGCTGAACAAGCGGCCGGTTTTGCCCGCTTGCTGCATGAACGCGGCATACACGATCCAAGCGGCGTTCATAGATTTCGCGGCGAAGATGGCCGTATGCATACGGAATACACCAAGCCGCCTTTGGTCGCACCTGGGCAAACACCGCAAGCGGTTGGCTTGTTTGACCCGGTCGGTACCGGCGAACCTCGCAATCATGATCGTCGATTACCGCCATCGGTAGTATCGGGTTTTCAAATCGTGGCAGAAGACGAACTTCGAGGCTCATTTAAATCTACCAGCATCATTGATCAGGGCATGACACCGGATGGCCGACTCTTGGGTGTCATGGTGGCGGGCGCCCATACCAATGTTGGAGACGGCTACCACTTGAATGGCTTGGGCATTCGCAGCGGCAATTTGATGGTGGATTATTTGAATTCACTCAGTGATACGCCCTATCTGCAAAAACGGCCCGAACCATCGAACCCGGAAATGAATGTCGTGCATCGTTCGGAAGAAGGCATGCATGGCATGATGCGCATCAATGCGGCAGATCAAGGTGATGCCCGCCGAACCATCGAAACGATGGCACCTCGCAATGTCAGAGGTGACCGTGAAAATGCCGAGTCGGTAGATCCTGTTCTCAAAGCAAGCCTTGACCACAGAAATATACCGATCACCTTGCCACCACCAGAAAAATCGCCGGCTCTGCCACCAACAAAACTCGACCCCACTCAAGCCGGGCATCCCGATTACACATTGCATCAGCAAAGTGTCGACGCTGTGAGTAAACTGGATCAAAGCATGGGACGTCCATCCGATGCATCGAGCGAGCGCATGGCGGCCAGTTTGACGGTGCTGGCCAAGCAGCAAGGCATTCAGCGGATTGATAATGTTGTGCTAAGCGGCAGTAACGGAGCCGTAAAAGCTGGCGAGAATGTGATTATGGTGCAAGGCAAGCTTGATGATCCCTCGCATCATCGTGCGCACATGAAAACACAGGTCGCCATCGATACTCCGCTCGCCGACTCGTTTAGAAAACTGGAGGCTGCCCATGCCGAGCAAATACGCCCGCTGCCAATCCCGAATGTCATCCGGGACTCATCACAAGATCGTGAGCAGGAAACGCAAAGACAAGTGGTATCAAGATAATCCGGGATAATCTGCCGCGCGCATACGGTGCGCTTAAGCGCACCCTACGGAATATGGTCTGTCTTCTGCTGGGACTCCGGCTCCGGACTTTCATCGGCGGCAAACAGATTTTCCAGGTCGCGAAAAGCCTGTTGCGACGAAGCGATCAAGGCGGCTTCATC
>JAYWIC010000049.1:0-14949 GCA_043789195.1 Arenimonas sp. | reverse complement strand
GCAGAAAAAAAACAAGCCATGATGCCGTCGCCGGTGTGCTTGATTTCCCGTCCACCTGCTGAATTCAGCGCATCACGCACAATCGTGTCATGGATTCGATGCACTTTCATCGCAGCCTCGTCACCAATACGCTGCGTCAATTCGGTCGAACCGACAATATCGGTAAACATGACGCTGCGGATACCGGGGTCGCTTTGCCCTTCTCGAGAACCCGGCAGCAGGACGGCACCCACCGAATTGACCTCGCATTTACCCATGAATCCGTCAACCAGATCAGGATCCACCTCGATGATTTTCGCCGCTACCTGTCCGTGAGCCTCCCTATGAACCAGGCTGGCTGCTTCCGCGGTGGGTGCATGGACAAGACAGAAGGCCTTGCCGCAGCCTTCGTTAAACCAATATTGGATGTATTCCACGTCATACTGCCCCTGCACCAGCATGTCGGCCGCGTACGCCTTGGCAATCTCTTCTGCCGTAATTCCTTCGATCACGTGGACATCCATATACAACGGCATACCTGTTCTCCTGGAAGATTCAAAGCCTTTTGCTGCGTGGCGCCGGGGGATTCAACGATGGCCCGACACACGTTGCACCGAGTAATCAGCATGGCAAAGCTTACAACAATTTTTATGGGTCTATCGTGGGGAAAATGTACTCATTGCGCTTGTTCAAGGCCAAAGACAAATGGGTCATTACATGCGCTGGATCAGCAAGGCAAGCGCTATCACCAGTTTCCGACATTCGGCATCGACAGCCACGGCTCCTGCAGTGCCAATGCGTCACCTTTCTGCAATAGTTCGATCGAAATATTATCCGGTGACCGCGCGAAGGCCATACGACCATCACGCGGTGGACGGTTTATCATGACGCCATGTTGCTCGAGTTTTTTGCAAGTCGCATAAATGTCATCGACCGCAAACGCCAGATGCCCGAAATTGCGGGCACTGCCGTAATCCTCATCGTCGTAGTTGTAAGTTAGCTCAACTTCGGAATCCGGATTTTCCGGTGCCGCGAGATACACAAGAGTAAAACGCCCCTGCGGATAATCCTTTCGCCTTGTCTCGATCAGCCCGAGCGCATCGCGATAGAAGTGCATTGAAGCGTCCAGATCACGAACCCTGACCATCGCATGTAAATACTTCATGGCAATTCCTAGAGAAATAAATCCGGCAATAAATTTTGCGATGGATCGACGGCGTAGCGATCAAAATCCTGGACACCGTGTTCCCGCAGGAAAGCTTCGTCAAGAATGAATTGACCGGTGAGCTGGGCATGCGGCGTAACGAGAATGGCGTGTGCGGCATCCGAAAGAATTTCCGGCGTACGGCACTTCGATAATTCAACACCGGGAATCATGTTGATTGCATCGGTCGCGATGACAGTAAGCGGCCACAAGGCATTGACGGCCACCTTCCCTTTGAATTCCTCTGCCAATCCCAGCGTTACTAGGCTCATGCCCATTTTCGCCAACGTGTAGCCGGTATGCGGCGCCCACCATTTCGGATCAAGATTGATCGGAGGCGCCAAAGTCAGGATATGCGGATTTGCGGCCTTCAATAAATGTGGCAAACAAATTTGCGAACACATGAAAGTGCCGCGCGAATTGACCTGATTCATCAGGTCGTAGCGTTTCATCGGCGTATCGAGCGTACCGCGCAGCCAGATCGCGCTGGCGTTATTGATCAAGATGTCGATACCGCCAAAGGTTTCAACCGTTTTTTCGACGGCGGCTTTCACCTGGTCTTCTTCGCGAATGTCGCAGCGGATGGCTAGCGCTTTACCTCCAGCGGCTTCCACTGCCTTGGCGGCCGAATGAATCGTGCCGGGCAACTTCGGATTGGGCACATCCGATTTCGCCGCGATGACAATGTTGGCACCGTCACGCGCTGCCCGCAGGGCAATCGCAAGCCCGATGCCTCGGGATGCACCGGTAATAAAAAGGGTCTTGCCTTTCAAGTTGCTCATGTTTTATATGCTCTGGAAATTCGGGATTTTTTCCAACAGGCTTTGCAAGCGGAACGCTACGTCCGATTCCTGCAATAACTCCTGTCGCTCGAGATTGGACAATGGCAACCATTCCGCCAAACGCCAACTGACCCAGTCGGCGTTGTCGAGTTGCTTCTTGTCGAAGGATATTTCTGCTTTATCCAGCACGCGCTGCAGTATCTGCGACAACACGAAATATTCGGGTGCGATGGCAATATCCTGTGCTTCCGAAAGCCAGGAAACCTCCCCGATCACCAGACCGTTATTGCGTACCTTGACCTGCTCGACATGGAAACGCCGTTCGCCCAGTGCAGTGATGGCAAGCAAGCCTTCGGGGGTTTGATCAAAATCGATGATTCGGGCTTCGCAACCCAAGGCCGCCGATGCCGTGTTTTGCCCCACTTCTTCACCCTGGATAATCATGCACACACCGAAGCCATGCTCGTTTCGCATGCAGCTTTTCACCATATCGAGGTAGCGCGGTTCAAAAATTCGCAGTGGCAATACACCGCCTGGAAACAGGACGGTATTCAACGGAAATAATGGCAGCTCGATCTTGGTCACGCCAATAGTTTAGCGCGAATGATTGTGAGCGTAAGGTGTGCAGCCGGAGGCGTTAGACCAGAGCCGCCAGGAACCTGCGGGGTGCGCCTTCAAAGCCCCCATTGGACATGAAAATAACGTGGTCGCCTTCACGAACAACGGCTTTCAAATCGACAACCAGGCCATCGACGGTTGCGACGGTTTGGCCCTGCCCGCGCAAGGCATCAATGACTTTTCCGGCGTCCCAACTCAGTTCCGGACGATGCAAAAATACGACAACGTCGGCATCATTCAGCGAGGGCGCAATTTCGGCCGCATGCGAACCCAGGCGCATCGAATTACTGCGGGGCTCCATTGCGACCACAATGCGGGCATTGCCGACCTTTGCACGCAAGCCTTCCAGCGTGGTGCGTATGGCGGTTGGATGATGGGCAAAGTCATCGTAAACGGTAACTCCAATGGCATTTCCGATGTTTTCCAGACGTCGTTTCACGCTTTGAAATTCAGCTAAACGTGGCAGCACGGCAGCTACATCAACACCCACTGCATTCGCCGCTGCAATGGCGGCCAAACCGTTCAGCACATTGTGCCGACCGAGCAGTGACCATTGCACGACGCCGAGCTCATTGCCCTTGTAGATAACAGCAAACTGGGAACCATCATTTTCAATCAGGCGCGCGGTCCATTCAGTGTCACCACTCATCGAGAATCTTTCGATGGGAGACCAGGCCCCCATGCCGAGAACTTCAGCGAGATATTTATCTTCACCGTTAACGATCAGTTTTCCATTGCCGGGCACGATGCGCACCAGGTGATGGAACTGTCTTTGGATTGCGGCCACATCATCAAAAATATCGGCGTGGTCAAATTCGAGATTATTAAGAATGGCGACGGTTGGACGGTAATGGACAAATTTACTGCGTTTGTCGAAAAATGCCGTGTCGTATTCATCGGCTTCGACGACAAACTCTTTGCCCTTGCCCAATCGTGCCGATACACCGAAATTTTCCGGCACGCCACCGACCAAAAAACCCGGATCGCGACCCGCCGCTTCCAGCAAGTAGGCGAGAATCGAGGTTGTTGTGGTTTTTCCGTGCGTGCCGGCAACGGCCAAGGTCGTGCGTTTGGGCAATACGTTTTCGCGCAGCCACTCGGCGCCGGAAATATAGTTGAGCTGCTGATTCAATACATATTCAACGGCTGGATTGCCGCGTGACAAGGCATTGCCAACAATAACCTGTTGCGTGTCGACGGTAATATTTTCCGCCTTGTAGCCAGAAGTCAGCGTGATGCCCAATTGTTCCAGCTGGGTGCTCATCGGCGGATAGACATTCTGATCCGAGCCATCGACTTCATGGCCCAACTCGCGCGCAAGGGCCGCAACGCCACCCATGAAGGTGCCGCAAATTCCAAGAATATGTAATTTCATTGTTTCGCTTTGTTTATTAAATCAGCCCACATCATGCGTGTGGGAAATGGCCGCGATAATACGATTGAACACATCGTCCAGACCACCCACGCCATCGACATGGACCAGACTGCCGTGGTTGCGATAGAAGTCGACGACTGGCGCGGTGGATTCGTTATAGACATTCAAGCGATGGCGAACAGCTTCCGGGGTGTCATCGGCGCGGCCTTCGGCTTTTGCACGGCCAGCGATACGCTCCACCAGCAAATCGGTATTCACGTCGAGCTGTACGGCAACATCCACCGGTTGCTTGATTTTTTCGAGCAATTTTTCCAGTGCATTGGCTTGCGCCAAGTTGCGAGGGTAACCATCGAGGATAAAACCGTTGGCGGTATCGGGCTTCAACAAGCGCTCTTCGAGCATGCCCAGCACAATATCGTCCGAGACTAGATTGCCCGACGCCATCACGACTTTTGCCTGCATGCCAAGTTCGGTGCCCGCGGCGACCGCAGCCCGCAGCAAATCGCCGGTCGAGATATGCGGCACCTGTAAATGTTCGCGCAGACGCACCGCCTGAGTACCCTTGCCCGAGCCGGGCGCCCCTAACAATACCAATCGCATGTAAAACTCCAGAAAAATAAGCGCACGGCTGTCATCGCTCTTAATTGGATATAGTAGAGCCCATGATTCACCGTGCGGACCTCGTCACGCTAACGGCCCAGCCGCACCAAGTCAATAAACAACAGTAAGAGATTGATTATTATGAGCAAAGGAAAGCTCCTCTACGCACAATCGGGCGGAGTTACCGCCGTGATTAATGCCACCGCCAGCGCGGTCATTCTGGCCGCACGCGCGAAGAAAATTCAGGTACTAGCAGCAGAAAACGGCATTTTAGGTGCCTTGCGCGACGAATTAATTGATACCCGTCGCATGAGCGCCGCCGATGTCAAAGCGCTGGCGCATACCCCGGGTGGCGCTTTCGGCTCCTGCCGCGTCAAATTGAAATCGCTGGAGCAGGATCGCGAAAAATACGAACGGCTGCTCGAAGTGTTCAAGAAACACGATATTCGTTATTTCCTTTATAACGGCGGCAATGATTCGGCCGATACCGCATTGAAGGTATCGCAATTGGCCAAGGCATCGGGCTACGATCTGGTTTGCATCGGCGTACCGAAGACGGTGGATAACGATCTGGCCGTCACTGATTGCTGCCCGGGTTTTGGCTCCGCCGCGAAATACACGGCGGTATCGATTCTCGAGGCGAGTCTGGACGTTGCCGCGATGGCGGAAACCTCGACCAAGGTGTTTGTTTACGAAGTCATGGGCAGGCATGCCGGTTGGTTGGCTGCCGCCGCCGGTTTGGCCGGCGAAGGCAAAAACGAAGCGCCGCATATTATTTTGTTCCCGGAAATTGCTTTCGACGAAGGCAAATTTCTGCAGGCAGTTGAAGCGACCGTCAATCGTGTTGGATATTGCGTTGTGGTGGTATCAGAAGGTGTGCGTGATGCAAACGGGAAATTTCTTGCCGAAACCGAAGGAAGCAAGGATGCCTTCGGGCATTCGCAACTCGGCGGCGTCGGCCCACTGATCGCCGGCCTCGTAAAAGACAAGCTTGCCATGAAAGTGCATTGGACCGTACCGGATTATCTGCAGCGCTCGGCACGTCATCTGGCTTCAAAAACCGATCTTGAGCACGCGCTTGCTGTTGGCAAGGCCGCAGTGGAATACGCGCTAAAAGGCATGAATGGCGTGATGCCGATCATCAAGCGCGTTTCCAATAAACCGTATCGCTGGAAAATCGAAGCGGCATCGCTGGAAAAAATCGCCAATCATGAAAAGAAAATGCCGGCCAGTTTCATTCGCAAGGATGGTTATGGCATTACGGCAGCCTGCCGAACATACCTTGCACCGCTGATTGCGGGCGAGGCGCCTGTGCCTTATAAAAAAAACGGCTTGCCGCTGCATGCAAACCCGATTGATTCCCGCCAAAACTCCAAGTCCTGATTTAAGTTCAACCTTAAGCAGTTTTTTCATATCCACTTTCACAATGACATAAGGAAATAGTCCATGCAAAAGTCACCCGTTTTTCGTACTTGCTTGATTAGCCTTGTCACCAGTTTCATCAGTGCTGCTGCAATCGCACAGGAAACTCCTGCCGCTGCCGCGCCAAGCACACCAGCCAAAATAGAATGCGTTGAAGTCAACTTGTTCAAAGTTTCCGAAGAAAAAGTCGAAGGCCAAACCGATCGCGCCGAAAAAATTCCGGAGCAAAACCTGATCATCATCCGAGATGCCCTGGTAGAGCGACTACCTAAGCATGCAAAAATAGTGAGCAGTGTTGCGGCTGGCCAGGGCAGCTGTCCCAATCCTGCCACTACGGCGGTGCTAGCCGGCGACATTCTCGATTTCCGCAAAGGCAATATGGCCTTGCGTTATTTCGTCGGATTCGGAGCCGGTTCCCAGAAAGTCCGGGTACGCCTCACACTGACAGCTAAAATGGACGGTACCGTCATCGCCCAGGAAGAAATTGCCGATACCAAATGGGGCGGCGCGTTTGGTGGCAGCAATACAAAAGGCTTGAAAGATTTTGCCGAGAAAGCCGCACAAACGGCAGGCAGCGCACTCAAGACCAAATAATTCATTGTCGCCATGTCCATTACCCAAAGAGCCCGAATATGCGGGCTCTTTGTTCATGAAGGCCATGAATGTTCAGTCTTCGCTTGCTGCAATAGTGAATTGACCGGTGTATGCTAGGTGCCGCCTAGATTGAGCTTAAGCTCTTCATAATAAGTGCCACCATCGGCCGGCACACTTTTTAACCCGGGGTTTTCCATGTTTCGCACACTATCGACTCTTTTTGTTGCTGCCCTGCTGCAGCTAACCAGCGTTGCTTCCTTTGCACAAACACTGGACACCTCCGCCGCATCGCCAGGCACGGCCAAGGTGGTTTTCTACCGGTCTGCCGAGGACGGCGGCAAAGCCTACTGTCTGACCACCCAGAACCAGGAACTGGTCAAGCTCAAGAAAGGCGAGAAATTTGAGCAAATATTGGTGCCCGGCACCTATTACTTCATGGCCGACCCCTCCACCAAGCAGGTCTTCAGACTTGATGTCAGCGCTGGTCAGACTTACTACATTCTTGCGGGACGGGACGGCAACTTCTTCAATGGCCAGCCCAGCCTGAAAGTCAGCAGTGTTCAGGAATACCAGCAACACCTGGCCAGCAATAACTAGAACCCGTCGTTTCGTTCAATCACCGGCTTCCGGAAACGCTACCCGCCCGCGATAAACAACCGTATTGACTGGCATTTCCCCTGTTTCCTCTGCGATACTGGGGTTTAGCGGCTTTCGGCCGCTTTTTATTGGTTGCTTGGTATTTAAACTTCTGGGGAGTAGTTGCATGTTTGAGCAATACGGTTTTGAGCTGGCGCTAGCCTGTGCGGCTATCGCCATTCTTTATGGCATTTTCACTACCCGCTGGGTTCTGGCTCAACCGGCCGGTAACGAGCGCATGCAGAAAATCGCCATGGCCATTCAAGAAGGCGCAGGTGCCTATTTGCGTCGTCAGTACATGACGATTGCCATCGTCGGCGTTGTGCTTTTCTTCGTGATTGGTTTTGGTCTGGGTAATTGGTTGACGGCGGTTGGTTTCGCCATTGGTGCCATTTTGTCGGGCGCTGCCGGTTTTATCGGCATGTTTGTCTCGGTACGCGCCAATGTGCGCACGGCGCAAGCGGCAACACAAAATTTAAACGCTGCCTTGAACGTCAGTTTCAAGGGTGGTGCCATCACTGGCATGCTCGTGGTCGGTCTGGGTCTTTTGGGTGTAGCCGGTTTCTTCATGTACGTACTGAAAAGCCAAGGCATCACTGCCGAATCTCTGGCAGTCGCACTGGAACCCATGATTGGCCTGGCTTTCGGTAGCTCGCTGATTTCCATCTTTGCCCGTCTTGGTGGCGGCATTTTCACCAAAGGTGCCGACGTCGGTGCCGACCTGGTGGGCAAAGTAGAAGCCGGAATTCCGGAAGATGACCCACGCAACCCAGCCGTGATTGCCGACAATGTCGGTGACAACGTGGGTGATTGTGCCGGTATGGCGGCCGACTTGTTCGAAACCTATGCGGTCACGATTATTGCGGCCATGTTGGTAGCAGGCATTGCCTTCAACACCTACGATGCGAAAGGCGTGATGTACCCCCTGATTCTGGGCTCGGTCTCGATCATTGCCTCGATCGTTGGCACCTACTTCGTGAAAGTCCGCGAAGGCGGCAAAATCATGAATGCGCTCTACCGTGGTTTGGCGGTCTCCGGCATTTTGGCGGCGATCGCTTTCTATTTCGTCACCGACAGCCTGTTTGGTAAAGATTTGGGCATGCCGCTGTTCTGGTGCACCCTGATTGGTCTGGGCTTAACGGCGGCCATGGTCGTGATTACCGAGTACTACACCGCAACCGAATACGCTCCGGTGCAAGACGTGGCGAAAGCTTCTGAAACTGGGCATGGTACCAATGTGATTGCCGGCTTGGCAGTTTCGATGAAATCCACCGCAGCGCCTGTGCTGGCCGTTGTGCTTGCGATCTGGGGTTGCTATGAAATCGCCGATCTGTACGGCGTTGCGATTGCGGCCACATCGATGTTGTCGATGGCAGGTGTGATCGTGGCACTCGATGCTTACGGCCCGATTACCGATAACGCCGGCGGTATCGCAGAAATGAGCGAACTCGGCCCGGAAATCCGCAAAATCACCGATGCGCTCGATGCCGTGGGTAACACCACCAAAGCCGTGACCAAAGGTTATGCCATTGGTTCAGCGGGCTTGGCTGCACTCGTGCTGTTTGCCGACTACTCGCATAAATTGACCGAAAAATTCGGCGTCGGTGCCGTGGACTTTTCGCTCACCAATAAAGACGTTGTGATCGGTTTGATGATCGGCGGCATGATTCCCTACTTGTTTGGCGCATTCGCCATGCAAGCCGTGGGTCGCGCAGCCAGCGCGGTGGTGGAAGAAGTTCGTCGCCAGTTCCGTGAAATCCCCGGCATTATGGAAGGTACCGGCAAGCCACAATACGATAAAGCGGTGGACTTGCTGACTAAATCCGCGATTCGCGAAATGATCATTCCTTCGATGCTGCCGTTGTTCATTCCGATTATCGTCGGCATGACACTGGGTGCCGATGCACTGGGTGGCTTGCTGATGGGCACCATCGTCACTGGCCTTTTCGTGGCGATCTCGATGTGCACCGGCGGCGGTGCCTGGGACAATGCGAAAAAATACATTGAAGAAGGTCATCACGGCGGCAAAGGGTCGGAAGCCCATAAAGCTGCTGTTACCGGCGATACCGTTGGCGACCCGTACAAAGATACCGCGGGCCCTGCCATCAACCCGTTGATCAAGATCATCAATATCGTTGCCTTGTTGCTGGTACCGATGCTGACGATACTTTGATATTTCACCGCTGACTAAAAAGCCCCGCTTTGGCGGGGCTTTTTTATGGGTTCGGGTATTGAAATAGTTTTATGCGACTTCGGATAATTCCAGCAACGCGATCATCGCTTCGCGCAATTGCGTATGCAGGGGCGCAAGATATAAATCCGAATTGTCGGCAGTCATTTTCGATGAATCGAGGTGTTCGAGCATGTGGCACGTTGCAGACAACTGGCCGGCACCGAGTGCCAAACAGGCGGATCGCAAATAATGGGAATGCTGATTGAGTGCGGTGGCATCCGCTGCGGCAAAGGCCGCCTCTATCTTCTTTACCCGAATGGGCGCTTCGGTCGCAAACATGCGCACGAAATCCCTGAACGACCCGGGTCTTTGCTTATCAAGCGTTCGCAGCAACTCAATCGCATCTGGGTCAAGCACGGCATCTGTTCGCATATTGTCTCCTTCCCGTTCTGCAATCTAGCCCGCTTTTAAAAAAAAGGGAACCGCTGGGCAAATATAGGCTTTTCGATGCCCGCTTGCACTGTATTACGATAATTCCCGACATGACCACTCATACTTCAGGCGTTTGGGAAAGAGTGAATGCTCGGTGCTTTTGCCGTATCCTGCGCGCATTGAGAACCGCAGGAAACCCCGATGCCCCTAGATTTAGTGCCCACCGGCAAAGATGTACCCCATGAAGTCAACGTCATCATCGAAATCCCGAAGGATTCCGAGCCGGTCAAATACGAAGTAGATAAAGCCAGCGGTGCCATTTTTGTCGATCGCGTGCTTACCACACCCATGCGTTATCCCTGCAATTACGGCTACGTTCCCCACACGCTTTCCGACGATGGCGACCCGGCCGATGTATTGGTGGTGATGCCGGTCCCCCTGATTCCCGGTTCCGTCATTCGCGTGCGCCCCGTCGGCGTGTTGCTGATGACCGACGAAGCTGGTGGCGACGAAAAAATTATTGCCGTACCGGTCAGCAAGGTATTCCCGGGCTACGACCATGTAGTGAATGCGGATGATCTTGGCGAACTGGCGCTGGCCCGCATCGGCCATTTCTTTGAACATTACAAAGATCTGGAAAAGGGAAAATGGGTCAAGATCAACGGTTGGGGCGATGCCGCCAAAGCCAAGGAATTGATCCTTGAATCGGTAGAGCGCTACAACTCTGTGCCGGACAAGCCCTTGTTCTGATCCTAAACATCGCAAATAAAAAAGGCCGCATCGCGGCCTTTTTTGCAAGGCGGCCACGGCCCATCTTACTTTGCGCGAAGAGCTTCGTATGCCAATACGCTTTTCCCTAAAGCGGCGAGAAACGGTAACCCGGTTTCCTCGTAATCGTACTTATCGTCGTTATAAATACCATCTGGATTGCAGTGAATCACGGCTGATAAAAAACATTCGCTGTTTGTGCTTTTATTAACGATATAACTCGAATCGCTCAGATAACCGTAAGCTTCGCCGATTTTTCCGTAAGCCCGGTATCCGTCCGCTGCATTTTCCCGGCTGTCGCCGAGCACGAAATATTTTGCATAGGCATCGTAATATTCCGGCGATGGATAAACCGGATCCACGGATTCACGCGGGAAACGCCCCATTTCTTCGAGAATAGCTTCGCGCCATTGAGCTGGGATTTTCCAGCGCTGCGATTCGTGTGCGGTTTCCGGCAATACAAAGGCGACCAGCATCTGATGCAAATCGGCCAATGGCATGAAATTGCCGAAAGAAAAATCATGCGGTCCCTGCATCAACACGCCATCATCGCCCAAAAAGCCTTCGCCCTTTGAGGCTTTACCGAAAGGAAATGAACGCCGCTTTGCCAGTCTTGGCGCAATCCCGAGCAATGGCTTTCCCTGTGCATCGAGGATTTGCGTCGAACCTGTTCTGCGATTTGCTTCGATATCACGCGACCCCAGACGGGATATGGCGCGCGTATTGGGATAACCCATTGATTTCAAGCGCGCATGAATTTTATCGGGGCCGAGTAATTCGTAAAAACGGTTATACGGAACGTTGTCGCTCACCGTAAACGTGCGACACAGGCTGCGACGCAATGATTCACTCAATGGTTCGGCATCCTCCCAGATGCCGGTTTCCGGTGGTTGTCGCAGCATGATGGCGCTTTCAAGATTGCCCCCCACTCTGGCCACTTCTTCGCAAGCCAATAGCGCCAATGGCAACTTGATCGTGCTGGCAGGGAAAAACCAGCGCTTTGGCGCATGATGAAAAGCGTGATGCTGGAGTTTAATTCCGCCATCCGAATCACGCTCGATTTGTGTGTACAGGATTTGAATTTCACGCGTCGAATCTGACAGCAATTCGCGCTGCGCGTCGCTCAGGTTTTCAAAAATTGCCGACCACGAAAAATCATTATTGGCGAAATTCAACTTCGCCCATGCCGGCATCGCCGACATGGCACCACCCGCGGCGAGCGCTGCACACAGTAATCGTCGCTTTGGATCAATCACGCTCATTCGGGTTTGTAGACTTCCGCGCCCTGCGCCAAAAACTCTTTCGATTTTTCGGCCATACCTTTTTCCAGAGCTTCGGCGGCCTCCAGTTCTTGCGCATCGGCATAATCGCGCACGTCCTGCGTGATTTTCATCGAGCAGAAATGCGGGCCGCACATCGAACAGAAATGCGCGACTTTATGCGCTTCCTTCGGCATGGTTTCGTCGTGGTATTCGCGGGCACGGTCTGGGTCGAGGCCCAGATTGAACTGGTCTTCCCAGCGGAATTCGAAACGCGCTTTCGACAAGGCGTTATCGCGCGCCTGCGCACCCGGATGACCTTTCGCCAAGTCGGCCGCGTGTGCGGCGATTTTGTAGGCCATTAAACCTTCACGCACATCATTTTTATTCGGCAGGCCCAAATGTTCTTTCGGCGTGACGTAGCACAGCATCGCGGTACCGTACCAGCCGATCATCGCAGCACCAATCGCGCTAGTAATGTGATCGTAGCCCGGCGCGATATCGGTGGTTAACGGGCCCAGCGTATAAAACGGCGCTTCGCCGCATTCACGCAATTGCTTGTCCATGTTTTCCTTGATCAATTGCATCGGCACATGGCCGGGGCCTTCGATCATGGTTTGCACATCGTGTTTCCACGCGATTTTCGTCAACTCGCCGAGTGTTTCCAATTCACCGAATTGCGCGGCGTCATTGGCATCGGCAATCGAACCCGGACGCAAACCGTCGCCCAAGGAAAAACTGACGTCGTAAGCTTTCATGATTTCGCAAATGTCTTCGAAATGCGTGTAAAGGAAATTTTCTTTGTGATGCGACAGGCACCATTTGGCCATAATCGATCCACCGCGCGACACGATTCCCGTCACGCGCTTGGCGGTCAGCGGCACATAACGCAGCAAGACACCAGCATGAATCGTGAAGTAATCGACGCCCTGCTCGGCTTGTTCAATCAAAGTATCGCGGAATAATTCCCAGGTCAGTTCTTCGGCGCGGCCATCGACTTTTTCCAGCGCCTGATAGATCGGCACGGTGCCGATTGGCACCGGCGAATTGCGGATAATCCATTCGCGGGTTTCGTGAATATGTTTACCGGTGGAAAGATCCATCACGGTGTCACCACCCCAACGCATCGACCACACCAGTTTTTCGACTTCTTCGGCAATACCCGAACTCACTGCGGAGTTACCAATGTTCGCGTTGATTTTTACGAGAAAATTACGACCGATGATCATCGGTTCGATTTCCGGGTGATTGATATTGGCCGGAATGATCGCGCGACCACAGGCCACTTCCGAACGCACAAATTCCGGCGTGATCAGCTTTGGCAAATTCGCGCCGAAATGTTCACCGGCGTGTTGCTTCAACAAGTGTTCTTCGCGAATCGCCTGGATATTCTGGTTCTCGCGTATCGCGATGAATTCCATTTCCGGCGTGATGATGCCGCGGCGCGCGTAATGCATTTGCGACACGTTCATGCCGGCCTTCGCCTTGCGCGGCATCGGACGGTTGCCGAAACGCACCGCATTCAATTTGGCATCGTGTTCTCGGGCGCGACCGAACTCCGAACTCAAGCCCGACAATAATTCGGTATCGTTTCTTTCTTCGATCCATTTCGCACGCAACGGGCTCAAGCCCTGCGCCAGATCGATCGACACACTCGGATCGGTGTAAGGACCTGAATTGTCGTAGACGCAAAAAGGGGCATTTTTTTCGACGCCGACGATCTTGCGGGTATCGGTCAATTCGATTTCGCGCATCGGTACGCGGATATCTTCGCGCGAACCCTGCACATAGATTTTCTTCGAGCCGGTGAACGGCTTGGTCACGGATTCGGAAAGTTCCTGCGCCTGGCGCAAGAGTTCGCTGGGTAGTGCATTCATGGCATCGTCCTTTGAGTGATCATCGAAACGGCGATGCCAGAAAAGTCCCGATTCGGACCAGACTTGCGAGCTTCCCTACACCGGCATTAACCGGATCAGGTTCAAAGGGTATTTCTCAGCCTTGTGGGCACCCCCGCTTCAGGCGCTATTTCAACATGAAGCCGCGGCACGTGCCAGTGGAATCGGATATTTACCCGAACTCGTTCAGGCGCTTCAAGGCCAACGCCCACAAGCTATTGCGATGTGCGCTGCGGAAGAAATTGAAGTGTCCAATAAACGGAATGCCGTGTGCTTTTGGCTCAATGACTTCGATTGCGCGGGTTTTGGCATTCGGATAGCGGTCGTGAACAGCCTTCACCGCAGCCGGCGTGCCCCAGCTATCGTCGGCGATCTGGAACAAGTGCAGATGGCCAAGAAATCGATTGGCGTGTTCTGTGGCGTTGATGCGCGGTTCGTCGAAGATAAAGCCGGGCTTTTTCGCCCAATGCGCGAAATCGAGTCCTAGCGCGGCGGAGGTGTCGGCCTTCATACCTGCCCAGCCTGGCCAATAGCCATAGAGTTTGATGGTCAGCGGCGCAATTAAATACCAGGCCATGAAATGCAGATAACGCGCCGGTCTCGCCATCAATCGCCAATACCCCGACAGGGCGGCCACGGTGATCAGACCATCAATCTTGCCGCTGATTTTCGTCAATGCCGGCATCCAGCCACCGACGCTATGGCCGACGATGAATAATTTTTGATTGGGGAATTTTTCCAGCATCGCATTCACGACGGCAGGGTAATCGTGTTCAGCGTACGCCAGAAAACCGATATCGCGATACTCGCGGATATGACGCATTTTCGATTGCCCGACACCTCGAAAATCAAAACTCATGACGTCGAAACCGGCTTCGGCCAGATACTGGCAAAAACCGGTGTAATACGTCTGCGAAACGGCGGCTGCCGGGCCGATGATCACGCTGCGATTTAATTTCTTTTCCGCACTGGCAGGAAAGAGAGTTGCCGCCACATGATCATTTTCCTGCACAGTGATTTCGAGTTGTTGCATATCTGCTCCTGAAACTCAGTCATTTCCCTGCTTTTTGTAGGAGCGCCTTTTCTTTTGGCGCGACAAATCCGTCAGATCTATCGCGCCAAAAGAAAAGGCGCTTGTGTCTGCAATATGTACTACTGTGAAAGTGAGAGCAGAGTACGGCAAGCCGGTAAGGCGATGTGCTTAAAGCACGA
>JAYWIC010000048.1:0-15045 GCA_043789195.1 Arenimonas sp. | reverse complement strand
GCTTGTGTCTGCAATATGTACTACTGTGAAAGTGAGAGCAGAGTACGGCAAGCCGGTAAGGCGATGTGCTTAAAGCACGAGTAGGAGCATGAGCTGCCGTACTCTTGACTCTCGCTTAAGCCCGAACAGTTGTACGAGTACTAGCTCGTAAATGCACAAGCATGGGTCAGCGAGAGCGCTCTCTTTCTTAGTCTATAGGAGAGAGCATCATGAAGGTATGGGTTGGTATTGATGTAGCAAAAGACAGCTTGGCCGTTTGGATACGTCCGCTTAATCATTCGTTTACGGTAGCCAATACGCTCGCCGGTTATCAGGAAATGGTGAAGCGCTGTCGTGGCCATGGGGTGCAACGGCTGCTGGTGGAATCCACCGGGGGTTATGAACAAGGCGTGGTGGAATATTGTTTATCCAAAGCATTACCTATCGCCCGCATCATGCCGCAGCGTGCGCGAGCGTTTGCCAATGCCTTAGGCAAACGTGCCAAAACCGATCCCATTGATGCCTCGGTGTTGGCCCATTGTGCTGAGGTCATGGAGCTACCTGTCGTGCGTGCGGTAAGTCCGGAGCGCCTGCATTTACAAGGCTTGGTACAACGGCGACTGCAAGTGGTGTGTCAGCGTGATGACGAAAGACGACGCTTAGCTCAAGCAAAGCATCCCGATATCATTGCCAGCCTCCAGCGTGCGATTGAAAGCTTCAAAAAAGAATTAAGGCTGCTCCAACAAAGCATTGGCGAAATGGCCACCCTCGTCGATGGCGACCGAGTCAATCGATTACGCAAAGTCGGTGGCATCGGCGCGGTCTCAGCATCGAACATGATTGCCTTCCTGCCTGAATTAGGTGAGCTAGGTCGGCGACAAATTGCCGCACTGGTCGGCGTCGCGCCTTATAACCGCGACAGCGGCAACCACCAGGGTAAACGCAGTACCAGCGGTGGTCGTGCAAGAGTCAGGCTGGTTTTATACATGGCCACATGGTCTGCCATTCGAACCAACCCGCTACTCAAGGCGCGCTATCAGCATCTTGTCGAAAAAGGAAAGCCAAAAAAAGTAGCGTTGATTGCCTGCCTGAGATCCTTCATCACCCAGCTAAATGCGATGCTGCGCGATGGCACCGAATGGGAGGCGGCAACTATCTGATGCAGACAGTTGCTCCTACGGTATATCCTGACAACCGATGTCTGATTTGCTAGGGTCACTTTCTGGCGAATTGGCGGACTCAGGAAAGTCCTGCAGTCGAACCCTGCCCATGCTGCTAATCGGACTAATCGACAAGGACGCATTAGGCCCTGCCTGCACAATTACGGATTTTATTTGATCAAGAGCTTTTAGCTTTACCTCGCCTTTTTTTGTTTCGACCAGTAAATTATTGATGGCTCCGCTTTTGATTGCGATATCGCTGCTGCATGCTTTGGTGGAGTCTGAATAATCTCGGGAATCGCTTATCCGAAGATTCCTGGCATCGCCCTGCCATTCGAGGGATCTAGATACTCGTATATGCATTGCTTCCACAGGAAGCAAGGTAGTAACCGTCGCGTTATAAACAATCAGATTTTTTACGGTCGATGGAATAACGATAAGGAAATCACCATAGCGACCAACTTCTTTCGAAATAAGCATCTTGTTGCCGGTAATTTTTATGTTATGGATCGATGCCTTGTTATCGTCATTACCTCTGTCGGAGACATAGTCAAAAGAATAATTCAGGGACGAAGCCGCATCGTCTCGCACACTGATTTGCGCGGTGTAGTCAGACTGAACTTCAAGCGTGTCGATCCCTTCGAAATTTAATGGCACCTTGGTTTCGGTGCTTTGGGTGGGCATATATTTTGAACTTGCAATAGTCACCAAAAAAATGGCAAGCGCCGCACCGAAAACTATCGGAGTAATTTTCATCAGGCCACCTCTCTTTCTTTCAAAGCAAAATAACAGGACAGCCAAAGCAATAACGGCAGGCTTATCCACATAAACGGATACATGAATTGTTGCGATACCGATATGGCGCGATTCGATCCCCAATAGCCGAAAAGCAAATCGACTTGGCTATTGAAAAAGGCGGCGATGAAAATACTGATGAGCAGAATGAAGAAAGCCAGCAAGATCGTCTTGATGAACGGCATGGCGCGAAAATACAGGCTGCCAAGCACCGCGAAGGCCTGAAGTATCGTCAGCGACAAGGCAATGCCGATCAGGTCACCGCTGTTCTTGACATGCTTGAGGACGAAAAATAGTTCGTATTTTTCGGAGCTGTATTTTGGAGCATAGGTATCTGTCGTTATTATTTGCGCCTGCGCCTTGGCAATTAACCAAGCCGGAATATCGCAAATATAAAATGCCAGCGTATAAACCAAGGGATACAGTAATGCCACGACTAAAAACGCCAACAACCATTTCTCGAAGACCGATGCAGGTCGCATCAAAATGATTAAAGCCGATTCACGCTTTGACATCAGCTGAAAATAACGAGCGGCAAAGATTGGCGCGGTCAAAAACAGGCCAGAGAAATAAATGGTTTGCTGCCCGTCAGTCGATAGCGCTCTAAAACCATAGCTATCAATAAAAATAATAAGTAACAAGACAAAATGGATCATGATGCCAATGCCGATAAACCAGGCATAGGCTTTTCGATACTCGGTCCAGTGTGCATTCGCCAAAAGAAAGAAGCGCTGCCAATTAAACATGGGCTGACTCCTTCTGCGGATTTTTCAAAGCGCCCAAAATTCCGCCTTTTTTCAGGCTCAGTGCTTTATAAAGCAGCTCCAGATGCACAGGGCCTGGAGTGCCGGATTGATTCTTCGCAACATAGGCATATTGCAGGCCCATGGCTTCGGAATAAATAAGATCTGTCATTGTCGACAACGCCTGGGCATCTTGCACAACGCCCATCATCAATGCGCTTGATAGTTCTGCCATGGTCGCCGACAGTGCCAGCGCTGCCGAATCGATAAATAGAATATGGCTCATAATGCGCTCCAAATCATGGGCCTGATGGGTGCAAATCAAGACCATGCGCTCGCGCTGCTCGGGCCGCGACATGATTAGTTTGAACTGATCGCGACCCATAATATCCAGACCATTGGTCGGCTCGTCCAATAGCAATACCGGCGTGAAAGTCGCCAGCGCGAATGCCATTGCCGCCTTTTTCTTTTGACCCAGACTCATTTCATCGAAATTACGACTATCGGAAATTTCAAAGATGGCAAGGTATTCATTAAACGCTGCATGCGAAAATTTTGGATAAAATACTGACTGTGTTTTTGCTAGTTGTGCCGCAGTCAGATTCGGCAAATGAAACTCTTCCGGCACGACATAAATCTGGGCAAGAAAATCGGGATGGCGCTTGGCAGGAGAAAACCCGCGTACATCTATATTGCCTTTTTGCGGAAACAGTAGACCGGCCAGTAGTTTCAGCAGTGTTGATTTGCCACTGCCATTGCGGCCAAACACGCCATACACCCCGGGCTCACTCAACTTCAAATTAAATTGTTGATAGAGTTTGGTCTTGCGATATTCAAATGACAGATTCTCGATATGAATCACAGGGTTTCCTTGGCAGGTGTTGCCGGTACATTAGTGTAGCCAGATGAAGCAGGCATGTGGCAACGGTGAAGTAAGTGTGTAGTGTTTGTCGTAGGAGGGCCCTTGGGCCCGACGCGTTTACCACGTCGGGCCCAAGGGCCCTCCTACGATTAAGCAATTAGCGTCTTGCCGCGTAAAACGCTTCTTCGGAAACTTCGTGCCACACCTTGGCACTCGCCTGGAATTTTTGCAGTGACGCATAGACTTTTTTCGCCATCGGATCTGACGCTGCGACCTCATCGAGCACGGCCAGCGAGGCTGTTTTCAGGGCAGCCAAAACATCGACTGGCAGCGGCAGAAACTTAACGCCGGGCTCCTGCTTCAACTTTTCCAAAGCCTGCTGATTGCGCGCGGTATATTCCGACAACATCTGGATATTGGTGGCTTGACAGCAATCGGCGACGATCGTTTGCAGATCTTCGGTCAAGCTTTCATAGGCCTCTTTATTGACGATGCATTCCAGCGTCGAGCCTGGCTCATGCCAACCGGGGTAATAACAATACGGCGCGACTTTGTGCAGACCGAAGGCCAGATCGTTATAGGGGCCGACCCATTCGGCGGCATCGATGGCGCCCGATTGCAGCGCGGAAAAAATTTCGCCGCCGGGAATATTTTGCGGAGTACCGCCAACACGTGCCAGCACTTCGCCACCAAGACCGGGAATACGCATGCTCAGGCCTTGCAAATCGGCAACGGATTTAATTTCCTTGCGAAACCAGCCGGCCATTTGCACACCGGTGTTTCCGCCCGGAAACGGAATCACGCCATGCGGCGCATATAACTCACGCCAGAGTTCCAGACCACCACCGGCATAGAGCCAGCCATTCATTTCCTGCGCATTCAGGCCAAACGGATACGCGCTGAAAAAGGGGGCCGCCGGCATTTTGCCCTTCCAGTAGTAACTCGCGCTGTGACCCATCTGCGCAGTGCCACGGCCCACCATGTCGAACACTTCAAAAGCAGAGGCCATTTCGCCGGCACCAAAGACTTTCACCGTGATACGCCCGCCACTGGCTTTGGTGATCATCTCGGCCAAGGCGGCGGCACCGGTCCCTAGGCCCGGAAAATTGGTCGGCCAGGAAGTGACCATTTTCCATTGCAGCTTTACCTCGGACTTGGCGGCAATGCCGGCACTTTGCTTGGCACCACACGCCGTCAAACCGGCCGCTACGGCGGCAATGCCGGCGCCTTTTACTAGATCACGTCGTTTCATAATCCCTCCAGATTTGCCCCAGTTTAACCAATTACACTTTCAGAGTGGCCTCCGGCGGTCTACCATCCCGTTATAGGAGAAATCATGCGTACACATATTGGTCATTACGAAATTGTTTCCGAGTTAGGCCGTGGCGGCATGGGCGTCGTCTATAAAGGCTACGAACCCGCACTCACTCGCTACGTTGCGATCAAGGAGCTCTCGCCCGCGCTGGCACACGACCAGACACTGGTGGAACGCTTTTTGCGCGAAGCCCGTTCGATGGCGTCATTGAATGATCCACACATCATCCAGATATTCCTGATCGGCCAGGAAAACAATCAGCCGTTTTTTGTGATGGAATTCGTCGATGGTGAATCGCTTTCCGCCGTCATCAAACGCGAAGGCCGGCTGCAGGTTGGCGATGCATTAAAAATATTGCACCAATCGGCAAAAGGCCTGTCGATTGCCCACGAGCGCGGCGTTATCCATCGCGATATCAAACCCGGCAACCTGATGCTGAGCCAACGCGGGCAAATTAAAATTGCCGACTTCGGTATCGCACTGGCCAATCACGACTTCAACAGCAAGCTGACCGGCACGGGTGAGTTTGTTGGCACACCGGGCTATCTATCGCCGGAAGTGTGCTTGGGGAAAATGGTCGATCAACGTTCGGATATTTTTGCACTGGGCATCGTCCTGTTCGAAATGCTGACCGGTCGCACGCCATTCTCCGATGAAAGCCCGCTGAAACTGATGCTCGATGTCGTGCAATCGCAAATCCCCGATGTGCGTGAATTGAATACCGACGTTGATGCCGATGTTGCCGCGATTTTGTCGCGCATGCTGGAAAAAGAACCTAACGATCGCTATCAAAGTACCGAAGCGCTGATCGACGATCTCGAAAAGCATCCGCTGGTCAAACAAGGTGGCCCACTCAAGCTGAAGACATTGGCACCCTCCGGACCCGCGGCTACCTTGATCGGCATGGCCACGCCGGTGACGCCGGGGGTGATGCGTGCACCAACACCGCCACCGAATGTCGGCTCTGCACCTGCCGCCGCAATACCTGCTTCCGCAGTGACAACGGCACAAGGCAGTACTCGCCCCGGTGTGACGCAGATAGTTTCACCTGCCGCCAAAGCACCGGTCTCTTCCGGCGCACTGAAGTGGCTGGCCTTGGCTGGCGTTCTTGGTTTGTTTTTTGTGGGCGGCGCCTGGGGCATTTACAGTATTTTCAAACCAGCCGCACCGACGGAAGCCACCGCGGTCGCCAGCAATATGGCACCGGATGGCACAACAACGATGCCCGCCGATGCAACGACCGCAGCCACCACGACCAGCGCTGCTGGCGATGCGCCTCAAAGCAACGCAAGCGATACGATGGCCGCCACGGTCTCCGATTCGGTCAGCGATGCAAACAATAACGATTCGACGAGTGCAGCAACCACTCCCGACACTTCCAGCGCGGCCGTCGAGACCGCTGCAAGCAATCCAGCCCCCGTGCGCGAACGCGTCGCCGACAGAATCAAGGACCGCGTACAAAACGACGATGCCCCCGTATCAAGCGGTGGCGGCGGACACACCTTCGCCGTGGTCACTGCGGGTGATCCTGCGTTGATGATTCCGGCACAACAGATGATCGAAGACAAGCTCAGCGAAGCCGGGTTTCAGTCGGTAGGCAGCAAACGGGCGGATATCATCATTCGTGTCAAAGCCGACGTGATCGGCAATCAGGACATCAGCTTTTATGGCCAGAATGCGACCCTGACGACGGCCTATCTGAGCGTCAAACCCTTCGGTCGCGGCGGTCGCGCGCTCGGTACCGGTTTCAGGGAGAAAATCGATTACACGCCCTTGAATGCCGAAGACAAAGTGCAGCAGGCGCTGGAAGAACATATGCAGCGCGTGATGGATAATGTTGGCAGCAAGTAAACGTGTTTGAACTGGACACAGTGGGAGCGTCCGTCAGGCGCGAATGTCGGTGACTTTGCGATAATCGGGGATATCCAATCGCTGGTGAACCAGCTCCCACAAGAAAATCAAGTTCCAATAAAAATCCGTCACCCCCGAATGTTTTAGTCGGGGGCCTCGTGTCTCTCGGTAAGTTCACAAAATAATTAAAGGCATTCTGATTGCTTCGATTTGCGATCGGACAATCGTTTTCGCGCCTGACGGATGCTCCCACGGTTCGTGGTTCAAAAAAACCTTATCGCGTGTTTTCGAGCATTGCTATTCCCGGGTCAGATGAAGCCATGACCCAGGCTACAAATCACACCGGCGATAAATTTGCGTAAGCCAATACCAGCCATTTACTGCCGGCATTTTCGAAATTGACTTGCACGCGGGCATGCGCGCCATTGCCTTCGCAATCCATCACGATACCGACGCCGAAGCTGGCGTGTGAAACCCGTTGCCCCAATTTCAAACCGCCGGAGGGGGCTTCCGACATTCGTGTGTTGTTATACGCCGAGTTAAAACCGGATTTCGCCACAGCCACTTTCGGCCGAACTTCGTGCAACAGATTTGCCGGTATTTCACGCAGGAAACGCGATGGTGTGCCGTACATTTCCATGCCGTGCAAACGCCGGGTTTCAGCATAAGTCAGGGTCAGTTTTTCGCGTGCTCGCGTCAATCCGACATAGGCCAGCCGGCGTTCTTCTTCGAGACGACCATTTTCTTCCATCGAACGATGGCTCGGGAATAACCCCTCTTCCAGACCGGTCAGAAATACCAGTGGAAATTCCAGGCCTTTCGCACTGTGCAGTGTCATCAATTGCACACCGTCTTCGCCATCCTGCGCCTGGCCTTCGCCGGCTTCTAGCGAGGCATAACTTAGGAACTCGACCAACTCGGTCATGCCTTGGCTGGCTTCGTCATCGCGTCGTTGAAAACGCGTGGCGACCGACACTAATTCGTCAAGATTTTCCAGTTTCGAATCGACCTGGCCTTTGGATTCCTGCGAGTAAAACGCACGCAGTCCGCTGCGCTCAAGCACGTGATCGAACTGTTCATGCAATTCGAGTTCTTTAGTTTGTTCCTGCAAGGAAACAATCAATTCGAGAAAAACATTTAGCGCGTTCTTGGCACGCGCCGTCAGCAAACTGGTTTGCATCATTTCCTGTGTGGCGGCCCACAGCGAAATCGATCGTCCGCGCGCCAGCTTTCGTACTTCATCCAGTGTTTTATCGCCGATGCCACGCGCCGGCGTATTGACCGCGCGTTCAAAGGCCGGGTCATCATCGCGATTGCTCAGTAGTCGCAGATAGGCAAGCGCATCCTTGATTTCGGCGCGCTCGAAGAATCGCAAACCGCCGTACACCCGATAGGGCATGCCGGCCTGGATCAACTGTTCTTCGAGTGCCCGTGATTGTGCATTCGAGCGATACAGCAACGCGCATTCACGGGCGCTGCCGCCCTGCCGGATATGGGCCTGGATTCGCTCGACGATGTAGCGAGCCTCGTCAACTTCGTTATACGCGGCATACAAATCGATGCTCTCGCCTTCGCCGGAAGACGTCCAGAGATTCTTTCCTAAACGCTCGGGATTGTGCGCAATGACGGCATTGGCCGCCGCAAGAATATTACCGGTTGATCGATAATTCTGTTCCAGACGGATGGTTTGCGCACCGGGATAATCGCGCAGAAAACGCTGCACGTTTTCCACTTTCGCGCCGCGCCAACCATAAATTGCCTGGTCATCGTCACCAACAATGAACACTTGGCCGGTTTCACCCGCCAGCACGCGCACGAACGCATATTGAATGCTGTTGGTATCCTGGAATTCATCGATCAGCAAATGCTTGAAGCGTTGTTGATAGTGCGACAGCAAGGCATCGTGTTCCAGCAGAAGCTCGTGTGCCCGCAATAGTATTTCGGCAAAATCCACCAAACCGGAACGCTGGCAACGCGCTTCATAAGCTTCGTACACCTGCAGAATGGTCTTGGTATAAAAGTCGCCGCCGGATATCTGGATATGTTTCGGGCGACGGCCTTCGTCTTTCTGTGCGTTGATCCACCAGACGATTTGCTTGCGTGGGAAACGGCCTTCATCGAGTTCCATTTCATTGGCGATACGCTTGATCAGACGCAGCTGATCATCCGAGTCCAGCACCTGAAAACCCTCTGGCAAACCCGCTTCACGATAATGCAAACGCAGCAAGCGATGTGCCAGTCCATGAAATGTACCGACCCACATGCCACGCGAACCGTTCACCAATATTTTTTCGACGCGATGCCGCATTTCGGTGGCGGCTTTATTGGTAAAAGTGACCGAAAAAATACCATGTGCCGGCACGCCGACCACTTCATGCAACCAGGCAATGCGTTGCGTGAGTACTCGAGTTTTTCCCGAGCCTGCACCGGCCAACACCAGATAATGTCCGGGCGGTGCCGACACGGCTTCACGTTGGGCAGCGTTCAAATCATCGAGTAAGTGCGAAACATCCATTGGTTTTCAGACACACAAATCAATGTGCCGATTTGTTCGCCTTCGCTGCTTGCGACATCAGACTATCGGTCCAGGCAATGCCGATGGCCGAAAGAATAAAGACGCAGTGAATAATCGTCTGCCACATGACGCCTGCTTGCGTGTAGTTAACGCCAGTAATCGATACAGCTGCCGCATCAACGGGACCGCCAAGTGAGCCGACGGCGATAAAGGTTTTCAGCAGGTGAATCGAACTGATGCCGATGATTGCCATTGCCAATTTCACTTTCAATACCGAAGCATTGACATGGCTCAACCATTCCGGTTGGTCAGGGTGGCCTTGCAAATTCAAACGGGAAACAAAAGTTTCATAGCCGCCGACGATGACCATCACCAGCAAGTTGGAAATCATCACCACGTCAATCAAGCCAAGCACGGCCAGCATGATTTGTTGTTCGCCAAAACTAGTGGCGCCTAAAATCAAAAGCCACAGTTCATGCAGGAACAAGATGACATAAACGACTTGCGCAGCAATCAAGCCCAGATACAAAGGCAACTGCATCCAGCGCGAGCTAAAGATGAGCCACGAAAGCGGATGTAGTTTGTTCGATTTATTGGTATTCATAGTTGGTCTTGAAATTGGCTGTGCGTATTCTAAAGGTTTGTCGGCTGAATACCTATCGTGCAGGCGGCTTTGCACTCTTTACTTGTGTGAGCGGCTTTTGCCGCGATTAAATGCCGAGCCCGCGCTTGTGGTGTGAGATTTTATCGCGGCTAAAGCCGCTCCCACCCAAGCATGCAAATCAAAGCATCTTCACGTCGGGCAAGCTCAACACATATTCCGGCCCCATCAGCATCGAGGGTGTGTAATAACCACCCGTCGGCTTTTCGCCTTCCAGCAGGCGCTGCACGATGCCCAGCGAGGCGGTGACCGTGAGTTCATAACCATTCGGCGTTTTCATGCATTTTTTAATTTCTTTTCCGGTCGCATCGCGGGCTTCACCCCATACCGTGGTGGTCGATTGCTTGCGTTTTTCTTCGGAGGGACCACGTACCTTTTTGCCGACCTGTTTTTTCAGAAAACTTTGTACGAAGCCCAGCCCCAACAAAGGGCCAAACATGCGAATGCGTTTGACATTTTTAATGCTCGATGGCGGCACACCCATATAGGTTTCGATATTCGCAATGCCGGTTGATACAAACGCGGTATAAACGTCGCCCCAAGGGATCGTCATCGCGGTGCGTTGTTCGCCGTCACGTTCAAAGGTGCGTACTTTCCAGGCCAATGGCACTTTCGTCACGACACCCTCGATACGCGCCCGACCACCGGCGCCAAGACCTTCAACGCTGGTTTTCGCGGTGCCGGGGCTCGGGCCGCCGCCGGCCTCGAATGCCAATACCAGATGTGTGGCCGAAGGCAGGTCGCGTTTCAGCATCGCGGCCATGCAATCGGTCGGTACCACGTCGAAACCCGAACCAGGCAACACCACAATCCCGGCTTTTTTTGCACGTTCGTGTTGTTCGTGGCAATGCGCGAATACGCTGATCTCGCCGGTGATGTCGAGATAATGCGTGCCGGTTTCCAAACAGGCTTCCAGCATCGGTTTGCTGGTCGCCGAAAATGGCCCGGCGCAATGCAGGACGACCTGCATGCCTTCCAGATTTTTTTTCACGACATTCGGATCGTCGAGTGAAAATGCACGCACGGGCAAATCATATTTTTTTGCCAGCGGCTCGATCGCCGCCAGAGTGCGTCCGGCAATGACGGGGCGTTGTCCGCAAGCCACCGCGCGTTCTACCGCCATCTTGCCCGTATAGCCATTCGCGCCGTAAATCATCCAGGTCATAAGTCTTTACTCGATTATTTCATTTTCGATTTTGCTACTTTCGATAATATCTTGAAGTAGATGTTGGGAAACCAGCGCTTGATACGCCATAGCATCGGCTCGCGCTTGGTCGGAAGAATCAGGAACTTGCCGCGTTCGGCAGCGGCATACACCTTGTCGGCAACGCTATCGACGGTATCAGGCGAGGTATCCATCAATTTGAGTGCCATCTTTCTTGTCTTGTCACTGCCGACGGCAGTGTCAATTAAGTTGGTGCGGAAAAAACTCGGGCAAATAACACCGACCAAAATCCCTTTGTCATAGACTTCGGCCCGCAGTTGTTCGGACAAGGCGACCACGCCGGCCTTTGCCACACCATAGCTCATGATGCCCGGCGCGCCGGCCAAACCGGCAAAACTCGCCGTACTTAAAATCTGGCCTTTCCCTGCGGCCAGCATCCCCGGCAGGAATAAACGGCAACCACGCACGACACTGAGCAAATCCACTTCGAGCAATTTGCGCCATTCCTCCATCGTGGTTTCCACCATCGGGCCACCGGAAGCAATGCCGGCATTGTTGATCAACACGTCAACGCCACCCCACTCGTTTTGAATTCGATCAAACAAGGCCTGCATGGATTCATCACTGCCAACATCGGCAAGCAAGGCAATATGGCCCTGACCTGGCAAACTGGCTCTTGCAGCTTCAACACGGTCTTCGATCAAATCGACACAGGCCACACGGGCTCCGCTGCGGGCATAGCGCAGAGCAAGTGCCAGGCCCAAGCCGCTGCCGGCACCGGTAATCAAGACGCGACGTTGATTCATTCATTACTCCCGAAAACAAGCGCTGTGATAGTCTCGCCAGCATAGCAAGCCGCCGTCATTCCTTCGTCATTATTTGGTGATTTCATGCACAAAATCGACCCCCTCTTTGATTTATCCGGAAAAACCGCGCTCGTTAGTGGCGCATCTCGCGGCATCGGCGAAGCCATCGCACATTTGCTTGCCGCACACGGCGCTCATGTGATTTGTACCTCGCGCAAAGTCGAATCCTGCCAATCGGTGGCCGATGCGATCAAGGCCGCCGGCGGTAGTGCCGAAGCGCGTGCATTGCATGTAGGCGACGTTGCCGCGATCGAAGGTTTATTCAACGATCTGGACTCCGCGAATATCGCGCCCGATATTCTGGTCAATAACGCGGCCGCCAATCCCTACCTCGGCCCGATGCTTGATATGGATTTAAGTAGTTACGAAAAAACCGTCGAAGTGAATTTGCGCGGCTATTTCTGGACCAGCGTGCAAGCAGCCAAACGCATGAAAAGCAAAGGTGGCAGCATCGTCAATATCGCCTCGGTGAATGCCAAGCGTGCCGCACCAGGCCAGGGCATTTATTCGATGACCAAAGCCGGTATCGTCAATATGACCGAAGGTTTTGCCAAGGAATTGGCGGCGCACAAGATTCGCGTCAATGCCGTCTTGCCGGGCCTGACCGACACCAAATTCGCGTCCGCGATTACGTCAAACCCGAAAATCATGGGCCTGATGATGCAGCTGATTCCGCTCAATCGCAGTGCGCAGCCGGATGAAATCGCACCGGCGGTGTTATTTTTGGCTTCGCCTGCTGCCAGTTATGTGACCGGCACCTGCCTGACGGTTGATGGCGGTTATCTTTCATAGCCATGCCACTGTCGAGAAGCAATTTATCCATGAAAACATTTCTACTGGTTCTGGCAATTCTTATGGCAACTCCCGTGCACGCTGAAAAACTCACGCTTGAAGCCATTACCGGTAGCGCTTCACTATCCGGCCCGAGCTTGAATAATGCAAAAATTTCGCCGGATGGAAAACGCGTCACCTTCCTGCGTGGCAAGGCCGAAGCGGCCAATCAACTCGATTTGTGGGAATACAACATCGCTTCCGGGAAAACGCAATTACTGGTGGATTCGAAAAAACTGATTGCTGGCGAAGAAGTTTTGTCGGATGAAGAAAAAGCGCGTCGTGAACGCCAGCGCATCGCCGGCTTTTCTGGCATCGTCGATTACCAGTGGGGTAGCGATGGCAATACTTTGCTATTTCCGCTTGGCGGCGAATTGTATTTGTACGACCTGACGCAAGCGATATCGAAGAAAATTACCACGGGGAAAGGTTTCGCAACCGATCCGAAAATTTCACCCCGGGGCGGCTTCGTCAGCTTTATCCGCGAGCGAAACTTATGGGTAATCGATTTAAAAAACACAAAAGAAATCCAGATTACTAAAGATGCCTCCGATGTCATTGCCAACGGCATGGCCGAATTTGTCGCGGACGAGGAAATGGATCGCCATACCGGTTACTGGTGGGCGCCGGATGATTCTGCCATCGCCTTCACCCGCATTGATGAAAGCCCGGTACCAGTGCAAAAGCGTTTCGAGATTTATCCCGATCGTACCGATATCGTCGAGCAGCGTTATCCGGCATCGGGTGATGCGAATGTATTGATTGAATTGAAAGTGGTGACGCTATTGTCTCCCGCTCATTCGATCAGAGATATTGATTTGGGCGCTGAAAAAGACATTTATCTCGCCCGCGTGCAATGGCGCGATGCTTCGCACCTGACATTTCAGCGACAAAATCGTGAGCAGCGGATACTGGATTTAATCGAAGTCGACTTGACGGGCAACAAGCAAAGTCCGCTTCTGCGGGAAACCAGCAAAAGCTGGATCAATCTGCATAACAATCTGCAATTCCTGAGTGACGGTCGCTTTATCTGGTCGTCCGAGCAAAGCGGTTTTATGCATTTGTATTTGCACGCCGAAGATGGAAAGCAACTGAATACGCTCAGCTCGGGTGATTGGCAGGTGGATGATTTATTGGCCGTCGATGAACAATCACAGCGAATTTATTTCAGTGGCACCAAAACCACGCCGCGTGAACGCCATGTTTACTGGGTCGATTTCAGCGGAAGCGAACCAGTGCAGCTGACCAAAAACGACGGCATGCATCAGGTAACTTTTTCTGACGATACCAGCGTTTACGTCGACGTGTGGTCCAACACACAAACGCCGCCGCAAGCCGAGCTGTATCGCACCGACGGCAGCAAAATCGCAAGCCTTGTCGACAATACGATTGAGGCTGGCCATCCCTATCAAAAATACTGGCCGGCACAACGTCCAATAGATTTCGGCACATTGAAAGCCGCCGATGGCGAAACCCTGCATTACAGTATGATCAAGCCGCTGAATTTCGATCCGGCGAAAAAATATCCGGTGGTCGTGTTTGTTTACGGCGGCCCGGCGGCGCAAACCGTGATCAATTCCTGGCCCTCCCGCTCGGATGCCTTCTTCAACCAATACCTCTCGCAGAATGGTTATCTCGTTTTTTCGATCGATAACCGCGGCACCCCGAGACGCGGCGTGAAATTTGGCAGTGCTTTGTTCCGTCATCAGGGCAATGTCGAAGTCATTGATCAATTACGCGGTATCGACTATCTGAAAACCCTGCCCTACGTGCAATCCGACAAGATCGGCGTTTATGGCTGGTCCAATGGTGGTTATATGAGCCTGATGCTCTTGGCAAAAGCATCCGGAACCTATGCCTGTGGCGTTGCCGGCGCGCCGGTGACCGACTGGGGCCTGTATGACACGCATTACACCGAACGGTATATGGATTTGCCGAAAAACAATCCCGAAGGCTATCCGGCCAGCACCGTATTCGCACATTTAGATGGCTTGAAATCAAAACTGTTATTGATCCACGGCATGGCCGATGACAATGTGCTATTCACCAATTCAACCAAGCTGATGTCGGAATTGCAGAAGCGTGGCACACCGTTTGAGTTGATGACTTATCCGGGTGCGAAACATGGATTACGCGGCAGCGATGCCCTGCACCGTTACCGCCTGACAGAAGATTTTTTCAATCGTTGTTTGAAATAAATCCATTGTAGGAGCGCCTTTTCTTTTGGCGCGACAAATCAGGCGGGATTTGTCGCGCCAAAAGAAAAGGCGCTTGTGTCTGCAATATGTACTACTGTGAAAGT
>JAYWIC010000047.1:0-15054 GCA_043789195.1 Arenimonas sp. | reverse complement strand
GCTTAAGCAGCGATTTGATGCATCGGTCTTCGACTCACACACAGTCGCAGCGTGTAGATCCAATCGCTGCTTAAGCAGCTCCCACAAAAGCAGATTCCACAATGTTTTTTTCAGTGTTCCTTATCCAGAAACTTCTCGGCGTCCAATGCCGCCATGCAACCAAAGCCGGCCGACGTAATCGCCTGGCGATACACCTGGTCGGCAACATCACCCGCTGCAAACACACCCGGTACGCTGGTAGCGGTTGCTCCGCCCTCAAGGCCGGATTTAATCGAGATGTAGCCGTTACGCATGGCCAATTGTTGTTCGAACAAGCTGGTGTTTGGCGTATGGCCAATGGCAACGAAGAAGCCCTGCACGTCGATTTCGCGAGTGCTATTGTCGTTCACACTACGAATTCGCATACCGGTCACGCCGGAATCATCACCGAGCACTTCATCGACACTGTGGTTCCAGATAATTTCGATTTTGCCGGCCTGGGCTTTCGCAAATAATTTGTCCTGCAGGATTTTTTCGGAACGCAATTTGTCGCGACGATGCACCAGATACACCTTGCGGGCGATATTCGATAAATACAGCGCTTCTTCAACGGCGGTATTGCCGCCGCCGATCACAGCGACGTCCTGGTCACGGAAGAAAAACCCGTCGCAGGTCGCGCAGGCAGAAACACCTTTACCCATAAATTTTTGTTCGGATTCAATACCAAGATATTTCGCGCTGGCACCGGTGGTGATGATTAATGCATCGGCGGTGTACTCGCCGTTATCGCCTTTCAAACGGAAAGGGCGATTGGATAAGTCGGCACTGTGGATATGGTCAAAAATGACTTCAGTTTCGAAACGTTCGGCATGCGCCTGCATACGCTCCATCAAGGCCGGGCCCATCAGGCCGTGTGCGTCGCCTGGCCAGTTATCCACTTCGGTCGTGGTCATTAATTGACCACCTTGCTGCAAACCAGTGATGAGCACGGGCTTCAGGTTGGCGCGTGCGGCATAAACTGCGGCGGTCCAACCGGCGGGGCCGGAGCCAAGAATCAACAGAGGGCAGTGCTTGGTGGTGGTCATAAAGATTAATCAGTCCGAAGGGTAGGTATGAGATGGGCACATGGATGCGGAAATTCAATCGAAGAATTATCTCTTATTTGAACCCGATTCGTCCTCGCTCTGGGCGAGAGAGGGTGATTTAAGGTATAAATCACATCTGAAATACTGGAATTCAGGAAGTCCCAAACGGTGGCACGAAGCTCGGAATCTCTCAAGGCAAGCAAGGATCAGCGCCTGTCCACAATGAAGCGGGAAATCGCTTTAATCATTCTGGCCCCCGTATTGTTTTATCTGCTGGTCAGCTTGCTCAGCTATTCAACCGACGACCCGGGTTGGTCTCGCACCGCCAGTGTCACCGGCGCGATGCACAACTACGGTGGCTTGCTGGGCGCCTACCTGGCCGATCTGGCATTCATGCTGCTCGGCTATATCGCTTATTTTCTGCCGATCGTGCTTGGTGGCATTGCCTGGATTGCCCTGTTCGGGCTCGACAGTGACGGTGATGGCCGGGTGGATTTCGGCCCCGCTCTTCGTTTAATCGGCATCGTTGGTTTTTTGATTGCGGCCACTGGCTTATTTCATTCTTTGGGTGGCGCGGCTCCAGATTTGCCGGAAGGTTCGGGGGGCGTTCTCGGAAAATTGGTCGGCAACAGTAGCAACAGTATTTTTGGCAGCATGGGCGGCAACTTATTGCTGACCGTGATTCTTTTGTTGTCGGTGACATTGGCGACGGGTTTGAGCTGGTTTGCCCTGATGGATTTCATTGGTGGCATCGTGCTCAGGTTGGTTGAACGACTTGGCAAGAAAAAAGACGAAGCAGCCGAATGGCAACGTACCAAAGTCCTGCGTGAAGAACGCGAAGAAGTTCGCAAACTCGATACCGAGAAACGTGCCAAGCGCGAGCCGGTAAAAATCGAGCCGCCGGCAAAAGCCGTGATCGAAAAAAGCGAACGTGCCCAGCGCGAGCAACAAATTCCCTTATTCAATGCCGGTGGTGACAATAGTTTGCCGCCGCTTTCATTACTGGACGACCCGAAACCCCAGCCGAATGGTTATTCGGAAGAAACGCTGGAAACCCTGTCACGGCAAATCGAATTCAAATTGAAAGATTTCCGCATCGAAGCGCAAGTAGTGGGTGCCTATCCGGGCCCCGTGATCACCCGTTTCGAGATGGAACCCGCACCGGGTGTGAAGGGCAGTCAGATATCGTCACTGGACAAAGACATTGCCCGTGGCCTGTCGGTGAAGTCGGTTCGTGTGGTCGATGTGATACCGGGCAAGTCCGTTGTCGGCCTGGAAATTCCGAACACGCAACGCGAAATGATTTATCTCAGCGAATTACTTCGCTCGAAAGAATACGACAAGTCCACCAGTCCACTGACTATTGCCCTTGGCAAGGATATCGGCGGTCGTCCTGTCGTTGCTGATTTGGCCCGAATGCCGCATTTACTGGTGGCGGGGACTACCGGTTCCGGTAAATCGGTCGGCGTGAATGCGATGGTCTTGAGCCTGCTCTACAAGGCCAGTGCAAAAGAAGTTCGTATGTTGATGATCGACCCGAAGATGCTGGAGTTATCGGTTTACCAAGGCATTCCTCATTTGCTCGCACCGGTCGTCACCGACATGAAAGAAGCCGCCAACGGTCTGCGTTGGTGCGTTGCCGAAATGGAGCGACGCTACAAATTGATGTCGGCCGTGGGTGTTCGAAATCTGGCCGGCTTCAATCGTAAAGTATTGGATGCACAGGCGGCTGGCCAGCCCTTGATGGATCCATTATTTAAACCAAACCCGGAATTGAACGAAGCGCCACGTCCGCTGGAAACTCTGCCGTTCATCGTGGTGTTTATCGACGAATTCGCCGACATGATGATGATTGTTGGCAAGAAAGTCGAAGAACTGATTGCGCGACTGGCACAGAAAGCCCGTGCCGCCGGTATCCATTTGATTCTTGCAACGCAACGGCCATCGGTGGACGTGATTACCGGCTTGATCAAGGCGAATATTCCCACCCGAATTGCCTTCCAGGTGTCGAGTAAAATCGATTCACGCACAATTCTCGATCAAAGCGGTGCAGAAACTTTGCTCGGTCATGGCGACATGTTGTATCTGCCGCCTGGCACGGCGATGCCCGAACGTATCCACGGTGCATTCGTCAGCGACGAAGAAGTGCATCGCGTGGTTGAACATTTGAAGCAACACGGTGGTGGTGTCGATTATATTTCTGGCGTGTTGGACGAAGTGCAGATGATGGGAGATGGCGTTGTTGTTGGTGCAGGCGGCCTGCCGGAATCCGGAGGTGGTGGTGGCGATGAAAGCGATCCTCTGTATGACGAAGCCGTCAAAATTGTTACCGAATCACGCCGTGCTTCTATTTCGGGCGTTCAACGCCGCTTAAAGATCGGCTACAACCGTGCTGCTCGTTTAGTGGAAGCGATGGAAGCGGCAGGTATCGTCTCGAGACCCGAGCACAATGGCGACCGTTCCGTATTGGCACCGCCGCCGCCACGCAATTGATTCCAATGTTGCAAGCCCGTTCATAAGCGCTCTTGCACACTCCATGAAATTCTTTAGTAGTTACCTATGCAAACCATCATCCGCAGCGTTTTCATTCTTCTATTTTTAGTCGCCGGCGTTGCCCACGCAGGTGCCCGCCAACAAATGATGGCGTTTACCAAGAACCTGCAAGGACTGAGCAGCCCGTTTGAACAAACGGTTTACAACCCGGCGGGCAAGGTAAGTGATAAATCCACCGGTGTCGTAAAGCTCAAAGCCCCCCGGCAATTCCGCTGGCAAACGCTAAACCCCTATCCGCAAACGATTGTGGCCGATGGCAATCGCATCTGGATTTACGATCCCGACCTGGAACAAGTCACGGTGCGTAATCAAAGCACCGAAGAATCCAACAGCCCACTGGCTGTCTTGATTGACAGCACTGAAATGGAACGTCAATTTAAAGTCAGTGAAGCAGCGACAAAGAACGGATTGGAATGGCTGTTATTGCTGCCAAAAAAACCGGATGATGCGCCTTTCGAGAAGGCCATGCTGGGTTTTTCGGCCAAAGGCCTGGCCCGCATGGAGCTCTACGATGGACTTGGCCAGCGTACGGTGATTAGTTTTAGTCAATGGCAACGCAATCCCAAGTTTGCCAAAGCCGACTTCACCTTCACGCCGCCCAAAGGTGCCGATGTCGTTGGCGATGTCACTCCAGGGGCAACAGTGACACCAATACGGGATTGATTGCAGTTCTTTTGTGGGGGCGATTGGGTGTTTCCATAAGCACGGACACTTCCAACCGCGACTAAAGTCGCTCCGACAAGTTGTTATTGTTATTGCCCAAAAACATCGCTTCTGCATTTGCCGTGGTAACCCGTGCTATCTCTTCTTCCGACCGCTTACGTAATTCAGCAACGATTTTCAGGACATCGATCATTCGCGCAGGTTCGTTACGTAGCCCGCGATAATCGGCATTGGGTTGGTCCGGCGAATCTGTTTCCAGCAATAAAAACTCAATCGGCATGTCTTTCACCAAACGCCGCAAACGCTGTGCACGGTCATAGGTGACGGGGCCTCCGATACCCAATGAAAAACCAAGATTGAATAATTGCCGGGCTTGCTCCTCACTGCCGGAATAACTGTGGATCACACCATGGGATACGCCGATTTTCTTGATGCTGGCGATTACCTCGTCAACTGCCCGGCGTGCATGCACGACCACCGGCAATTCAAATTCACGCGCAAGTTTCAATTGTTCGATGAAATAAAAGCGCTGCTGTTCGGCATCGAGTCCTTCGACAAAAAAATCCAGTCCACATTCGCCAACTGCATTGGGTTTTTCCTGTTCAATCCAGGAACGCAAGGCAGGAATATGTTCGTGGCGATGCGAGCTTAGAAACATCGGATGCAAACCGTAGGCCGGATAAAGCCCCGCGTATTGGTCACAGACGGCCTTCAGATGACTCCAGCTTGAGTATTCAACAGCCGGGAGTAATTGCTGCTTCACGCCCTCGGCTTGGGCGCGCAGAATCACTTCATGGCGGTCGTGCTCGAATTCAGGGGCATCGAGATGGCTATGACTGTCGAATAAGTCCGGACCCATGATCAATCTTTCTTGAATTCGCCTTCGATCGGCGGCTTTCCGTTAGCAATGGGTGCTTTCCGATCTTTCCATGAGGCCAGCAAGATAGTGCCCAAGCCGAGCAATATTTCATCCAGAAAAGGAATGAAGTCGGGAATCACAAGGTCGAACGCAAATAAGCCGGCGATGACCAAAAAAAGGGTTGGAAAACGCAGGCGAGAGGCGAAACCCATAATGGGTCCAAGTAGGGGGTTTGACATCCAGTTTCTCCAGAAAACCAGCCTCTTGTATAACATGGGCAATTTCAAAATTGCATATGAAAATCGCGTCAATTCAGCACGAATACATGTGTTTTGGGGGTGCCGCTGCCGCCTATAAACCGCTAAAATAGTGGTCTTTTCACGCAAGGCAATTCCCAATGGCCCTTAATCCTAGCGATTTATTCGATATCCGTTCCCTGCTTTCCGAAGAGGAGCGCATGATCCAAGACGCGGTGGCGCGTTTTACCGATGAAAAAATCATTCCGATTATCGGCGATGCTTTTAGCGAAGGTCGTTTCCCGAAAGAATTGGTGCCCGAAATTGCCGCGATGGGCTTGCTGGGTTCCTCACTTCCGGAAAAATATGGCTGCGCCAATTTGAATTCGGTCAGCTACGGTTTGATCTGCCAGGAACTGGAACGCGGCGATTCCGGTATTCGCAGTTTCGTTTCGGTGCAAAGCTCGCTCTGTATGTATCCGATTTATGCCTACGGCACCGAAGAACAGCGAATGAAGTATTTGCCAGGCATGGCAAAAGCCGAAATCATCGGTTGCTTCGGATTGACCGAACCGCACGGCGGCTCGGACCCGATGAACATGAAAACTACTGCGAAGAAAGACGGTGACGATTGGGTTATCAACGGCGCCAAAATGTGGATTACCAACGGCAATCTGGCACATATCGCCATCGTCTGGGCGATGACCGATGAAGGAATCCAGGGTTTCATCGTCGAGAAAGACATGAAAGGTTTCGCCGCACAGGAAATCCACAAGAAAATGAGTTTGCGTGCCTCGGTGACATCGGCATTGTTCTTTGACAATGTGCGTGTGCCGGATGCCAACCGTTTGCCGAACGTGAAAGGTTTGAAAGGACCGCTCGGCTGCCTGACGCAAGCACGCTACGGCATCACCTGGGGCCCGATCGGCGCTGCACAGGCATGCCTGACAGAAGCCACCGAATACTGCAAAACCCGCATCCTGTTTGGCCGTCCGCTGGCCGCCAATCAAGCGATTCAACTGAAGTTGGCCGATATGGCTCGTCGCATTACCTTGGCGCAACTGTTGAGCCTGCAATTGGGCCGCCTGAAAGATGCCGGCAATATGCAACCAGCCCAAGTGAGCTTGGCGAAGTGGAACAACGTGCGTATGGCGTTGGATATCGCCCGCGAAGCCCGCGACATTCTCGGCGGCGCCGGCATCACTACCGAATACTGCCCGATTCGCCACGCCCTTAATCTGGAATCGGTTATCACGTATGAAGGCACCGAAACCGTGCATCAATTGGTCATCGGTCGTGAACTAACCGGTATCAACGCGTTTTAATGATCAATGTTGATTCGGGATGCCAGCGCCGATGACTTCGCACAGATTCTTCAATTGAACGAAGAATCCGTGCAATTCCTGAGCCCGCTGACGTTGGCGCGACTGAATGTCCTGCATTCCGAGGCGGCATACCATCGAGTCATGGTGGACGACGGCAGGGTAGCCGGTATTCTTTTGGCATTTCGGGAAGGCGCCAGTTACGACAGCAGCAACTATGTCTGGTTCACTCGGCACTATGATCAATTTTTATATATTGATCGCATTATTGTCAGTAAGCAGTATCAGGGGCAGGGGGTCGGCAACAGGCTGTACGAGGATATTTTTGCATTCGCGCGAAGTCATGGCGTAGAAAGAATGACTTGCGAGTTTGATGTAGACCCTCCCAATGACGCATCACGGCGCTTCCACGAACGTTATGGCTTTCCAGAAGTGGGCACGCGCAGCTATGGTGATGTGGTCAAACAAGTTTCTCTACAAATGGTTGCCATTTGATTAGCATGAAATCTTTGACTATCGAAACTCAACGCCTGATCTTGCGTCCTCCCACATTGGATGATTTGCAGGAATGGGTTCGTTTTGCCGGGCATGAAGAGACCATGCGCCATCTCGGTGGCGTGCAAAGCCCTTCGAATGCTTGGCGCAGCTTGATGACCATGATGGGTAGTTGGAGTGCTCACGGTTACGCGATGTTTTCGGTCATCGAAAAATCCACTGGTCAATGGATGAGGCGCATAGGCCCTTGGCAACCACTCGACTGGCCGGGTACCGAAGTAGGTTGGGGCTTACATGCTGACTATTGGCGCAAGGGTTACGCACTAGAAGCCGCGGCAGCCACCATTGATTGGTCATTTGAAAATCTGGGTTGGGCTGATGTGATTCATACCATCGTCGCCGAAAACGGGGCTTCGATCGCGTTGGCGGAAAAACTCGGTTCGAAATATCAGCGTCAGGCAGTTTTGCCTGCACCCATCAGTCTCGAAGTTGGCGTCTGGCAACAAACGCGTGAGCAGTGGCTTGAAAACCGTCAACGTTTTGGCCTGATGTCATGATGACGATTTACGGAATGAAGGCGTCCGGTAATTGCTACAAAGTGCAATTGCTGCTGGAAATTCTGGCCAGGCCTTATCGCTGGGTAGAGGTGAATAGTGCCGCCGGTGAAACCCGTACCCCCGCATACCTCGCTAAAAACCCGAATGGCAAAGTACCTTTGCTGGAAACCGAAACCGGGCAATATCTGCCGGAATCGAACGCCATTCTTTGTTATATCGCCAGCGATACTGCGTTGTTTCCTAAAGACAAATGGCATCAGGCCAATGTGCTGCAATGGCTGTTTTTCGAGCAGTACAGCCATGAGCCGTACATTGCCGTTGCCCGCTACATCAAAAAATATCTGCCGGAAACCCATGAGCGTCGTGCTGATCTACCACGTTTGCTTGAGCGCGGCTATCAAGCACTGGACGTGATGGAGAAACATCTCGCCGAGCATGTTTTTCTCGTTACCAGCGGTTTCTCGATTGCCGATATCGCACTCTTTGCCTATACCCACGATGCCGCCACCGGTGGTTTCGATTTATCGCGTTACCCCCATTTACAAAACTGGCTGGAACGTGTCCGTTCGCAGCCTGGCTTTGTCGTTCAAGAAAATTAATTTTAAAGATCAAAAATATTATGTCTGCCCAACCCGTATTGATTCCTGCCCGTCAAAAAAACGTCAACCGTGCACTGGTTTGCGACGAAAACTTCATTGAATTCGTCAACAACTGGTCAGGCCATGTTGACGGAAAGCCGGTTCCCCATGAAGAAATCCTTCCAGGCAGCCTTTGCACGGCGCGAGATTTTGCCGACATATTCGAATCGCAATTGATCAGCCGCCATCTCGATTTAATGGCGCGCGTACTGCGCGTGCAAAACAAGGTTTTCTATACGATTGGCTCCTCTGGTCATGAAGGTAATGCCATGGTGGCGCGTTTGACGCGTCATACCGATCCGGCTTTCCTGCATTACCGTTCGGGTGGCTTCATGGCCGAGCGTTTCCGCAAACTACCCGGTATGGATCCGATCATGGATTCCGCCCTAAGCTTTGCTGCAAGCAAGGCAGATCCGATCTCCGGCGGTCGTCATAAGGTCTGGGGCAGCAAGCCATTGTGGGTATTGCCGCAAACCTCGACGATTGCTTCACATCTGCCAAAAGCACTCGGTACCGCAATTGCCATTGAACAAGCAAAGCGCATTGGCCATTCTTTGCCGATACCAGACGATTCGATCGCCATTTGTACTTTCGGTGACGCTTCGAGCAATCACGCGACGGCGCAAACCGCTTTTAATACTGCGCAGTGGACGGCATATCAAAAGTTGCCGGCACCGGTGCTGTATGTTTGCGAAGACAACGGCATTGGTATCTCGGTGAAAACCCCGAGCGGCTGGATTGCCAATGCATTCCAGCAGCGCCCGGGTCTGGATTATTTCTTTGCCGATGGTCTGGATATTGCCAGCGGTTACGAGCAAGTCGCGCGCGCCGTGAATCATTGTCGTACTACGCGCCGTCCGACGTTCCTGCATCTCAAAACCACCCGCATCATGGGCCACGCCGGTACCGATTTCGAAATCGAATGGCGCAGTTTTGAAGAGTTGATGGCGGTCGAAGCCAGCGATCCTTTATTGCGCTCGGCAGAAATCGCCTTGAGCTCCGGCTTGATGAGCAAGGCCGAAGTGCTCGAGAAATACGAAGCGACACGCAAACTGTGTTTTGCGGCGGCAGAAAAAGCCGATAGCATGCCGAAACTCGACAGCCTAGCCGACGTGATGGCGCCGCTGGCTCCGTATACGCCGGACAAAGTCAAAGCAGAAGCGGATCGTACCGATTACGCGGAAAAACGCCTGGCGGTATTCGGCGGCGAAGATAAACTGCCGGAAAAACTGGCTCCGCGTCATATGGCGATCCAAATCAACAATGCGTTGCACGATTTGTTCTGCAAATATCCGGAAAGCCTGCTGTTCGGCGAAGATGTCGCACAAAAAGGTGGTGTCTATACGATCACCAAGGGCCTGCAAAAGTCTTTCAAGGGGGCCCGCGTTTTCAATACATTGCTCGATGAAACGATGATTTTGGGTCTGGCCCAGGGTTTTTCAAACATGGGCATGCTACCTCTGCCGGAAATCCAGTATCTCGCCTACTTCCACAACGCATGCGACCAGATTCGCGGTGAAGCCTGTTCCCTGCAATTTTTCAGCAATGGCCAATTCAGAAACCCGATGGTGATGCGCATTGCTTCGTTGGGTTACCAACGCGGCTTTGGTGGCCATTTCCATAATGACAATTCGATCACCGCACTGCGCGACATTCCAAGTCTGGTCGTCGGCTGCCCAAGCCGCGGCGACGATGCCGCGACGATGCTACGCAGCATGATGGCACTGGCGAAAGTCGACGGTCGGGTTTGTGCCTATCTCGAGCCCATCGCCTTGTACATGACCAAAGATCTCTACGAGGCTGGAGATGGCCAATGGTTAACCCAATACCCATCTCCAGAGGAATCGATGGAAATCGGTTCGGCCCGCGTTTACAACGAAACGGCCAAGGACTTGGTGATATTTAGTTTCGGCAATGGTGTTCCAATGAGCCTGCGAGCCGCGCGCGACATCGAGAAAAACCATGGCTGGCATGTACGCGTGGTGGATTTACGTTGGTTGCAGCCCCTCAACACGGCTGAAATCGCGAAGCATGCCGCCGAATGCGCCCGCATCATGGTGGTCGATGAGGGACGCCGCAGTGCCGGCGTAGGCGAGGGCGTCATTACTGCCGTTGTCGAATCTGGCCAAGGCGCAAAACCCCTGCGCCGCGTGGTGGGCCAAGACACCTTCACGCCGCTGGCCGGAGCCGCCTTTCTGGTCATTCCCAGCGAGGCAGACATCGTCACGATGGCCGGAGAGCTGGTATAACTTCGTTATATTCTCACGTAGAGCTGCCAAGCTCGCCTGCTTAGGTTTACACTGACGGTATGAGTTCATCACGCCCACAAGCCATTCTGTTTGCTGATGTCAGCGGCAGCACGAGAATTTTTGAAACCAAAGGCGATGTAGAAGCCCGTCGTTTGATTTCATCGGTATTGACGGCATTGTCGGATATCTGTGTGCAGCATGGCGGTCGAGTCATCAAGACCATCGGTGACGAAATCATGTGTACGCTGCCCACCGCCATGAATGCCTTGCTGGCCTCGGTTGATATGCAGCGCAAGATGGCCCGCGACATCACCTTCGTGCGTGATAATTTGGCCATCCGTATTGGTCTGCATTTTGGCGATGCGCTGGATGAAAATGACGATGTTTATGGCGATGCGGTCAATGTCGCTGCGCGTATGGCATCGCTGGCAAAACGCGAGCAAATTGTCACCACGCTCAGCACCACTAAAGCGGTCTCTGGGAAAATGCCGGAAACCCGCAGCCTGGGTAAAGCACGAGTAAACGGAAAATTATTTCCGATTGATATCGTTGACGTCATTTGGCAGGAAGACACTTCCGGTATGACCATGGTGCAAAGTGCAATTCGTCTATCGGATTTGCCGGGCGCCGATCACACCATGGTTGCCAAGTTAACTTTGCGGCATCGCGGTAAATTGATCGAGATTGATCAAAATTCCGAACCTTTCATGATGGGCCGCGAGGGTAACAATAATCTTGCGGTGGAAGCGGACTGGGTTAGCCGAAGCCACGCTCAAATTGAATTCAAGCGTGGTCATTTCATGATTGCTGATCGCTCAACCAACGCGACCTATGTCAAATTTGGCAACGATGATGAATTGAGGCTGCATCGTGATGAAGTGCATTTGCGCAAATCGGGCACTATCAGCATGGGGCAATCGGGCTCAGTGAATACCAGTGATATTATTTACTTTGAGACTGAAAGCTGACGGCATCAGACAGGCATGCCAATTCCATTAAAAAACCCCATGCCAGCATGGGGTTTTTCTTTGAAGCCTATGGACGGCCTCGAGTTATTTTGCAGGAGGGGCCGCTGGTTTGGCTGGTGCGGAAGTTGCATAACGTGGAAGTGCGTAACCATAAGCCGCACTTAATAGCGATTCGCTACCGGCGTAAGCCGCCGCATTGGTGGGCACAAACTTAGCGGTACCGATCTCGCTGATAACGTCGTAAAGATTGTTGTCGAGATGCAATTTAAGCATGGCATTTTTGACGGCCTTGCGGACATCGGCGGGTACGGTTTCATGTGCCGACAGAGCACGGCCGGGTAATTCGCGGGTCACGATGGCAGGTTGCAAATTGCTGTATTGATCGGCGATGTAGCTAGGCACCATGGCGCCGTCGGATTCACCGGCGAAGATCATTTCCACGCCATCCTTCAAATTGGCTGCGAAGGATTTAATTTCAGGCTGGGCAATCGGGTTTTGATAAATTTCACCCAGTAATAAGTACCCCAGGCTTGGTGAAGACATACTGGTAATACGGTGGCCGATCAGGCCCTGTACGCCGCCAGAAGCCATTTCGTCACTGATCAACAAGGTGTATTTGGTGGGTTCAACTACGCGAACCAAGGGGATAATACGTTGACGCTTGGCGCGATAGTCGGTGAAGTGGGCTTCTTCAAAGGTGAAATCAACTTTAGCCTTGCCGCGCATATCCCGCCAGTGAACGTGATAGTTAGGAGCAATTTTGAGTACAAAAGTATGCCCGGTAGATTTGGACAGATAAGCGAGCAGGGGTTTGTAGACTTCCTGCGCCTGTGCCGGCGGATAGTTCGGTTCTACCGTCAGGCCGTACGTGGCGGCATTGGCCTGCATGGAACCCAGCATCAGAACTAGACTGGCCAATACCAGCCCGGCACGAAAGCTAGCGTGTTTGTTTTTTTGATTTTCCATAGTATTCCTCCCTCTTGCAAAACTCGATATAGCAGAGAATACGCCCTAAGCCAATATTTGTGCTAACCCTGCCTCACAAAATGTTAATTAGGCCTCTGTAAACCTGTTAAAGCTTGTAAATGCATCACTTCGTTTTCACGGCAAACCAAGTGGTCGCTATCCGTTACGCTCTGCAGCAGAGCCAATCCCATGCTTCGATTAGATCCGACACAAATAAGTTCACCGACCTTTTCTCCCGACCGAAAAACTGCCAGGCCTACCTCGAGACGCGTACCGTTGATTAAACGGGTTTGGCGCTTCGCCTGACCAAGATAATGGGTTCGCGCCACAATTTCCTGGCCCGGATAGCAGCCTTTCTTAAGACTGAAAGCGCTCAGGTGTTCAAGGCTAAGCATCTGCGGGGTCCATAGCTCCGATTGCGTTTCCAATAGTCTGGGCAAGCCATGTGCAATGTCCGCATCCCGCCAAACCGCTTCGTTGTTTTTATCGATCAGGACATTCGCGGCAGACGAGATCGGCAAGACCCAAAGTCTTCGACTGAGGGTGTCGGATGAAAAATCCATCGAAAAGCCCTGGTCGCTATCGCCGGAAATAAAATCACGTTGTGTTTCTTGAGAATGCTTCGCGTTAAGCTCACCTGCCACCATTGTCTCGGTGTCCAACGCGAGTTTCACTTTGCTTCTGAAAACAAAACGCTGCAAATGAAGAAGAATTTTTTCAGCCGGAAAATCGGGTGACAAGAGATAGAGCCTTTCTGCACCAACACGAACAAGCGCGAATAGCGCAATCAAACGACCTTTTGGGTTCAACAGGCCATTCCAGTGCCATTGGCCGTCCGACAAGGCCTTTACATCATTCATGCTTTGCGCCTGGAGGAAAGCCACTGCATCAGGGCCTTCCAGCGTTAAAAGGCTATAGCTTTCAAGCCTACTCAAGGATTCGGGCAAAAAATTCAGCTTGTCGGACATAGGCGCGGGAATTAAAATTCGGTTTTCCAGAAAGAATACAGATGATAGGCCAGAAACCCGACGCAGACGATGACATTGTTCCACCGGCGGCTCCAGAAGCGTCTGGTGATAAGGATGCCAAGCTGCCGACAGAAATTGGTGGCCGAAAGGGGCCAGAGCCAACACGGTATGGCGACTGGGAAAAAAACGGCCGTTGCATCGATTTTTGACGCGCCTGTCGCATCTGAATTCATATCATTAGATTGAACTAAAGAGAGAGTATCCATGGCAGCTAGACAGCGACCGTTATCGCCTCATCTGGACATCTACAAGAAACAAATCACGAGTGTCTTGTCGATTGCCCATCGCATGACAGGCGTCGTACTGGCCATCGGAGCATTGTTTGTTAGTGCCTGGCTTGTCATTGTCGCCAGCGACTACGATTGTTATGCGTGGTTCCAGCAAATCATCGCTTCCTGGTTTGGCATGCTGGCTTTATTCGTATTTTCTGCCAGTCTGATCTATCACTTGCTTAATGGCATCCGACATCTGCTTTGGGATATTGGCTGGGGCATGGAAATCCAGACTGTTGTGAAAACCGGCTATCTCGTGATTGCACTTTCGACAGGCCTGACAGCCTTGCTTTGGGTTATTGCGCTTCGGGGGGGTGCCCTATGACCGATATGCGTGATCCATTAGCGACTGCCCGCGGTTTGGGTTCGGCAAAAGACGGCGTCAACCATTGGTGGATGCAACGCATCACGGCCATCGCCCTGTTATTGCTCTCACCCTGGTTTATTTATTTCGCTGTGGGCTTGATGGGTGCTGATCAACTGTCGGTGCGCGCGGCGATTGCCCAGCCGTTGAATGCAACATTGCTGGTCAGCTTCATGATTGCCATGCTCTGGCATGCCCGTTTGGGCCTGCAGGTTGTCGTTGAAGACTATATCCATGGCTGGCAGGAACTCACCCTGCAGCTGATTATCAAATTCGTTTATGCCATTGCCGCCATCGCCGCGATTATCGCGATCGGCCGCATCGTATTTTCTGCCTGAGGCGAAACTTCAACATGACGGCTTACAAAATTACAGAACATAAATACGACATGATTGTCGTCGGAGCGGGTGGTGCAGGTTTACGCGCCACTTTCGGACTGGCGGAAAAAGGCTTGAAAACGGCCTGTATCAGCAAGGTATTTCCGACCCGTTCGCATACGGTGGCAGCGCAGGGCGGCATTTCCGCCGCCTTGGGCAATATGGGCGAAGACGACTGGCGTTACCATTTCTTCGATACCGTGAAAGGTTCGGATTGGCTGGGCGACCAGGACGCGATCGAATATATGTGCCGCGAAGCGATTCCGGCGATCATTGAACTCGAACATTATGGCGTGCCGTTTTCGCGTACCGAAGAAGGCAAGATTTACCAACGTCCGTTCGGCGGCATGACTACGAAATACGGCAAAGGCCCACCGGCCCAGCGCACTTGCGCAGCTGCCGACCGTACCGGCCATGCTATTTTGCACACGCTTTATCAGCAG
>JAYWIC010000046.1:0-15230 GCA_043789195.1 Arenimonas sp. | reverse complement strand
GGCAAGGCCTCGCGATGATTTCGACGAACAATTGACCACGGATATGCTGGCCGCCCTTGAAAGATTGCCGTCGAAATACCACAAGTCCATGACCGACTTTATTTATGACGCGATGGTGGCAGACGTTGAAAATATGGCTATTATTCCGGTCAATGAGACTAATTACCAAGCCGCCATGCTGGATTTGCAGTACACCTATCACGGCTCATCGGCGGAAAAAATGAATCGCGTTATGGGAAATATTCAAGGTGCAAGCGATGCGGACGCCTGCTGGGCAATCAATTCCATGATGACGGCGGCCGAAAAAATGCCGCCAGAAAATACCGAAGCCTTGATGCGCCGCTCCTGGGGTAAATAAAAATGTTGAAAACAAAAATAAATTGGCAGGAAGTGGGTTTCCGTCTTTTATTTTTGTTGGGCATGATCTGGGCAATTCCGATGAGCCTGATGGGTCTGGTCGCCGGTTTTCTGACGGTGCCTCTGGGATCACGATTGAAATACTCTGATCACGCATTGGTATTTTCACGGTTTCCGTTTGGCCCCGGTGGCGCCATCACCTTCGGCAATGTCATTCTCAATACGGCAAAAGACCTCGATACCATCGTGACGACTTATCAATGTCGTCACGATGGTAATCGAAATGATTGCATACGCATCGGCAATCACGAGCGCGCCCATGTTTACCAATACATGGTGTTGGGAATGTTTTTCCTGCCGGTTTATTTCATCTGTGGCGGTATCAGTGTAAAAAACCCGATGGAACGGGCGGCAGATCGTTATGCCATGACAGGGAAGGGTTGGTGGCCCTGGTGGTGATATACCGAGGGTATCGATATTCGTGACGGGTTATGCAGGCGTCAAAATGGACCGATGGTAAATACTTCTTCGATTAATTCGGTTTTTCGTTGTTCGCTCAACTCTTTATGCCATCGGGCAATCAGGTGTTTATGGGGTGTCGGTTCAAAACCGGCTTCCATGAAAACGCCCCAGGCTCTATCGTCGCCGCAATAGCCAAAATAGGCTTCGCATTGGTCGGCAAATCGGATAAAGCCGTAACGCATGGTTTGTAATAGCAAGCCGTTGGCAACGGTTAATGTCGTTTTTTCGTCTTCTGCTAATTTTTGCAAGGCATTGCCGTCAGTACAACCGCCGCCTGCAAGATACACCGATTTGTATGGCCTGAAGTGTGCATAAGACGCAGGAATAAATTCCCTGGCAGCCGTGATGTAGAAGGCCACGATATGATGCGGAAAATCCGGGCAATCCTGATGGAATTTCCGCTGGAAAATATGACGGGCAAAAACCGGCCCGTGATCCACTTCCGTAACCACGATAAAATCACGTAAAGTCGGGTCAACATCGATGAGCTTTGTATTCATGACTGACATCTGGATGGGTTTCCCTGAAACTATACGGTAAACGGCAATATGGAAGATATCAACGTAACTAGACTCGCATGAAAATTCCAATACTGACCTACCACGCAAGTTCGGTTGCCGGTGATGTTTATCTCGGCAATGACCATGTCGCGCTCGCGGAAGACTTGCGAATGCTGCTACGTGATGGCTGGCGGGTGGTTCCGCTGTCGTGGGTTGTCGAGCAAAGGCTGGGTATGGCAAATCGTGATCTGGCCAAGTGTGTCGCCATTACCTGCGACGATGGTTGTGATCTGGAAGTGCTTGACGTTGATTATCCCGAGCGCGGAAGGCAGCGAAGCTTTTTAGGCTGTTTGCAAGATGCCCGAATAGACTTCCCGGATTCCGACTCGATATTCCACATCACGAGCTTTGTTATTGCCGATCCGAAAGCCCGCCGATTGCTCGATGAAAAATGTCTCCACTCGCTCGGCTGGATGAGCGAGAACTGGTGGCCTGAAGCTTCGAGGAATGATTTATTTTCCATCGAATGTCATGGCTGGGATCACAACCATGACATTCTCGATAACGACGCACCTGATGGCATGTCGCGGGGTGATTTTTTCCAGGTCAATAATGAAATACGCGCCGCGTATGAAATAGATCAGGCATTGCAGTATGTTAATGACCGTATATCGCCAAAAAAATGCCGATATTTTGCTTATCCGTACGGCCATGCCCCGGAATTTCTGTCAGCCTGTTATCTGCCTGTCCATTCGGAACGTATTGGGCTGCAGGCGGCATTCGGGACTGTCGGTGAGCCACTCGGCATGGAAAGCCCGCAATGGGATCTGCCACGCTACGTGAGTGGATACCATTGGAAATCACCTGATGAACTTAGAAAAATTCTCGCGGATTGCCGATAGCAGCAACACGCGTGATCAGGTTTTTCGTGATTTGCCCTGCAATAGATGAAATGGCAATAGAAGGATACGGGCGATTTGAATCACCAGCCCGATAAGCCAATAAATACCCACCAGCAGTAAAGTACATGTTGCAAAGAAGGCGCCAATCAGAATGGAGAATAGTGTTTTGATCATCTGGGTATATATGCAAGTGTTCAAGTACTAGAGTTTGCCCCAAGGCAAAAGGGTTCGCGGTGTATTCGGAGAGTACACGCTTGCTAAATTGTGGCGCAAAATTCAGGCACAAAAAAAGCGCCTGATCATGGCGCCTTTTTGGTCATTACGCTACCAGAGCGTCTATTGGTCTTAACAGCCTTCGTTTTAAAACGCCAGACTGCGTATCCGTATCACTATGTTGGTGCCGAAGGAGAGAATCGAACTCTCACAAGGGGTTACCTCGGCGGATTTTGAATCCGCTGCGTCTACCGTTCCGCCACTTCGGCCCGAAGTGAGCGCGAATTGTAGCAAATTTTCCCCAAATGGGCACCTCTAAAAGCCAACATTTCGTCGCAATACGGCGTTGCAAGGGGAAAATCACTCCTTACATATGCCGTATATGCGCGTCGTGATTTTTCCCTCGCGCCTTGTCTTGCTTAGGACTGTTGGCTTTTAGAGGCGCCCATAATGTCACCGACATTCAACGGTATCGAGACAAAGAGTTTTCTTTTTTCTCAGATACCAATCGTTGCCTTGCGGCTCGAAGGTGGCGCAGTCGTTCATCGCCGCCTGGTAAATATGAAGGGAAATAGCGATCTGTTTTTCATTCGGGTTACGAATGGTGTGGTACTCGTGCGGCGGTAACAGACTACCAGCGGTGCCGGTTCCCGCTTTCAGGGTTTCGTGCATCGAGAAGCGATGGAGGTCACCGTTTACTTCTTCCAGCTCATAGCGAACGATTTCCAGATGCCCTTGCCACACGCCTTCCACACACCACAGCCCACAGTGATCGTGTATCGGCGTGCCCTGGCCGGGCGCCCAAGTCATGGCCACGACGCTGATGCCGGTTGTCGGGCACGCATAAAGCTCACGACGGGCATAGTGGCCTTCGACCGGCTCGAATACGCACTCGGGAAGAAATACGGTCTTGTCGCGAATCAGAAGGCATAGGCCGTCACGCAAGCTTGTCGTGATGGCTTCGTGGTCATCCAGTGACAGGGCTTGTTCGATCATGCCCAGCAGGGCGTCACGGCCGGTAAAGGTAGGGTATTGGTCCATGGTCATAGTCTATAGCTTTGCCAGAAAGCCCGCGATAGCCGGACTGAAGCGTTCAATGTCGACAAGAAAAGCGTCATGCCCCTGTGGCGAAGGCAAGGGCGCGAATTGGGCTTCGCAGCCGCCCGCCCGCAAGCCTTCGGCAATTTGTTCCTGTTGCTGAAGAGGGAAAAGAATGTCGGTATGCACGCCAATCGATAGCGCTTTATCCAGCTTGATAGATGCCAGTGCGCGCATGGCATCGCCCTGACCATAGTCGGCGGCGTCGAACCAGTCCATGGAGCGACTCAAATACAAATAGCAGTTAGGGTCGAATTGGCGAACGAATTTGCGGGCATGCCCTTCAAGATAACGCTCGACTTCAAATTCGAGACTGAACGGGTCGTCATCGAGAAATTCGCTGTCAAAGCGAACACGGCCAAAGCGGCCGTCCCATTCCATCGCCGAACGATAGGTCACGACGCCGAGTTTGCGCGCCATTCGCATGCCGTTTTCCGGATATGCATCATCGCTGTAATCGCCCTGATTCCAATTCGGATCAAGTCGAATCGCCTCGCGTTGCAAGGACCGGATCGCGATGGAAAACGGCAAGGCGCGGGCACTGCCGGAGACATTGATATGTGCTCGGGCGCTGCCGGGGTGCAACAGCAAAAAGGCGAGGGCCGTCATGCCGCCCATCGAATTTCCGATGACGCAGGCAAGTTGAGGGATGCCGAGTGCTTTCACGACTTCAAATGCCGCATTAGCTCCGTCTTCAATCGAAAGCTCGGGGAAGTCGAGGCAATAATTTTTATGGGTGAATGGGTTAATCGATGCCGGCCCGGTCGATCCTTTGCAGCTACCCAGTGAGTTGACGCAAATGACAAACCATCGATCGGTATCGATCGCTTTGCCGGGCCCGAGCATCGCTTCCCACCAGCCTGTTTCCAGGTTGCCAAGATGGGAAGCGGCGTGGGCATTCGGCGACAAGCCGGTCAGAATCAAAATCGCATTGCTGGCATCGGTATTCAGGGCGCCCCAAGTTTCGTAAGCCATGCGCGCTTGGATCAATTCGCCGCCTCGTTTCATTTTGAAAGGCGAAGGCAGCGCCGCAAACAGGGAGTTTTCCGGAATAAATTCAGTCATTGCTTCACTCGCGATAATTTTATTTCGGAAATTTTGCCGCCATTGGTTTCCGCAATAACGGCGTCGGCTTCGATATCGCCGGATTGGGCAAACGCATCGCCTTGCAGGGAAATGCGCGCCGAGATGGCTACTTTTTCCAGCGACGACAATTTTGCGGTCGGCATCAAACTGTCGGCATCGCTCAATTCAATTTCAATTGGAAAGTCGATAACCTCGATTCGTTTCGCCGCCACAGGTGGCCCTTTGCCATCCAGTGATTTTGCAAATACGAATAAAACGGCACCGGGCTTGATCGCAGACGCCAGTGCGGGTTCCAGCGAGATCGTCAGCTTCATCGTGGAAATGTCATTCGCTATCGCCATTTCGAGAGGAGGAAGATTTTTCTGCGTCCTTGCGATATTGATTTGTTCGCGCAATGCATTGGCTGCCTTGGTGTCGAGCTGTGGCAGCAATTTTTGAAGATGGAATTCGGCCTGCGTCAAATCACCTTGCTGCAAATAATGTAGTCCAAGATAAAACAGGGAGCGCTGATGTTCCGGATTTTCCGCGAGGACCGTTTTGAGCAGAACGATGGCTTCATCCGGAAAAGTTCGATTACTTGATCCGCGCATCAAGGCTTCGGCACGTTCGCTTTTCAGATCCGGATCTTTCGGCGCCAGCAGAATGGCCTTCGCGAAAGCCTGGTTTGCGGCATCAAAATCGCCCATGGCCATCCGTGTACGTGCCAGCAATACCCAACCTTCGAGATTGCCCGGATTGCCCTTTAATTCCCGCTCAAGACCGGCAATGGCGTCATTGATGTCGGGCTCGGCCTGGTTCATCGCAATGAAATCCGGATCGAGCGCTTCGGGTGTTCCGATAAAGCGATAAAGCGAAAATGTCAGCAAAGGTAAGCCGACAATAATGGTGATCGCCAATTTACGCTGGCTTTTCAGGATCGGATAAACCGTCATTGCCGCTGCAATGGCAACTAGCAAAACGGCAATTAAATAGAAAAGACTCATTACCATTCCTGGTTGTCGTTATCCGCGGCGGGCCGGTTTGGCATTGCAGCGCTGCGTTTTTTTATGATCATGAATATTGCGGCGGCACCTACACCGAGTATCAGGAACGGTCCGAACCAAAGCAGCCAGGTGCCTGGCCGCATCGGTGGTTCGTACAAAACAAAATCGGTGTAACGCGTGACCATGAATTGTTTGATTTCGTCGTCGGATTTTCCTTCGCGAATCAGGCTCAATAGTTCAAGCCGCAGGTCTTTGGCAATCATCGCATTCGAGTCGGCCAGACTCTGGTTCTGGCACATCACGCAACGCAGCTCGGCTGCCAAGCTACGAAAACGCTGTTCTTCCTCGGCACTGCGATAATCAGTGGGGTCCATTGCCATCAAGCCATGGCTGAAAACAAGGAGTATTAAAAACAGGAGTTTTTTCATTGGGCAGACTCCAGTGCAGGCAGGATTTCCCGCTGGATAATTTCCGGAGTGATCGGGCCAACATGTTTCCAGCGCACGATGCCATCGGCACCGATTAAAAAGGTTTCCGGTGCGCCATAGATTCCCCAGTCCAATGCTGCGCGTCCGGGTTCATCCACCAAGATTAAATCATAGGGATTGCCGAATTGCTGCAGCCATCGATTGGCGGCGTCGGTTTCGTCTTTATAGTTGTATCCGATGACTCTAACTTTGCCGGTTTTTGCAAATTCAGTGATTACCGGGTGTTCAATCTGGCAAGCAGGGCACCAACTTCCCCATACATTCAGCAAATAGGGCTTGCCTTTCAGATCATCGGTTTTTACGAACACTTCAGGTTTGTTCAGCACCGGCAATGAAAATTGAGGCGCCGGTTTGCCAATCAAGGGCGAGGGAATGGCGCTATTGTCTTTGCCCGAATTCATTCGCACGCCGATAAATAACAACAAGGCCAAACCGATAAACGCGATCAGTGGAAGCAGGCGCGTGCTCACGGATTTGCCTCGTTCGCATTGCGACGCTTGAAGCGCTTGTCGAAGCTCACGATAAAGCCGCCAATGGCCATCAGTAATGTGCCTAGCCAGATGAAACGAATAAAGGGCTTCACGTAGAGGCGTAATGCCCAGCTGCCTTTGTTATCCAGCGGTTCACCGAGAGCGACGTATAAATCGCGGTGCAATCTCGAATGGATTGCCGCTTCCGTCATGCTATTGCCGCCGCTGGCATACATCCGTTTTTCCGGGTGCAGGGTCGCGATTATCTCGCCGCTTTTCTTGATGATGACCGTGCCACGATCGGCGATGTAATTCGGCCCTTCCACTTTTCGTACACCATCGAAACGAAAATCGTAACCACGCAATGAAATGATCGAGCCCGGTGTTGCGGCAACGTCTTTTTCGATGCTCAGGCTTTCCGTCATCAGGACGCCGAAGAAGAAAAGACCGACACCGATATGTGCCGATATCATCCCGACCATTTCGGCAGTAAAGCGACTTCCCGAATTTTTGAAACGCGAGCGAACAAAGGCGAGGGTGCCAAGCAATATCCAGATCGCAGCAATCACGCCGGCTACCGTTTTAATCGTGCTGCCGGGCCAGAAAAAGAAACTCACACCGCCAGCGAACAGCGCCAATACCGCCCATGGAATTAAGACCTTTGCGGACTTCGAAGCCTGATCATTTTGCCAGCGAGTCAGTGGCCCGAAGGGCAGCAACATGACTAACGGCAGCATCAGCAAAGTAAACAGAAATCCGAAGTAGGGCGAGCCCACGGAAATTTTTCCAAGTTCCAGTGCGTCTGCCAGCAAGGGATATAGGGTTCCGATCAGGACCATGCCTGCGGCACCCGCCAGTAATAAATTATTGAAGAGCAGCAATGTTTCGCGTGAGTAGGCGGCGAAGGGTTGTCCCGAATCCTTGCTCGGCGCGCGGAATGCAAACAGCACTAGCGAGCCGCCTACCACGATGACCAGAAAGGCGAGGATAAACATTCCGCGTTCCGGGTCCGAGGCAAATGCATGGACCGATGTCAGCACGCCTGAGCGTACTAAAAACGTGCCCAAGAGCGATAATGAAAATGCCGCAATGGCGAGTAATAAAGTCCAGCTTTTGAAACTGCCACGTTTTTCGGTAACGGCCTGTGAATGGATCAGTGCCGCGCCGACTAACCAAGGCATGAAGCTGGCATTTTCTACCGGGTCCCAGAACCACCAGCCGCCCCATCCCAGCTCGTAGTAAGCCCAGAAACTTCCAAGGGCGATACCGAGTGTTAGAAATGCCCAGGCGATGTTTGTCCAGGGCCGCGACCAGCGAATCCACTGTGCATCGAGTTTGCCGTCGATCAGTGCCGCAATGGCAAAGGCAAATGCCACGGCAAATCCGACATAACCGGTGTAAAGCAAGGGCGGATGAAAAATAAGGCCGGGATCTTGCAGCAGCGGATTCAAATCCACGCCTTCCGGTGAGATTGGAAAGGCGCGTGCGAAAGGATTCGAGGTGAAAATCGTGAATGCGATAAAGCCGATACTGATTATGCCCATGACGGCGAGCACGCGAGCAATAACGTGTTCAGGTAATTGCTTTGAAAAAATGGCCACGGCACTGGTCCAAATGGCCAGAATCATGATCCAAAGCAATAAAGAGCCTTCGTGTGCTCCCCAAACTGCTGAAATTTGATAGGCAAATGGCAATAAGGAATTCGAATTTTTTTGTACGTAGGCGACGGAAAAATCATGCACCGTAAAGCTATAGGTCAGCAAGCCAAACGCCAGCACGATGAAAAACAGTTGTGCGTGGGCGAGTGGTCTGGCCGTTTGCATTAATGCCCTGTTGTTAGCTTGTGCGCCCCATAAAGGCACGCTTGCCAGCAGCACTGCAATGATGAGTGATAGAAGTAAACTGATTTGGCCAAGTTCAGGAATCATGTGTCTTTACGCTCAAAGCGCCCCGCAGGATTTGGTCTGCAGCGCCTTTGCTTTTTTCATCGCATCCTGCATTTCTTTCGGCGTGTAGGTTTCGTCATGCTTGGCCAATACTTCGTTGGCCATGAACTTGCCGCTTTGCATTTTACCGGTGGCGATAATGCTGGTGCCTTCCTTGAACATGTCCGGCAAGATGCCTTCATGTAGAACGATGATCTGGTTCACGCGGTCGGTGACTGAGAACGAAACGGCGAGCGTACTTTCCTTGCGTTTGATGCTGCCTTCGCAGACTACGCCACCGAGGCGGAAATTGGCACCTGCTGGGGCTTCCTTGTTTTTGACCTGCGAGGGCGTGTACAGATAGGTCATGTTTTCTTGCATGGCAAAGGTGATCAGCGTGCCGGCGACAGCAGCCACCACAAGCAGCAGGACGATGAACCAAATTCGGCGAACACGGGTGGGATTCATTTACTCGGTCTCAAGGGCATGTTTTATAACGGCGAGGTTTTGTTGCGCTTCGCCCGTAAACGGATTGCGCGCAATGTTTTTTTGTAGCTCAGATGCGGCGCAAGAAAATCCCAAATCAGGGCTGCGGCAAAAATTATGTAGGCGGCTATCACGAATTCCTGATGCAGATGGATCATTACTCGGCTCCTGCCAATTTTTTCGCCCAGTCTTTATTGGCTTCGTGTTCGAGATTCATGGCGCGCGTGCGTTTAAGTACCGAACCGACAAACCAGAACTTGGTGGCAAGCGCCATTACGATGAGCGGCCACATCATTTCCGTTGCCATTTTCGACTCACCCACCAGTCGAATGGTTTCGCCCTGATGCAGGGTGTTCCACCAGTTCACCGAAAAATGCACGATCGGTACATTGATGATGCCGATGAGCACCAAGAATGCAGCAGCTCGTGCAGCTGAGCGACGATCTTCGATCGCGTTGTAAAGGCCGATAATGCCTAAATAAATAAACAGCAGCACCAACTCGGACGTGAGTCTCGGATCCCATGTCCACCAGGTTCCCCATGTTGGCTTGCCCCAGATGGATCCGGTAATCAGTGTGATCGCGGTAAACATCATGCCGATATGGGCGCTGGCGATTGTCAGCAATTCACAGATCTTGATGCGCCACACCAATGCGATGAATGCCTGTGTCGCCATGGCAATAAAGACAAAGAGGCTCATCCAGGCGGCAGGAACGTGAATGTAAATAATCCTGAAAATTTCCCCTTGCTTGGCATCGGCCGGCACCATGAATAATCCGCCAACGATTCCGATGGCGAGGCTTACCAATGCCAGCGAAAACCAGACAGGAATCCAGCGGGCGGCGAAGCGCTCGAAATTGGGGGGTGATCCGGTGGTGTTGAACCAAAGAATTAAGTCTTTCATTTCAGGTCAAGGAAATTTTTATGGCAGAGGCCGCAGCAATAGGGGCAAGCACGATGGCAATCACCAAGCCGGCAGCCAAAAGACTGATGGCACCCAGCCAGGCTAATCCCTGCGATGCGGCCACCACCGAGCCCGCGCCAAACACCAGCACGGGAACGTAAAGTGGGAGTGCCAACAGAGCCAATAGCATACCAGAGTGGCGTATACCGACCGTCAATGCGGCAATCACGGCGCCGACCAGACTGATGAGTGGAGTACCTACCAACAAGGAGACCATCAATGGAGCCAGCAAGTCCGTCGGCAGGAATAGCATCTGGGCAAAAAGCGGTGTCAGGATAACGAGCGGTAGCACGGTGCTTATCCAGTGCACCAGAATTCGGGCGCCAAGTAGCAATGACAGCGGAGCGGGTGACATCAGCATTTGCTCGAGGCTGCCATCATCGAAATCGCTGCGATAAATCGAGTCGAGCGATAACAGGCTCGATAATAAAATCGCTACCCAGATGATTCCCGGTGCGAGCTCCGCCATTTTTTTCGGGTCGGCACTTGTCGCCAGCGTGAAAAGCGTAATGACCATGATGGCAAACAAGACTGGCTGAGCAACGTCGCCACGACGCCTTAGAGAGAGTCGTAAATCGCGACGGCATTGCGCGGCAAATAATGGAAAAATGGCTTGATTCGTATTCATCGGCGTGACCCGCCGTCGGCGAGAATCAGGCTTTGGCAAGGAACCGATGGCGCTGCGTAAGCACCGTGAGTTGTCAACAATACCGCTCCGCCTCGAGCGGTCTGTTCGGCAATTAATTGATTGACCAATTCGATTCCCTGCAGATCCAGATTGGCGTAAGGCTCGTCAAGCAGCCAGCATGGGCTGTGGCAAAGCAATAGTCTGGCCAAGCCAAGCCGCTTGTTTTGCCCGGCCGACAGTTGTCGTGCTTGGGTGTCTTCGTATCCCGCGAGCCCTACTTTTGAGAGTGTTGCTTCGATGAGTTCCGACTGTGGCCGATGAAAAACGGCTTGGAGATATTCGAGGTTTTCAAGGCAGCTAAGTTCGGCCTTATGTCCTGGCTTGTGAGCCAAATAGGCACAGGAATGCGACAGGTCATGATGGGCGCCTTCCGGTTTGTAAACCAGAATTTCACCCGTTTGCGCTCTGAGCAAACCGCTGAGAACCCTGAGCAGCGTGGTTTTTCCCGAACCGTTGGCGCCAGTGACCAGGAGTGCACTGCCGCTATTCAGGGTGAAATCTACGGGGCCGAAGATTTTCTCTTCATTTCTGAAATAGCTCAGGTTTTTAACTTCAAGAACTACAGAATTGGCAGAAAAATCATTCATTTATGCGCAAATATTAACTTTTATCGCGATAACCGTCCACGCATTGCGATGATGAACGTTATCTAGTGTGTAACCAATTTCACCGGTAACAGTGAAGACGCTTATTAAATGCAGTTGTGTGATGAATGTCACGGTTTGCTCCATCACCTAGCTAAATCAAGATGTCCACAATCAGAGCGCATTTACTAGTAGAATCGGGAAGTTATATTCGCCATATTAGCCACAGGATAGCCAGCATGCGTGCGTCTCCGTTAGTTTTAGCCGTTGCCATTGGATTAGGTTTGACCCTCCCCGCGAACGAAGCGGCTAACGCCGCATCGAATATCGTTGATGTCAAAAGCACGGGAATCAAAACCTATATTGTCACTTTCGATGAATTGCCGCTGGCCAGCTTCCGTGGCTCGGATGGCCTTAAATCCAGCATGCCGAAAATGGCCGCCACCAGCCCGAGTGCTACCGGTGAAACGAAGTTCAATGTCAATTCAGCAGCTTCGCAAAACTATCGCCGCTATCTTGCTTCGGCTCGCCAAAACCGCATCCAGCAAGCGTCCAGCAAAATTGGCCGCACCATAACACCTACTTTTGTTTACGACGTGGTTACCCATGGTTTCGCTGCACCCATGACGGAATCCGAAGCTGCGCTTATTCGCAGCTTGCCAGGCGTCAAGCGTGTGCAACAGGAAAAAATTTATCGCCTTATGACCGACCGTGGTCCTCTTTGGATTAAAGCCGATCAGGTATGGGCAGGTGGCGGAACCCCCGCTGTAACAGGCAATAAAGGCGAGGGCATGATTATTGGTGTCATTGACACCGGTATTAATAGAAGTCATCCATCCTTTGCTGCATCAGGCGCTTCGGGTGCGACGTTTGCCGAGAATTTCACCATTACCAATCCCAGAGGCGCCACTAAATATGGTCGTTGCGCCCAAGCAGGCGGAAGTCCAACGCATGCCAGTAAATGTAATGGCAAAATCATCGGCCTATGGGATTTCGTGGCAGGAGGCAGCGGAACCACGGGAGATGCTGAAGATAGAGATGGTCACGGCACTCACACTGCGGCTACTACGTCGGGTAATCCAGTAATAATCAACATTCCAGGCGGTATTACACCATACAATCCAACTATGTCGGGTGTTGCGCCGAGGGCCAACATTATTGCTTACAAGGCGTGTGATGACACCGGCTGCCCGGGGTCGATGACATTGGCCGGTATTAACCAAGCAGTAAGTGATGCTGTTACCGTGATTAGTTATTCGATTGGCGGCGCTCCCAGCGATCCATACTTGGCGATTGATGGAACAAATGACCCAAGTCCTGACGATAGCGAAGAAGCTTTTCTGGCTGCACGTAATGCCAATATCGTTGCATCCGTGGCTGCCGGTAATGATGGTCCATCGGCAGGTACCGTGGGGAGCCCCTCAAATTCGCCATGGGTCTTGTCGGTTGCCGCAACCACCCATGATCGTGCATTACTTCGACAATTAGTGTTGACCGGTGGTAACGCGCCTCGTCCAGGTGGTGGTTCGCTTTACGGTGCTGGTAGTTCCAGCGGCGTATTAACCCCCACCTTTATCTCGAAAGATCCGGCGTATCCGCTGTGTGCGACAGGTGCTGATCCAGATAACGCTGCAACGGGTGTGAGCCGGCCACCAACCTGGACTGTGTCAACGTTTTTCGCTGCCCGCGTAGTGGCTTGCGAACGCGGTTACTACGCACGCCTCGCGAAATCGACCAATGTGGAGATTGCAGGCGGTACCGGCATGATTCTTTACAATCAGGCATCCGAGGGCGAAGGTTTGGTAACAGGGTCTTATAACATTCCAACCATACATCTGACTTACGCGGATGGACAGGCATTCCTCAGTTGGTTGAATTCCGGTACGGGTCATATTGGCGAGATCAAGGCAGCAAGCTGGAGTTTTGCACCGAGTTCTGGTGACAAGCTAGCTTCATTTAGTGGCCGTGGTCCGGTAGTCCCTACCGGCATTATCAAGCCCGACATCTCGGCACCAGGCGTTGATATCGTTGCCGCAGGTGTTGGTGACGGTACGCATTCGGCAACGTATCCTTATCCACCCACATGCGCATCGCAAGCTGCGGGAGCGTGTATTACCAGCACCAAAACTACAGATACTTTGAGCGGCACGTCGATGGCGACACCGCATGTTGCCGGTGCCGTGGCGCTGATCAAAAAAGCCAACCCTAGCTGGACGCCGAATCAAATCATTTCGGCCCTCATGCTAACTGCACGCCCTAGCGTGACAGTGAATGGCGTTGTAGGCACGCCGCACGAAATTGGCTCGGGTCAAACCGATGTCAATAAAGCGGTACGTGCTGGCTTGTACCTTGCCGTTACCGATGCCCAATTCAAGGCGACGAATGCCACAACCGCCAATACCCTGAATCTTCCATCGCTAGGCAATAACGCTTGCTTTGAATCCTGCATTTTGACGCGCACCTTCACCGATATGGTTGGCGGCGGCAATTACACCGTTACCAGTAACTTGCCTGCTGGCGTTACCATGACGCCAAGCTCCAGCAGCTTGAGTTTTACCAATGGCCAATCGCAAGCGGTCAATTTCACATTTAATTTAGCGAATGCACCATCACAATTGGGTAAGTGGGTGTATGGCTCGGTTACCTTGCAAAACACCTTAGGCGACGGTCGACCTAATTTGACCTTGCCAGTGGCAATTTACTCGAGTCCCTATTCCAATCCATCCACTGCCATTACTTCGATTGCACAAACAGTGACCACCGAGCGTGGCTTCTTTGATGTCACTTTCTCGGGAGCTACCAGTCTGGCTGCCTTGCCGGATGCCCGCTTTATCGCCGGAGATTTGGTGACGCCTAAAGTCAGTACGCCTTCACTGCAACAAGATCCCACCAATGCCGATCCCTATGATGCCTTTACTACCGGCATCTTCAAAGATACCTTCACGATCCCGGCAAGTCCTGTTGGTGGACCGGTCACTTATAAAGTACATGTAGCAACATCCTCTTCGGCATCTCTGGATACCGACTTATTCGTTGGCTCAGACGATAATGGTGATGCCTTGCCGGCGGCGGGAGAAGAGCTATGCGCTTCTACCGGTGCCAATGCGACCGAGCTTTGTGAGTTCAATGTCACCACTAGCGGCAGTCCACAGACTTTCTGGCTGTTGGTACAAAACTATAATGATGCATCGACCGGTAGCTCTGATCTTGTTCAGGTGGATTCTTATCAAGCGCCGATCAGCGTTGGAGCGACAGGTAACTTTACTGCCACAGGCCCGGGTAAATTAGCCTCGGGTGCCACTTTCAAGACGCGTCTTGCCTGGGATGACCCAACGTTCATCGCTGGACAGAAGCGTATCGGTTTCTTGATGGTTCAAGCCTCTGCTGGCACCGATGCCGTCCAGATTCCGGTGACTTTGACCCGTACCGGTACAACATTCGAACCCTTTGCCTTGGCCAATAATGTTGCCCGTTCGGTCACCTTGCCGGCAGGATCGACCCACAACAAGCTTTACTTCGATGTCCCGCCCAATGCCACTTCGGTGACATTTACCACCACCGGTACCGGCACAGTAACCCTGGGCACCGCGCGCCTGGCAAGCCCGACCGCACCGTTGATCGAAGCCGCTCCGGTGACCAATGCGTTTACCTCCAGCGTTGCCGGCGCGAACCAAACCATCACCATTTCAGGTGGTAGTTTGCAGCCGGGTCGTTGGTACCTGAAACCGACCAATGCCGGTGGTGCTACTGCCACCGTAGCGGTGAAAGCGGTCATCAATACACAAAATGTAGGTGCTACCTTCAAGCCGGGTTCGTATTACAACCCAAGCCGTAGTGGACACGGTGTATTTATTTATCCGGGCGGCACCGATTGGGCCGTTATCTGGTACACCTATCTGCAGGACACCACGCCAACCTGGTATTACATGCAGGGTGCAAAACCGGGTGTTGACGGTATCTGGAA
>JAYWIC010000045.1:0-61551 GCA_043789195.1 Arenimonas sp. | reverse complement strand
CGCGAAATGTTGCCCGGTTATATGGCCATGGGTGAAAACGGCATGGCCGAACATCAGGACCATACCGATAGCGGCCATATGCAAGGTCCGCCCAACACGCTGGCGATGATGGCCGGCAAAGGCCCGTTCGGAAACATCGAAATGGGCGGCATGTTTACCGTCGTGAAAGTTCGTGATGATTTGCCGAAGGGCAGTTACGCCGATCCTGGCTGGTACAAAAATCCAAAAGGCAGCGTAGCGCATCGGGTTAGCAATGATCCGGATTTCGGCAAGCCAATCCGCCGCAAAACTTGAGCTCTGGCTCAAGAACAAGCGTGTCCGGGCGCACAGACGGCATTGGGATTATTGTTGATATTCAATAGCTCCGATGTCGCCCTAATGTAATGGCGGCGAGCCGGGATACTTACTTGCCATATCGTTTTCAAAGGAGCAATGCCATGTCTCATGATCATCCGCAGGCAAGACCGGCAGGCAGCATCGATACCTTACAAATCCATTCCAATGACGATTCAAAACCGCACATCGATCCCGTTTGCGGCATGAAAGCAGGCGAGAAAATTGCACATGCCCATGCAGGGCAGACTTTTTATTTCTGTTCCGAACATTGCAAGACGAAATTCAGTGCCTCGCCGGAAAAATATCTTGCCCCCGCGCACGATGCTCCCGAAATTCCAGCGGTGGCGGGCACTATGTACACCTGCCCGATGCATCCGGAAATCGTGCGAGACCATCCCGGTATCTGCCCCAAATGCGGCATGGCACTGGAACCGATGATGCCCTCGCTGGAAGACGAGAAAAACCCGGAACTGGAGGATTTTTCGCGGCGCTTCTGGTGGACCTTGCCGCTGAGCGTGATCGTTTTGGTACTCGCCATGTTTGGCCATGACTGGCCCTGGCTGGCCACCGACACGCGAACCTGGCTGGAATTTGCACTCGCCACGCCCGTTGTTGCCTGGGCTGGCTGGCCGTTCTTCGTGCGTTGCGTGCAATCCATTCGCACCGCCAATTTCAATATGTGGACCCTGATCGGTATCGGCGTGTTTGCCGCCTATGCCTATAGTGTTGCCGGCACTTTATTTCCGGAATGGTTTCCGTCGTCATTTCAGGAGCATGGCCGGGTCGGCGTGTATTTCGAGGCCGCCGCTGTCATTGTTTCCCTGACCTTGCTGGGTCAATTGCTCGAATTAAAAGCGCGTTCGAAAACTTCTGCCGCCATTAAAGCGTTATTGAATCTCGCCCCAAAAACCGCACGTCGAATCAATGCCGATGGTAGCGAAGAAGATATTGAATTGACGCATGTGCACGTCGGCGACCGTCTGCGTGTCCGCCCCGGAGAAAAAGTGCCGACCGATGGTGAAGTGACGGAAGGTCAAAGCAGCATCGACGAATCCATGCTGACCGGTGAATCGATGCCGGTATCGAAAACCATCGGCGACAAGGTGATTGGCGCCACGATGAATGTCAACGGCGCATTGGTGGTGCGTGCCACCCGTGTTGGCTCCGACAGCATGCTCGCGCAGATTGTGCAGATGGTCGCGCAAGCGCAACGCTCGCGCGCACCGATGCAACGCATGGCCGATACGGTTTCCTATTGGTTCGTGCTCGCCGTGCTGGCAGCCTCGGTCACCACATTTTTTATCTGGGGATTCTTCGGACCCGAACCGTCCTGGGTCTATGCCGTCTTGAATGCGGTGGCCGTGCTGATCATCGCCTGCCCCTGTGCACTCGGTCTGGCAACCCCAATGTCGATCATGGTCGCGACCGGTCGTGCCGCGAATATGGGCATCTTGTTTCGCGATGCCGAAGCGATCGAGAATCTGCGAAAAATCGATACGCTCATTGTTGATAAAACCGGCACGCTGACCGTTGGTAAACCGATGTTTGATTCGGTGCTTGCCTCGACCGGCAATACCGATGATGAAATATTGCGAATGGCAGCCAGTCTGGACCAAGGCAGCGAGCATCCACTCGCCGCCGCGATTGTCAACGAAGCACGAAAAAGAAATCTTGTGCTGTCAACACCGGAAACGTTTGAAAGCAGTACCGGCATCGGCGTGCGTGGCCGTGTCGAGGGCAAGGCGGTGGATTTCGGCAATGCCAAATTGATGAGTGATATTGGCGCCGACATTTCCAGCTTGCAGGCCGAAGCGGAATCAAGACGTGCGACCGGTGCAAGCGTGATGTTTCTCGCGATTGATGGCAAATTTGCCGGATTGCTCAGCGTTGCCGATCCGATCAAGGAATCAACATCAACAGCATTGAAAGCATTACGTGAAATCGGTATTCGAGTGATCATGGCGACCGGGGACGGCACTACCACGGCCAACCATGTGGCCAAAAAATTACTGATCGATGAAGTTCACGGTGAAGTAAGGCCACAGGATAAATTGACACTGGTCAATCAACTCAAATCAGAAGGACGCCGCGTAGCGATGGCCGGTGATGGCATCAATGACGCCCCTGCGCTTGCCGCGGCCGATGTCGGCATCGCAATGGGCACCGGCACTGATGTTGCGATGTCGAGTGCACAACTCACGCTTGTCAAAGGTGATCTTGAAGGCATCGTCCGGGCCATCGAATTATCGAATGCCACGGTAGCCAATATGAAACAAAACCTGATGTTTGCGTTTTTATACAACAGCGCCGGCGTACCGATTGCGGCTGGTATTTTGTATCCGGTTTTCGGCCTGCTGCTATCACCGATGATCGCCGCGCTCGCGATGAGCCTGAGTTCAGTGTCGGTGGTGAGCAATGCACTGCGGCTGAGTAAAACGAAGCTCCGATCGGCGAAGCAGAGCATTTGAACCGATGAATTCCCCCAAGCTGCCATTTGCAGCACTAGGCCGCTATTGTCTGGCGATGACGGCACTTAATTTTATGTGGGAGATTTTCCAGTTGCCGCTCTATACCCTTTGGCAAACCGGATCAAAGCGGGAGATTGCCTTTGCCCTGATGCATTGCACCGTTGGCGACGTGATGATCGCCATGATCACACTGACTTTGTCCCTGATCATCTTGAACGCAGGTGACTGGCCTGCAAAAAAATCGTTTCCACTGAAGCTAGTGACGATTATTTCTGGCTTGGCATACACCGTATTGAGTGAACGAATAAATTTGGCAAGCGGCGCGTGGACGTATTCGGTGCTCATGCCGGTGATACCCTGGCTTGAAGTTGGCGTGACACCCGCCCTGCAGTGGCTTGTGATTCCCGTTACGGCTTTTTGGTTTGCCGAAAAAAATAATCAAACACCATATTCGATAAATTCGTAATCGAGTCGCGGCCCGCTGGCCGCCAGGGCATCGCCTTGCAGATAGGCGATTTCCATTGCCCAAAGTTGTGCAACCGCATCGGTATTCAGAACGCGATCCACAATCAGACTGCGCCCACTGTGATACCAGGGCTGCAATAATTCCATGAAGGTTTTCGACGGCACATTTTCAACCGCACCATAGGGAATCCGCAGCATGCTGGCCGGAAATTGCTGAAGCACTTCAATTCTGCTCAAGCCTCCGGAGTCATCCGATAACACCAGGGTAATGCCAAAACTCTTTAAACGTTCCATCTGTTCCAACAGCTCCGGACGTTCCAGCAACAAGCTAGCATCCAGTTCAATCAGCAATCGGGCACTGCTTTCTTTTCTACGGCGCAACTCGGCTTGCAGCCAGTTAAATTGCGCATCGGAAATCGACGCCAAATCCATCGGCACTAATACCCGGGTGTCGTGGCCACGCGCGCGCTGTTCATCGATGGCTTCGAAGGCGCTGAACAAACTGATGCGATCAATCATCGATAACGCCTGTGCATCGCGCGCCAAATTCAAATATTCCTTGCGGGTAACACCGGCGAGCGGCGCACGATAATCACGCAATTTGGCGGCCAACGCATACAGACCCGCGCCATCGCCGTGCAATGGCAGAATCGGCTGGAATTCGATCGCGATATTCTGGCCAAGCGCCGCTTCCTTGACCCATTCACGGATAATCATCACTCGTTCGGCAGGCATCGAACCATGTTCGTTGGTCAGCACGCCATCGTAACGATTGCCACCGAGTCGATGTGCAATCGAATGTGCCGCGTATGCCGAAGCGAACCAGCGATCTGCATCTCCCGTAGCCGGGCCGTTCGGCGCCAAAGCAAGGCCGATCGAAAGCGTCAATCTGGATTCCTTGCCATTGACCATAAAGGAAGTTGCCGCAATCTTGTTGCACAAAGCCTGTGCAAGCTCGACGACTTCTTCCCGACTGCTCCGTTGCACCAGAATACCGAAACCAAATTCCAGCCAGGTCGTGAAGGCGTCGTTATCACGCAAGTTATCCGTGAAATTTTTTGCTACCGCTTGTTCGAGCTCATAGGAGCCCGCAAGACCCAATTCTTTTGCGAGCTGCTCGGCTTGATCGATTTTTACCGACATCAACACCTGCCACGCAGACGTCGGCCTTCTCAATACCGCACTCATTTGCTGCAGAAAGTCGCCACGGCGCAATTGCCCGCCTCGTAGCAACAAACCGGACGACACCGGCAATTGTTTTTTGACCAGACGCGCACGCTTGATGCGACTACGCACTTCGGAAATGAGGATGCGGGGACGAATCGGCTTGGTCAAAAAATCATCGCCGCCGGCCTGGATTGCCCGAAAACGGGTTTCGTCTTTTTGTTCGACCGAAACAAATACGATCGGCAATACCGACAGCTCCGGTTGCTTGCGCAAGTCCATCGTCAGACTGAGGCCATCAAGCCCTTTCATGTACAGATCCATCAGCAACAGGTCGGGCTGAAAACTGACAATTTTCTCTACGACGGTGTTGGGGTCGCCGCACTCGAGCACCACCATGCCCGCTTGCTCCAACACGAGTCGCAGATAGATGCGTGTGCCGGCATCGTCGTCCACCACCATCACCCGATAGGGGTCTTCACTTGAACGCTCGATCACTTCAATGACACGGGCGACCAGGCTGAGGTCGTCCAATCTGTCGAAATACAATTCGGCACCGTGAAGCATCGCCTGTAACCGCGAATACGAACTGCCTTGTCCAATGGCAACCACCACCGAACTACCATTGGCCGGGACCTGCTTGGACAATGCATCGATCATTTGGCATACCGCTTGTACTTGCCCGGCGTCCACCAACAAAGCCGAGGCCGGCGTACGCGTCAAAACTTCTGATAACTGCATGACATCATTGAAACAGCGAAGCCTGAAGCCTCGCGCTTCAAACGCTTTCACCAAACCCGGTGGCATCTGCATGTCGGAAGTCAGCACCGCGATATAACGAATCCGTTCCGCATTCTGCGGCAAATACTCGGAAAGAGAGGTAGCAAGCCGTTCGGTCAACCGATTAAAGAGCTCGCAATGGGCCAGTCTAGGCGTTGCCTCCTCTTCCATGCCGGAAAGATAGGAATACAGATCCAAAGCCTGATCGCGTACATGAGCGATATCGCGATTGCGGGCATCGTCAGCCAATCGTTCGAGCGAATCGACCGTTCGCTCGAGCAATTCATGATCCCAGCCCAATGCCGCCAGGCTTCTGCAATCCCTGAGAATGGCCGAAGCAAGTTCGACCATGGCACGAAGCGAAACATCAAGCACGGGCGTATTGATAGCAAGGCTCCTTTTCCGGGACGCACCACAAACATTAAAACGCATTCAACACTTGAAAGTGGACAGTAACACTAAGCTTCCCGATCTTCACATATAGCTCATTGATGACTGACTAAATGCGGGGAGCTTCAAAAAGCGTGATCGAATGCGACATCACCCTCGATGCCCACCTGATAGGCAGATACTCGCCGCTCGAAGAAATTGGTCAGCTCCTGCACGTCCTGCAATTCCATAAATGGAAATGGATTTCGTGCGCCGAAATGTTTCACCAAGCCCAATTGGGCCAGCCGCTGGTCGGCGACATATTCCAGATATTGCCGCATGTCTTTTATCGACAACCCTGCAACGCCCCAAGATAGAACATCCTGTGCGAACACCATTTCGCAGTCGACCGCCTCCTGCAGCATGGCCAGTATCTGATCGCTCAATTGATCATCGAATAATTCCGGCTCTTCCTCGCGTACGGTACGAATCACTTCAAAGGCGAATGCCATATGGCCACTTTCATCGCGGAACACCCAGTTGGTCCCCGACGCCAAACCATGCAGCAAACCACGCGAGCGTAAATAATACACGTAGGCAAAAGCGCCGAAGAAAAAAAGGCCTTCGATGCAGGTTGCGAAACAGATTAGGTTTAGCAAAAACTGTTTTCGCTGTGCTTTTGTTTCAATGCGATCGATTTGATTGATCGAATCCATCCAGCGGAAACAAAACTCCGCCTTGTGACGAATGGCCGGAATGCTTTCAATCGCATCAAAAGCTTTTGCACGCGCTTCCGGCTCGGGCAAGTAAGTATCGAGCAGAGTTAGATAAAATTGTACGTGCAGCGCTTCTTCATACAATTGCCGCGACAGATACAAGCGCGCTTCCGGTGCATTGATGTGCTTGTAAAGATTCAACACCAGATTATTAGAAACGATCGAATCGCCGGTCGCGAAGAAGGCGACAAGTCGTTCGATCAGATGACGCTCGGCCGGCCCGAATTTATTGCGAAGATCATTTATGTCGAGTGAAAAATCGACTTCTTCGACCGTCCAGGTATTGCGCACCGCATCGCGGTACATTTCATAAAAGGCTGGATAACGCATAGGCCGCAGCGTCAGGGCAAAGCCGGGATCTAATAGATTGCCCATTATTGGCAGGCCTCGCAGCTTTCCGGATTTTCCAGCGAACAAATCACGGCCGCGGTGTCTTGCTCGGCGTTGGTCACGGTGGTTTTAGCGATTCGTGTGGCAGGCCGTGAACGCAGGTAATAGGTCGTCTTGATGCCGCGTTTCCAGGCATACATGTACATCGAACTAAGCGCCCCGATATTCGGGCTTTCCATGAACAGATTCAGTGATTGCGATTGATCGATGAAAGCACCACGATCGGCCGCCATATCAATCAGTGAGCGCATCGGCACTTCCCAGACGTTGCGATAAATCTCGCGTAATTCGCTGGGGATTTCGGCCATGGCTTGCACCGACCCTTCGGCCAATTTAATTCGATCACGAACCTCTGGTGTCCACAAGCCTAACTTCTTCAGTTCTTCCACCAGATAACGATTCACCTGCAGGAAATCGCCCGACAGCGTTTCGCGTTTGAATAGATTAGAAATTTGCGGTTCGATACATTCATAGCAACCGGCAATGGAGGCAATCGTTGCCGTCGGAGCAATTGCGATCAATAAGGAATTGCGCAGACCTTGCTCGCGAATGCGTGCACGCAAACTATCCCAACGCGTAATGTTTTCCGGCGTGATATTCCAGGCATCGAATTGTAATTCACCCTGCGCTGCCCGTGTTTCGGCAAACGACGGATGTGCGCCTCGCTCCAATGCCAGTTCGGTCGAAGTGGACAATGCCTGATAATAAATTTCTTCAGCAATTTTGGCCGACAAGGTTCTTGCGGCTTCGGAATCAAACGCCAAGCGCATTTGGAAAAATACGTCCTGCAAACCCATCATGCCCAAGCCGACCGGGCGCCAGCGCAAATTGCCGCGGCGTGCCGATTCTATCGGATAGAAATTGAGATCAATGACTCGGTCCAGTTGACGCACGGCAAGTTGTACGGTTTCAGCCAGTTTCTCGAAATCAAATTCTTTATAGTCGTCTAAATGCTGGCCGAGATTGATCGAACCTAGATTGCAGACGGCAGTTTCATCATAAGTCGTAACTTCAAGAATTTCGGTACATAGATTCGACAGATGAATAACGTTCTTCGAATTCGCCGTTTGATTGCTGGCGCGATTGCATTTGTCCTTGAAGGTCATCCAGCCATTGCCGGTTTGTGCCAGGGTGCGCATCATTTTTGAATAGAGCTCGCGTGCTTTCACCTGTTTCACGGCAAGTCCGGCAATTTCGGCGGCCTCATAACTTTGCTCGAAGGCTTCGCCCCACAAATCCACCAGATGCGGCACGACTTTCGGATCGAATAGCGACCATTGGCCATCGGCTTCGACCCGGCGCATAAATAAATCAGACACCCAGTTCGCCAGATTCAAGTTATGCGTGCGCCGCGCTTCATCACCGGCGTTGTCACGCAGTTCCAGAAATTCCTCAACATCGGCGTGCCAGGTTTCCAGATACACGCAGGCAGCGCCTTTGCGTTTGCCGCCTTGATTCACTGCAGCGACCGAGGCATCCAGTGTTTTCAGCCATGGCACCAAGCCATTCGACAAACCATTGGTCGAACGAATCAGCGAACCGCGCGAGCGAATACGCGAGAACGACAAGCCGATACCACCGGAGAATTTTGATAGTTGCGCAACATCGCCATATCGCTGGTAAATCGAACTGAGCGAATCATCCGGAGAATCCAGCAGGAAGCAGGATGACAATTGTTCGTGTGTAGTCCCGGCATTGAACAAGGTCGGCGAGCTTGGTAGATAATCCAGCCGCGCCATTCGCTGATAAAGCGCCAGTGCTTCGGCAACATCTTCGCTCAGCGCGCAGGCGATCCGTAGAAAGAATTGCTGCGGGGTTTCAATTACGGTGCGCGCGGTCGGATGACGCAACAAATAACGGTCATACAAAGTGCGCAAGCCAAAATAATCGAATAGTGCGTCGTGTTTATTGTCGAGCGAATCGTTCAATTTACGGGCATTTGCCTGCACGAAATTCAGCAGGCGCTCGTTGATCAGGCCGAGCTCGTGGCCGCGGGCGATCGATTGCGAGAATGCATGGATTTCTTGTCCGGTCACTTCCTTCTCGATAAAACCGGCCAATAATCTTGCCGCCAGGCGGCCGTATTCGGGCTCTTCTGCCGTCAGCAATGCTGCGGTACGAATGGATAATTCATCGAGTTCACGCGTTGTAGCGCCATCGTACAAACCGGAAATGGTGCGGGTCGCCACGCGCATCGGGTCGATCGCAAACAAGCCGTCCGCGCAGCGGGTGATCGCACGCACGATCTTGTTCAGATCGACCGTTTCTCGGCGGCCATTGCGTTTGGTTACTGCCATCACGCCGGTATGCGGCGGTGGTGTCAGTTGAAATTGGTTAAAGGCGTTTTGCTGTTGCGTTGATGGAACGCGCGCGACGTCAATGTCGGAAACCTGATTCATGTTTTTCTCCAGTGCGTAAGGCACATCGCGATCTCTCCCACGGAGATGGCGAACACAAGAACCACAACATCAGTCCATCGATGTCATATGGCTCTCGCGGGCGAGAAATAATCGGGAGGAAAAACAGAATGCCTCACCACAAGGATGTGATGACGACAACGGCAATCTCCCCCCGGAGACTTCTGGGCCGATACCGTGCGGTGTGCTTCACACGGTTGTCGGCAGGTCTTCGGACTCGGGACATGAAGCCATACGCTTCGCCTACTTGTCGCCGCTTCCCAAGTACTTGACTCAGTGCGTGTGGCGACTTTCGTTTCCCATACCGCTGCGGGGCAGCGCCGGATTCACACCGGCTTCCCTATTAACCCGACCGCAAGGACGGGACCGACCAGCACAAGATATCGGCAATACTCCGGAGCGTCAACACACAATGTAGGGGATCTTGCTTTCAATGCGACTTGACAGACGCGTTGCCCGATTATTGGAAAAGCACTTCCACGCGCAGGCCTGGATTTTCTTTCGACCCATGCGAGTCGCCTAGCCGAACTTCGGCACCCATCCGTTCCGCACACAGTTTTGCAATCGACAGCCCCAGTCCGGAGCCTGTTTCGACATTCCCCAAAACACGATAGAACGGGTCGAATACCCGCTCACGTTCCGACTCGGGAATTCCCGGGCCCGTGTCTTCGACGACAATGCCAATCCTGCCGTTGTGCGACACCACGGCGAGATCGATTTTGCCACCTTCTGGCGTGTAGCGGATGGCATTATCGAGCAGATTTTTCAGCAGGGCGACAAGATCAAACTCGTGTACGCGCAGTTTCATGTCTTGCTCGCCAACCACACCAATGTCAATTTTTTTCGCCTGCGCCAAAGGCATTAGGTCTTCGAGCACGGAACGAAAAACCTGCCAGACCGATACTTCCGTTTTTTCATCGCTATTGTTTTGCTGCACCCGGGCCAGTGCCAACATCTGATTCAAGAGCAAACTTGCTCGTGCCAATCCGGTTTTCAATTTAGCCAGGCGCTCTCTGGCCAGATCCGACATGTCCGCGGCATCGAGACGTTCGGCTTGAAGCGATAAAGCCGTCAAAGGTGTTCGCATTTCATGTGCAGCATCTGCAACAAAGCGACGTTGCTGAGCAACAGATAGATCCACCCGAGCCAGCATTCGATTGATGGCAACTACGAAGGGGGATATTTCCGAAGGCAGGTTTATTTCATCGATGACATGCAAGCCATATTCGCTTCGTTGATCCAAATCCATCGCCAATTTTGTCAACGGCTTGAACATTTCCCTAATCAAATAACTCACCAGAAGCAATAACACCGGGATCAATACGACATACGGTATCAACGTGGTAATTGCGCTCTCACGTGCCACTTCGTTGCGTACTTCAATTTCCTGGGCTACGACAGCACGCTGATGTGCATTTATTGTCTTGACGAAAATTCGCCATTCTTCATTACCCACGGCAATGGTTTGAATCCCTTCTGGCACGCCTGCTGGCAAGAGCAATGGCGGTTGGTCAGCAACCAACACTTCAATCCCTGACGTATCAATTATTTGTACAAGAATACGAAATTCCGGATTGGTATCCAGTGCGGATGCATCGTTTTTTTGTGGTGACAGCGGCACAATATGCCCTTGAATCAGAGCAGCAACCTGCCTTAGCTGATCGTCTTGCAGCTCATTGGCTTCCTCGAACGCTGTGGCAAACGAAAAAGTGCCGCCAGCCGATGCCACAGCAACAATCGCCACACAAAGCCAAACGGATAATTTGTATTGCAGAGACTGCATCAATTTTCTTTTGAAACCATCCACCCGACACCTCTGACATTTTTAATGGCGCTATTGCCCAATTTTTTTCGTAGCGCATGGATCAGGAACTCAACGGCATTGCTTTCTACCTCTTCATTCCAGCCGTATAGCCGATCTTCCAAATCGGCACGGGACAAGATTGCTCCGGGGCGAATCATCAAGGTATGCAAAAGTGAAAATTCGCGTGCAGATAATCGAAAAGTATTGCCGTTGACAACAGCCTCTCTGGTTGTCGGGTCTAATAAAATCAGGCCATTGCTCAAAATTGGGCCGGCGGACCCGCCCTTGCGTCGCATGACGGCACGCATGCGTGCCAACAGCTCCGTCATTTCAAAAGGCTTCAAAACATAATCATCGGCACCGGCATCGAGCCCCGCAATCCGGTCTTGTACGGCATCGCGTGCAGTGACGATGAGTGCAGGCACCAGATTTCCCTTTGCACGAATCACATTAAGAACCTGCATGCCACCTTTTTTCGGCAAGCCCAAATCCAACAATATTACGTCATAGGCCTGGCTTTCTATGGCAGCAAGAGCTGCTGCGCCATCGTGCACCCAATCGACGGCATAAGTTGCATCCTGCAACGCGCTCTCGATTGTCTCACCAATCATTCGATCATCTTCGACCAGTAGTACGCGCATTGCCAGGCTCTTTTGATTATGCAGATCGTTATGCTGGTCATGATGACATAACCGGCTGACCGACATATATCAATCAACTTCATTCACAGTCAAAGAACTTCTTTTCGCCGCGTTTTGCGAGGATAAAAAAAGACACAACATAATCAGCATCAACAGCGTTATCGATGCCGAGTATCGACTTAATGCCAGACCTCCTTGGCTTGCCGGCTTGTCCAGGAAGTCACCCACCACCGCGCCCAGGGGCCTGGTAAGAATGAAGGCAGCCCAGAAAAGTGCAGTTCGGGATAAAGAGGTTGCATAGTAAAAAACAATTACCAGTATCAACATCGCACTAAACACGATGGCAGCGCCGCCATACCCCAAGCCTGCCGTGTCTGCCATCCAATCGCCCAATGCGGTTCCTAATGTCTGGGAAAACATGATCGTTACCCAGTAGAACGTTTCGGATTTTGCCGAGCTTACGGAGTCCATGGCTATCGAGCCAAGCGTCCGATACCAAATCAATAACGACAACATCAGGAGCGTAAACAATACGGCGGTACCTCCGGTGTAACCGATACCAAGCGAGCGATCGGCAAAATCCGCCAACGTGGTTCCCACGGTAGTGGTGGTGATAATGGTGATCCAATACAGCATCGGATGGAATTTTTTTGAAGCTACCTGCGTCATTACCGCAATAATGAAGATAACAGCAAAAATTCCCGTACTGACGAGATAACCAAGATTCATCGACATCGAGACGGCATCCCCACCGGTCTCACCAAGCGTGGTAGCAAGAATTTTGATAATCCAGAATGCCAGTGTTATTTCCGGAACCTTACTGAAAAGCTCATTTTTTTCCGCGCTAGTGATAGTTGCCTCATTAGTCAAATGGTCTGGAAGTTTCATTCGTGCTTAAGCCTTATCTGAATGATCTGCATCCTGCACTTCGAAACTTAGTTAAAACTTAGTAAAGACTTAGCAAGCACTAATTTTTTCGAGAAGATCAATCACTACACTGCCAGCATCTGTATTGACGGGCTGAACAACGTGGGAAAGAAAACAATAATTTTAATTATCGATCGCCTGCGTCACCAAGCATTGTATTTGCCGTTTATTGCCTTCCTGATGAGCTGGACATTTTCCACACTGACCAGGATTGGCCTCACGGTTTTCGCCTGGCAAACTCTCGACCATTCGATTGGCCAACTCGCAGCGGCTTTTGCCCGCGGCGCATTCGGGGATTTTCTGTTCGCGAGCGCATTCGCCGGTTTTTTACTGGTTTTCACCTCACTAAGCCACACCAGCCGACCTGCCGCGTGGCCGTTCAAACTGAAACGTGGAATGGCGGTTTTCATGCTTTCCGCTTTTTTGTTGTTCGTGCTGGTGTCGGAATTCGTTTTCTGGAATGAATTTGGTGCACGCTTCAATTTCGTGGCGGTGGACTATCTGCTCTACACCACCGAAGTGATTGGCAATATCCGCGAATCCTATTCAATGCCCGCCATTTTCGGCGGCATGTCATTGGCCGCCGCCGTCATTTGTCTGGTGGTTTTTCGTTACTGGAAACTGGAAGCCGGAAAAAGTGTCGGTTTTATTGCGCGTATCGGCATGGCCGTTTTTGGCATGCTCCTTTTTTATTTTGTCGGCAACGGCGCTTTGGAATATGCAGGCCAGCCGAACAGTCAGAACTTGGCGAACCAGGAGTTATCGCATAACGGCCCCGCGAGTTTTCTGCTGGCATCACGTGAAAATGATCTGGACTTCAAACGCTACTACAAGACACTACCTGCCGCAGCCTTCAGCGAGCTGGCACCAAGCTGGCCAGACAAAGCCCGCAACCTCCCGATGGCTAAGCCGATCAATCCCAAAAACATCGTCATCATCCAGATCGAAAGCATGAGCGCGAGTTTCATGGGCGTTTACGGCAATGACAAAAATATCACGCCGAACCTCGATAGGTTGATGCACGAAGGTATCTGGTTCTCGAATCTCTATGCCACCGGCTCGCGCACCGTGCGCGGACTGGAAGCCATGTCGGCCGCCTTGCCGCCGCTACCGGGCGAATCCATTGTCCGGCAATCCAACAACAAGAACCTGTATACGCTCGGCAGCATGCTGCGGAAAAAGTCCTATCAGCCGATGTTCGTGTATGGCGGTTATGGTTATTTCGACAATATGAATGCGTATTTCAGTGGCAATGGATACAGCATCAAGGACCGTAGCGACTTCTCCAAAGAGAACACGTCGTTTGCCACCGTCTGGGGCGTCGCCGACGAAATGCTATTCAACGAAGCCATCACGCAACTCGACAGCGATTCAAAAAATGGCGTAAAGCGCTTCATGCACATCATGACCACGAGCAATCACCGCCCGTATGTCTATCCCGAAGGTCGAATCGATATTCCCTCCAAGACCGGCCGCAATGGCGCAGTGAAATATACCGACTGGGCAATCAATCATTTTCTCGAGCATGCCAGGAAAAAACCCTGGTTCGATGACACGCTGTTCGTGATTGTGGCCGACCACAACGCATCGGTAACTGGTAGGACGAGTTTGCCACCCAATCGATATCTGATTCCCGCCTTGTTCTATGCGCCGAAAATGCTGAGCCCCAGGGTCGTGGACGGCATGTCGAGCCAGATTGATTTGCCACCCACTTTGTTGGCGATGCTGGGCATCAAAACCGGCGGTGTGTTTTTCGGTGAAAACCTGCTCTCCGAGCATCCGCAGCAAAGAGCCTTTTTGGTCAATTACCAGGAACTGGGTTATCTGACGCCAACGGCCGACGGCTTGCGACACCTGACTCTGCTGGGCCCGAAAAAACGCTTTGAAAACTATTCTGTCAGCACCGATGGCGAACTGACAAAAGTCCCCGATACCCGTATGCAAACCGATAAGGCAATCGCCCTATTCCAGCGCGTCGATGAAGTTTTCAATAACGGAAACTATATTCATCGATGAATTGATGGATTGATGCCATTTTCTTACGGATAAATTCGTTTATAACCGCTATCACTGCATTGAAAATAGTGACAGCATGGCGAGCATGACCGACAACGACAAGCATAAGGGCGGGCCGCGCATTCCAAAAACTATCTGGATGTTGGGTTTTGTCAGCCTTTTCACTGACATGAGCTCGGAAGTTGTCCACAGCCTGTTGCCACTGTTGCTCTCGACCGGCCTGGGCGCCAGCGCTTTCGTGATCGGCCTGATTGAAGGTGGCGCGGAAGCCCTTGTCATGGTGACAAAAGTATTTTCCGGTTACCTAAGCGATGCCATCGGTCGAAGAAAACCGCTGGTCTTGTTTGGTTACGGTTTGGCGGCCATCGTGAAACCGATCTTCCCGATCGCCGATTCACTATGGCTTTTCACCACGGCACGCATGCTAGACCGCTTTGGCAAGGGTGTTCGCGGCGCACCACGCGATGCCATGGTGAGCGAATTGTCTCCGGCGGAAATACGCGGAGCGAGTTTTGGTTTACGACAATCCATGGATACCGTAGGTGCGGTACTGGGGCCCCTGCTTGCGGTGGGTTTGCTATGGCTCACCACCAACGACATCAAGTTCGTGCTGTGGATGGCGGTGATTCCCGGTTTCATCGCGGTCTTTTTGCTGTTTACTTTTGTTCCCGAGCCGAACCATTCGCAAAAGAAAGCCCGACTACCGATCAGTCGCGAAGGTATAAAGCGATTGGGAAAACCCTATTGGCGACTTGTGTTGGTCGGCGCGGTCATTTCGCTGGCGAGGTTCAGCGAAGCCTTCCTGATTTTGCGCGCGGCAAATCTGGGTTTGCCGCTCACTTTCATTCCACTGGTACTGGTGGCGATGAGCGTCATCTATGCGCTCTCGGCCTACCCTGCAGGAAAATTATCGGACCGCATGCCGCGTCATCGTTTACTGGCGCTTGGCATGATGGTGCTGGTGCTTTCATGTTGCGTCTTGGCCATCGCAGACAATTACGTGTACTTGTTTGCAGGCATCAGCCTTTGGGGGCTGCATATGGGCCTTACCCAGGGCATCCTGGCCAGCATGGTGGCCGATACTACCGACGAGACCTATCGCGGCACCGCATTCGGGGTTTTCAATCTTGTTTCCGGACTGGGCTTGCTATTTGCCAGCGGCATAGCCGGCTTGCTCTGGGAATCCATTGACCCTGCTGCCAGTTTTTTATTCGGTGCGTCTATTGCTCTGCTGTCGGTGATAATCATCATGCGCCTAGGCGAAAACAGAATAGTCGCCTGAATGACGCGGACTATTTTCGGGTTCTGATAAATCGAGACTGGAATAACGATCAATGCGCAGCGACAATCACGACATGATTCTGTCCGCCTTCCGGCATGAAATGCAGCTAGCCATGCATGCGAAAAGCAGCGGCGATTTAAGACTCGCCTTTCACCATTACGAACGCGCCCATATCCTGAGCCAGAAATGCACATTCCCGCATGTTAAAAGCCATTTGGGCATGCTCTGCATCGGCTACCTGCGAAAAGATGCACGCGAAATTTTCGGCCAATGCATTCGCGTGCTGGCAGCACTGGTTTTCAGCAAGCTGTGGGTACCGATCGGCAATACCGGCGGCGCCAATGTCAGCGCCTTGAAACCGATGCCGATTCCCGACGATTTGAAACAACTATTGAATGAAATGAAATAGGAACGTTGCGACGGTGGCTCAGCTCGCTATGCGTCGCCCGCAAGCGGCCTCCTACGCAGCCGTGCCCGCACGCAGCGCAGGAGGCGGCTTGCGGGCGACGAGAAATACAGAAACTAAAAACTCACCCAATGGTTGAAATAGTATTGCAGCGTCATTGAAAGCTATGATGCTCTCTACCAAACCGAGGCAAGCAAAACATCATGGCAGGACACGCACCCGATCATGATCACGGCCTGGATACGATCAAACACGAAAAGCCGTTATGGCTTGCGCTAGCGCTTACTGCTTCGTTTTTGATGGCAGAAATCATTGGTGCCTACCTCACTAATAGCCTTGCCTTGCTGTCGGATGCCGCGCACATGGCAACCGACACACTGGCATTGGTGGTTGCACTCGTTGCAGTGCGTCTTTCCCGCCTGCCTTCCGATGCCAAGCGCAGCTATGGTTACGCTCGCTTCGAAGCGTTTGGTGCCTTGATCAACGGCACGCTGCTATTTGTTGTCGCCGCTTATATTTTTTGGCAGGCCATTGGACGCTTTGCAATGCCACCGGAAGTGGCCAGTACCGGCATGCTGGTAATTGCAGCGCTGGGCCTTATCGTGAACCTGATTGCGATGCGCTTACTGAAGGCCGGAAGCGAAGAAAGTTTGAACATGAAAGGTGCGTACCTGGAAGTCTGGAGCGACATGCTTGGCTCGCTGGCGGTGTTGATTGCCTCCGTGGTTATTTATTTCACACATTGGTGGATTCTAGACCCGATTCTTGCGGTATTGATCGGCTTATGGGTATTGCCACGCACGTGGATTTTATTGAAAGCCAGCATCCATATTTTGCTGGAAGGTGTACCCGACAATATTGCACTTTCCGAAGTACGCGAACTGCTGCTTAAAACGCCCGGTGTTATCGATGTGCATGATTTGCATATTTGGTCGCTGGCAAGCAAGACACCCACCATGACAGCACACATTGTTGCCAATGATGACGTCGAGAATCTGCAAGACTTGCGACACGCCATTGTCAGAATGCTGGAACAGCAATTTGCTATTCACCACCTGACCTTGCAAATGGAATACGTGTCCTGTGGCAACGACCATTGCGATTCCGACAAACGCATCGACCATGATCACGAACACGAACACGAACACGAAAGACATTGACGCCGTTGACGAAAAGCATCATCCAGCTCTATCTGCATTTAGGCTTTCATCTACTTCAATGGGCTTAATCTAGGCTCCTCAAGCTATCCGAAATCCTTGCCGGTGGACTCGGTTGGGATATGATGGCGGCACAGCGTGAGTGACATGGAGTTCGCATGAGCAAGACCTTCGCCATTCAAAGATTCATAGCCGTCTTCACTCTCACGACAGTGTTGCTTATCGCGGCGCAGCCGACCCGCGCACAAACATCGCCAACCCACGTCACCCGTCATCCGCTGGAGACACAAGCCCTGGTTGACCCGGAAGGCGTTCTTCGGCAATTACCCGCATTGTTAAAAAAGGCCGGCGATTCCAAAGACCATAAAGAACAAGCCTTGCTATATCTTGCGCAATCGAATGCATGCAGGGTGGTTGCCGACTGGACGTGCCAGACCCAGGCGGCTGTAAATGCACGCATTGCGGCTGAAAAAGCCAAGATGCCGGAGCTGCAAGTTCGAGGCCTAATCGCAGGAAGTCGCGGTTATATCGCCATGCAGGAATTTTCCCTTGGCGAGGAATTTCTAGGCGATGCCGAACGATTGCTAAGCCTGCATCCCAATCCCGAATTAACTGCCGATGTATTTCTGGCCTATTCCTCGCTCAGCTACAGTTTGGGCAAAAACGCCCTTGCTGCTGATTACGCTGTTCGTGGCTTGGCCGCCCTGGCAAGCCACCCTTCCCTCCCCATACGCATTCGCCTGCTGAGAAACCAGGCGCGTGCATTGGCGCAGATAGAGAACACCCTGCCGGCTGAAAAAATATTAAAGCAGGCTCTGGATTTAACCCGTCAAATTCAGGACCCAAAACTGGTTGCCGAGTTGCATTTCGAAATCGCCCGAATTGCACGTGCGAAAAGCGATGTCGCCACACAGGTAGAAAGTGGAAATAAAATACTCGCACTAGCCCAACAGTTGAGTAACTCGCAATTGGCCGGCATGGGGCATGAAGTATTAGGTCTGGCGGCAATGGGCAAAAATGACAATGCCAGCGCCGAAGTCGAGCTACGTATGGCACAACAATCCTTTGGCGAACTGAAGCTATATCGCGACGAACGCCGGGTATTGAGGCCCTTGATTCGCAGCATGCTTGGCCGTGACAGGCCACCCGCGGAACTGGAACGCTTAGCTGGAAGATTGGTCGAATTGGGGATACTGCTTGAATCGGATGACCGCAGACTCGCTGCCGACGATTTTGATGCGCGATTGAAATATGCCCAGCAAAAATTCGATGTACAAAAACTCGAGGCTCAGGCATCACTGAGCCGCGAGCGTGAAGTTGCAGAAGCAACGCAGCGCCGCTATATCGGCATCGTGGCAATTCTGGGCGCTATATTACTGGTGGCGATGGCTGTTCTGGCATTGCTGCAGCGTCGCTTCAGCAAGCGGTTGCAGCGGGCCAATACACAATTACGCGAAAGCGAAGACGCTCTATCGCTTAGTGAAAGCCGAATGCGCTCGATTACCGATAATATTCCCGCATTGATTTCGCACATCGATAAAGACGAACGCTATCTTTTTGCCAATGGTTATATCGGCAAAATATTTGGAGTCGACCCAATGATGATGATCGGTCGTACAATGCTCGAAATGCGGGGTGAAGAAATATACAAGGATCTAAAAACGCATATCGACGATGTATTGCAAGGCAATCAAGTTAGCTTTGAAGGATCAGGCCTTGCTGGTGGAAAGCAGTACTACTATCAGTCCACTTATTTACCCGATCGCGATGCTAGCGGCAAGGTTCAAGGTTTTTACGCACTCACCTTTGATATCACGAAACTGAAAACGGCCGAAGCTAAACTCGACCAACTTGCAAGAATCGACAGCCTTACCAATGTGGCGAATCGTCGTCATTTCGAAGAGCGGCTTTCCGCGAACTTGGCGCATGCCCGACGACAGCAACAAGCCATTGCCCTGCTCTATCTGGATATCGATCATTTCAAATCGATCAACGACACCCATGGCCATTCGGTCGGCGATGAAGTAATACGCAAATTTGCCGAGCGCCTAAATGCCTGCGTTCGCGAAGACGATCTGGTGGCACGACTGGGCGGGGACGAATTCGTTGTGCTGGTTGAAAACCCGAACAAGGAAAGCGGCGAGAACATTGCCAAAAAATTGCTGGGGATCATGCAAGAGCCCATGCAGATTGAAGAAAAGTCGCTTCAAGTTACCGCCAGCATCGGCGTGGCCTATTTTGCCGATGCACCCGATGCGGAGGCGCTGAAGAACCTCGCCGATCAGGCACTCTACGCTGCCAAAGCCGCTGGCCGAAATACCTATGAAATGAAATCGGGCAGCTGAGTCGCCGTCTTGCTGCAAGACCATTTCATGCGTTGCCTTTTTCCTTGGTTCGGCTAGACTGGAATTCACTTCCATCACGCAACGGGACGGGCGATGCCCGATATCTTTGTCAGCTACGCCAGCGCCGATCGCGATGCCGCTTTTCGCATCGTCGGTTTTCTTGAAGGCCAAGGCATCCATTGCTGGGTAGCGCCGCGCGATGTTGCGCCTGGTGTGGAATACGGCCATGCGATTATCAATGCCATTGAACAATGCAAAGCCTTGGTGCTGGTATTGTCGGATCAATCCAACGATTCGCAATTTGTCCGCAAGGAAGTTGAACGCGCCGTCAGTAAAACCAAAGTCGTGTTGCCGGTTCGCATTCGCGAGGTCACGCCCTCGGGTTCATTGGAGTTTTATATTTCCTCGGCGCAATGGGTAGATGCCTGGAAGACGCCAATGGAGCAACACCTGATGCCATTGGTGGCTGCCATCAAAGCGATGAATTCGCCGGACGCCGCCCCCGTGCGTTCGACATCCATGCATGTTTCACCCGCACCAGTTGCGGCCAGATCGCACTCGCCTTTGCTACTGGGCATCGCGGTCCTTGCCTTGCTGGCCGCTGCCATTACCGGCACCTTGTTGTATTCGAGCAAGAACAATACCAACGTGCAGCAAACTTCGGTGGACCCTGCACCCGTGACGCAAAATACGCCGGCCAGCGCAGCATCCGACATACCGAATAGGGTGTTGGAACCCGATGAAATTGAGCCGGCAGCGTCATCACAAGCAAGCCCACCCGTCACTCAAAGCGCACCGGTTCAGGCCGCACCCGTCGCCGCACCCGTCACCGCACCCGTACAGACACCCGCAGGCCCGAAGCGTAATGACATTGCGTTTGTGCTCGGCCACTGGTGCCAGCCTTACAACGGCCTGACCATTCGCTATGAAGTGATTCGCACGGGCAACGATACCGTGCTGACGAGAATCAATCATCCGCAGGCAGCCCCTTGGGACGTTGCTTCGCGTGTCGTCGCGAAGGGCAATGGTTTTGACTTTCTTCCGATGGACCCGACCGCCAATCAAAACGACAGTTTCCATTTCGACATCATCGACGACAAGATGATGAAGCTCACCAATCTCGAAGGCGGCGCGGAAGACGGTTCGATTCTCCGCATCCGTTGTGCCGCCCAATAAAAGTTTGCCGTGACTGATTCATCCACCTGGCTCGCACAAGTGCGTCAACTCGAAGCCCGCGGTGAATTACTGCTCGCCTTTGATACGGCATTGCACGGACTCGAAGAACATCCCGATGATTTGCGATTGAGGCATCGTGCGGTACTGAATCTTGCCAAAGCCGGTGCCACCGCGAATGCGGAAATGGAATTTGAACGGCTGGGCCTGGAAAATTCCGACGATACCGATGTTGCCGCCCTGAAAGCGCGTATCGCAAAAGACCATGCCCTCGATGCGAGCGGTGAAGTGCGTATCAACCTGCTCTCGCATGCCGCCGATCTTTACGAAGAAATATACCGACGCAGCAAGGATTATTATCCCGGCGTGAATGTGGCGAGCCTACGTTTACTAGCGGGGCAAACCGCGGCGGCAGAAACGATAGCAGGTGAAGTTCTCGCCCTCTGCCAATCGACTACCGGCAATGCAGAAGATGATTATTACCAACCGGCATCCGAAGCCGAGGCCGCCTTGGTGCTCGGCGATACCGCTACCGCACGCCTAGCCTTGGAACGCGCTGCAACAGCAGGCAACGATCTCGCCGCTCGTGCAGCCACGCGTCGCCAGCTGCGCATGATTTGTGCAGCGCGCGGCATCGCCGATGATGTACTCGACCCGCTGGCCTCGCCCACCGTCATCACTTACAGCGGACACATGATTGCCGCACCTGGCGCGAAGGGCCGTTTCCCGGCGGCGCAGGAGGACGTGGTGGCGAAACAAATCGCCGAACGTCTTGAGAAACATCGCGTCGGTTTCGGCTATGGCCCTTTGGCGAGCGGCGGCGATATTTTGTTTGCCGAAGCACTGCTGGCACGCGGCGCAGAACTACACGTGGTGTTGCCGTTTGCGCGTGACGAATTCATCGAAATTTCGGTGGCACCAGCCGGGCCGCAATGGGTTTCGCGATTTGAATCCTGCATGCAAGCCGCATCGTCGATTACCTACGCCACCGAAGACCGTTACCTCGGCCACGACTGGGTGTTCGCCTACGGTTCATTCGTCGCGATGGGTTTGGCAGTGCTACGCGCGCGTTTTCTCGACGCCGATGTTTTGCAACTGGCAGTCTGGGACGGCGTCGAAACCCAAGGCATGGCAGGTACCGGTTTCGATGTCCGTACTTGGCGTAATGCCGGTCGTGCATTGGATGTCATCACTCCGGTCCCGGTGCCCCACACACAGACTGTCGAAGCACTCACCCCCGTTGTCGGTGGCCAGCGTGAACTCAAGGCGATGTTGTTCGGTGACGTTCGCGGATTCAGCAAATTGACCGAATCGCAAATCCCGGCCTTCGTGGCTCACTTGCTTGGCGCCATCGGTGAAGTACTCGCACGTTATGGTGATCGTGTTCTCTATCGCAACACCTGGGGCGATGGTTTATTTGTCGTGCTCAGCGATGCGCCCGTCGCCGCACAATGCGCACTCGAACTACAGGCCGCGATGGCCAGGATGGATCTTGAGTCGTTTGGCCTACCCGATACTTTGGCACTGCGTCTTGGCGGCCACTTTGGCCCGGTGTTCGAAACCACTGATCCCGTTTTACATCTGACCAATTATTTCGGCGCGCACGTCAGCCGCACCGCACGCATCGAACCGGTGACACCGCCGGGCGAAGTCTATGTCACCGAACAATTTGCCGCCCGCCTTGCACTCGAACCCAACGCCTATGCCTGCGACTATGTCGGCCAGATTCCGGCCGCCAAAAGTTACGGCACCATGCGGATGTACCATTTGCATGCGCCGCGTAATTATTGATTTGAAAATAATTCTCGGTGGTAGCGTCCGTTAGGCGCGACAGATCTGGCGAAAATTTTCGCGCCTAACGGACGCTCCCACGACGGACGCTCCTACGCAGCAGGTGCTAAGATTTCTTCAAGCACTCACATGGCCATTCGCATGACAATCATCCTCACTGTTCGTGCCTTCGCAGGCACCACGCCTTACTCCGTCAGCCTGACCGACGATCTCGGCCATGAATGGCTTGCCGATGAGCCACTGGACGAGGGTGGCGGCAATGTCGGGCCATCGCCAAAACTTTTATTGTTATCGAGCCTCGGCGCTTGCACGGCCATTACGTTGCAAATGTATGCCACACGAAAAAAATGGCCGCTGGAATCGATTGAAATAGAATTGCAATTGAATCCCGAAGGCGATGCGGCCACCGGAAACGATATTGTCCGCAAGATAAAATTGAAAGGCGACCTGAGTGCCGAACAACAGGAACGTCTGTTGCAAATCGCCAATGTCTGCCCGGTGCACAAAATACTGACCGGTGAAGTACGCATTGCCAGTTCATTATTGACCTGATCGAGAAATGCATGAACGAGCGCATAACCCAAAAATTATTATGCGTTTTTTTGCAGGGGTTTGCGGATTTGTTGAAAGCGGAAAGCATTAATCGTGGGAGAGCTGTAAGGCCCGAATAGTGCCGATGTTGCCAAGCCTTCGGGCCTTACGGCCCTCCCACCAAGGTGAATGATTACGCCACTTCCGGTTCGTGACTACATACGCGATTACGGCCTGAATGTTTGGCCTGATATACCGCAGTATCGGCAGCACGATAGAGTCCATCGCCATCTTTGTGATTTTCCGAATCGAATGCAGCCACACCGATACTGACGGTAATCGGCAACATTAAATGACCGACTTGAATCGGATCATGCGCACACAGCGCGCGAAATTCTTCGGCGCTTCGCATGGCAAGATCAAGTGATTGCCCCTGCAGAAGCACGCCAAATTCTTCGCCGCCCAACCTTGCCGCATGCTCGCCATCGTTGCCGAATTTTTCTTTCAGACGCGACGCGAACACCTGCAGGCAGGCATCGCCGACCGCATGACCGTAGTGATCATTGATGTTTTTGAAATGGTCCAGATCCAGCACCATCAAAACCAGTTCATGGCCGGAGTTACGGGAATGTTGCGACATGCTCATCAGGGTTTCGGTAAAAAAACGGCGATTGGCAAGTTCGGTCAAGGCATCGGTGCGACCTTGCTGTTCGAACAAATCGCGCTGCTCGCGTAATTGCTCATCGACATCCAGATGGTGTTGATAGTCGACATTGCTGCGCCACAAGGCAAAGCAGACATAGGTGAAATAGAGCGACATCATCCAGGCGCTGGCAGGATCTCGCGGGCTGATCCACAAGGAAACCAACCCCGGCAAATACATCATCGCTACCCCGACCACGGCAAACCATAAACGCATGCTGAAAGCATGTGCAACGGCGACCGACAAGCCCATCACGGCCAAAAGCACCACCACATGTGCCGCGGCTAATCTGTCGTCCAGGACGACCCAGGTGAACACGATACCGAACAGCGTCGTGGTGGCCACGACGATGCACCAATGCACTTTTAGCCAGCTCATGCAGGTACGTGCATCCTCGATATTGGCCGGCGTTCTGTGCAAGCCACGCGATGCAGCCAGCACGGCAAAAATTGTTGTCATCATCCAGGCGATCAGCGAACTATGCTCGAACGCCTTGCCGTAATAGGCAACGATCAGCCAGGCGGTAAAATAAAAATAGCCGCCGACGAATGCGAGACGATAAGTATCTGCCACTTCCTGCTGCAGTCGTAGTGATGCTTTGTCGCTCATGGAAATCCCCGAAAGTCTGACGCTACGGTAACGGCAAAGCGGCATACCGGCAAGCTACATGCTGTGTATTGTTTCGAGACATAAAAAACCCCGCCGAAGCGGGATTTTTGTTTTGCTTTGAAGTGGTGCAGCGTCTGGATTAGAAATCCATACCGCCCATTCCACCCATGCCGCCGCCGTGTCCGCCGCCGCCATGTGACTCTTCTTTCTTCGGAGCTTCTGCCACCATGCATTCGGTGGTGATCATCAAACCGGCGATCGATGCTGCATTTTGCAAGGCAGTACGTGTCACTTTGGTTGGATCCAGAATACCCATCGCTACCATGTCGCCGTATTCGCTGGTCGCTGCGTTGTAGCCGTAATTGCCGTCACCGGCTTTTACGTTGTTCAACACGACCGATGGCTCTTCGCCGCAGTTGGCAACGATTTCGCGCAGAGGCGCTTCCATCGCACGCATGGCAATGGTGATGCCGACGTTTTGATCGTCATTAAGACCTTTCAATTTGCCCATTGCCGTCAGCGCACGAATCAGTGCAACGCCGCCGCCAGGAACAATACCTTCTTCGACCGCTGCACGGGTGGCGTGCAATGCATCTTCAACGCGGGCTTTCTTTTCTTTCATTTCCACTTCGGTCGCAGCGCCGACTTTGATCACTGCCACGCCGCCGGCCAATTTGGCGACGCGTTCTTGCAGTTTTTCTTTGTCGTAATCGGAAGAAGTGTCTTCGATTTGCGCTTTGATTTGCTGGATGCGAGCTTGAATACCTTCGGCAACACCGGCGCCATCAATAATGGTGGTATTTTCTTTCGACACTTGGATTTTCTTGGCGCGGCCGAGATCTTTGATCGTGGCTTTATCCAAAGACAAACCGACTTCTTCGGAAATCACGGTACCGCCAGTGAGAATAGCCATGTCTTCGAGCATCGCTTTACGGCGATCACCGAAACCAGGCGCTTTCACTGCGCAAACTTTCACGATGCCGCGAATGGTGTTCACGACCAAAGTAGCAAGGGCTTCGCCTTCGACTTCTTCGGCAACAATCAATAAAGGCTTGCCGGCTTTCGCAACGGCTTCCAGTACTGGCAACAATTCACGGACGTTCGAGATTTTCTTGTCGTGCAACAAAATGAACGGGTCGTCTAAATCGGCCGCCATGCTTTGTTGGTTGTTGATGAAGTAAGGCGACAAATAGCCGCGATCGAACTGCATGCCTTCGACGATGTCGAGTTCGTTGTCCAAACCGGAACCGTCTTCAACGGTGATCACGCCTTCTTTGCCCACTTTGTCCATGGCCTTGGCAATCAGTTCGCCGATGTCATGATCAGAGTTGGCCGAGATAGCGCCGACTTGTGCAATTTCCTTGCTGGTAGCGCAAGGCTTGCTGATTTTTTTCAGTTCTTCGGTGGCGGCGATCACGGCTTTGTCCATACCGCGTTTCAGGTCCATCGGGTTCATACCGGCAGCAACGGCTTTCATGCCTTCGCGAATCATGGCTTGTGCCAGAACGGTAGCGGTCGTGGTGCCGTCACCGGCGTTGTCGGAAGTTTTTGAAGCCACTTCTTTCAACATTTGTGCGCCCATGTTTTCAAACTTGTCGGCGAGTTCAATTTCTTTCGCTACCGAAACGCCATCTTTAGTGATGGTCGGTGCGCCGAAACTTTTTTCCAGAACAACATTACGGCCTTTAGGGCCGAGTGTGGCTTTTACGGCATTGGCGAGAATGTTGACGCCTTTGACCATGCGTGAACGTGCGTCTTCACCAAAACGAATATCTTTAGCTGACATGATGTATTACCTCAAAAATAAATTCTTGTGTTGGTTGGGCCTGGGCCCAACGCTTTAAATGTTTATCGGTTACGCGCGTGTCGGGCCGGGGCCCGACCTACTCAACCCAGAATGGCGAAAATATCGTCTTCTTTGGTGATCAGGAAATCTTCGCCATCGAGCTTGACTTCGGTACCCGCATATTTGCCAAACAATACTTTGTCGCCCACTTTGACTTTAGGCGCGCGAGTGGTGCCGTTGTCCAAGGCTTTGCCTTCACCGACGGCAATCACTTCGCCTTTAATCGGCTTTTCAGTGGCTGAATCGGGGATTACGATGCCGCCAGCGGACAGTTTTTCTTCTTCCATACGCTTGATAACGACGCGATCAAATAGCGGTTTAATATTCATAGCTTCCTCTTGGTCAATAAAAACAGATACTTACGAGACTTCTTAATGTTTATGGGGTCGTTGTTAGCACTCTACCCACCCGAGTGCCAATTTTAACGCGTAAACAGGCCCAAAGGGCGATGTTAAGACTTTCCCTTTATGGGGGCGCTACTGGCAGGCTTTCAAGGGGGAAGCCAAAAAACTCCTTTCGCCAGCCCTAAATCTAACGCCCGGCCACCGGCTTTTGTCATAATCACCGGCTACTATCTGCTGTTCGCGTCACTATCTTTTCCGGGGAAATGCATGTCGTTTAAAAAAATGCCGGCAGCCTGCCTGCTTGGGGGCGTTTTTGTCTTCGCAAGTCTATCGGCCCAGGCCGAAGTGTTTATTAATGAAATCCATTATGACGATGCGGATACGCCGACTTCCGGCGATACCAACGAATCGCTGGAAATCGTGGCAACTGCCGGCGAAGATCTGACGCTTTACGATATCGTGCTCTACAACGGCAGCGCTCCAACTTCCGCCGTGACATACGACACCGACGCGATTCCTGCAGGCTCGAATGTCGCCTGCGGATCGAATGTGCGCATCGCCGTGCTGGCCTACCCGGTCAATGGCATACAAAACGGTGCGAACGATGCAATTGCTATCGTGCGTCGTTCCGATAGCGTCGTCGTGCAATTCATCAGTTACGAAGGTGCAGCCACGGCTACCAACGGTCCCGCCAGCGGCACGACCAGTGTCAATATTCCAGTCTCTGAAACCAATAGCACCGCTGAAGGCACTTCGCTGCAATTGACAGGCACCGGCAGCACCAATGCCAACTTTACCTGGGCTACTTCTGCCACAAGCACCTTCGGCACCTGTAATAACAATCAAGTTTTCAATCTCACCCCGCCGGTAAATATTTTGCCTTCAGTAATTTCAACCTCCCCACCCAATGGCGGTACGGTTGCTTCCGGTACCAACGGTTTCCAGATCAACTTTTCGGAACCAGTCACGCTGACAGGCTCCGCAATTTCACTGGTCTGCACCATTGCCGGCAACGTCGGCCTCATTTCAAATGGTCGTATTGATCTTCCGGAGGCATCGCGTTCTTTCGTTTCTCAACAGTTCATGCTTGCAGGCGACAGCTGCACGTTGACTGCTTTCGGCAATGAGATCTCCGATGTCGCTGGCGCGCATCCACTTGCAGACACTGTGGTGAATTTCACCGTAGTTGCGTCGCCGCCATACGTGTCGGAAACGTTTCTGAGCAATGGGGTCCCGCAAACTCGTACCGCCGATTATTTTATTAGATTTTCAGAATCCGTTACCGTCACCAGTACTGCATTTACTCTGCAATGCAGTGTATCGGGTAGCGTTGCGATGAATTTCCCGACTTCGGGCATTGATTACACAATAGACCCATCCATCGACCTGCAAAATGGCGAAACCTGCGTATTCACTGCACATGCGAGCGAAATCACGGACTCGGACGACATGCATCCGCCCGCGGATTTCGTTGTCACTTTTCCCATCGCACCGCTGGCGGGGACTGGTCCAACCGTCGTTTCGACCACCCCGGCTCACAATGCCGTCGGCGTACCCGGCGCCACCGACTTCCGCGTGGTATTTAGCGAAATGGTGAGCGTTGACTATGAAAGTTTCGTATTGAGTTGCACGCTTTCCGGCGTGGTTCCTCTGCGCTTCAATAACAAGATGCTGGCGATGGTTACCGGTGGCGGCCGCATCGTCACACTGGTCGACGGCACGGTATTGCAAGCCGGTGAAACCTGCACACTGACGGTCATTGCGGCCGGCGTAACCGATGACGATGGCCTGGCGATGACGCAAGACAAAGTCATCAGCTTCAAGATTGCCGGCGGCAGCGTTTCTACCTATTACAATCGCGTTAACACCAGCAGTGCCGAACAATTGCGTTGCTCGTTGAATACCGTGATTCGTGGCCATACGGTTTATCCCTACAGCGCCAGCACGACGGATACTTGGGACATTCTGGAAATTGCCGACGAAGATCCGAACAACACCGGCAACATTCTGGACGTCTACAAGAACCGCAGCTTCATCAAAGTGTCCGACCGTGCCGGCACCGGCAGCGGCGTGACGTATAACCGCGAACACACTTGGCCAAACTCGTTGGGTTTCGGCTCGCAAACCGGAAATCTCGGCTTGCCGCACGGGCCTTACACCGACACCCACATGCTGTATTTGAGCGACACCAACTACAACGCCGATCGCAGCAATAGTCCTTATTCCTACTGCACCATGGCTGCCGGCTGCGCCGAACGGGCCACTGAAATCAATAACGGTAGCGGCGGCGGTACCGGCGTTTATCCAGGTAATTCCAATTGGTACAACGCGAATGCTTTTGAAACCTGGTCCAAACGCCAGGGCGACGTTGCGCGCGCAGTGATGTATATGGCCATTCGTTACGAGGGCGGCACTCATACCGTTACCGGCCAAAACGAACCGGATCTGGAATTGACCGATACCGTGGGTTTAATTGTCGGTACTTCGGCTTCACCGGCTTATATGGGATTACTGACGGATTTGCTGTTGTGGCATCAGGCCGATCCGCCAGATGCTGCCGAAGTAGCCCGTAACGAGGTGATTTACAACTTCCAGGGCAACCGCAATCCGTTCATCGATCATCCGGAATGGGGCACCCAGGCAATGTTTACGTCGGCCAAACCCGCCACCTGCACGCTGAATACCAATTCATCGAATCCAATCAAGCGATACCGTGCAATGCCGACACCCAAGCCACCTCGCCAAAGTATTCGAAATTAATACGATGTAGACCTTAAAAAATGCCGGGCTAGCCCGGCATTTTTATGGGCGAACGTGCTGCAGCGCAACACAAGATGCTGTGTACAAATGTGACATAAATCACAAGATTTCCTGTCACAATCGGCAGGCAAAATAATGCACGCGCGTCATCTATCTAACGGGGACAATTTATGTGGCTTAAAAAATCCGGGGCAGCCAGTCTGCTCACGAGTCTGTTTTTGTGTGCCAGTTTCAATGCCAATGCGGAAGTATTCATCAATGAATTTCATTACGACGACTCGACATCCACCGGCGACGTCGGCGAAAAAATCGAAGTTATCGCCACCGCAGGCGAAAATTTAAGTACCTATCGCATTTATCTCTATAACGGCAGCGCGCCGACTTCCGCAGTTTTTTACGATAACGATTTGTTGCCCGCCGGTAGCAATGTAGCTTGCGGTGGAACGGTAAAAATCGCTGTTCTCAGCTACCCCAGCAATGGCATTCAAAACGGCACCAACGATGGTTTTGCTTTAGTTAATGGCAGTGGGACCGTGCTGCAATTTATTAGTTATGAAGGTGCCATTACGGCATCGAACGGCCCTGCATTGGGGCGCACCAGTGTCAATCTTTCTGTTTCGGAAAGCGCAACCACCGCCGCAGGCACTTCTTTGCAACTCGGTGGCACAGGGACTGGCTCATCCAGTTTTACCTGGCGTAGTTCTGCCACGCAAACCATGGGTGCCTGTAATAACAGCCAAAGTTTTACTGCGCCGAATGTATTGCCAACCGTCACATCGACCACGCCGGCCAACGGTGCAACTGGCGTTGCCGCTGCCAGTGACATCCAGGTCAACTTCAGCGAAAGCGTGACCGCCAATGCTGGCGCATTTACTTTGACCTGCAGCCAAAGCGGTTCACGCGCACTGACTTACCCTAGTTCTGGCACTAGCTTCAACGTGTCACATAACGGCGCATTGGTGGGTGGTGAAACCTGCACCTTTACGGCAGTGGCGGCCAACATCAAGGACAGCGCGAATGCCTCTCCGACCAGCAACACGGTGATCAGCTACACGATTGCCAACGCACAAACCGGTTACTACAGCCACGTCAATACCAGCAGCGCATCGCAACTTCGCTGCTCACTGAATCAAACCATTCGTGGCCACACCGTGTATCCGTATTCCAGCAGCACCGGCACCAGTGTCTGGAGCATTCTGGAAATAGCCGACGAAAATCCAAACAACACTGCCAATATTCTCGATGTTTACAAAAATCGCAGTTACACAAAAATATCCAGCCGTGCAGGCACCGGCACAGGCGTGACTTATAACCGCGAACACACTTGGCCAAACTCATTAGGCTTTGGTAGCACCACCGGTAATTTGGGCTTGCCACATGGCCCCTACACCGACACCCACATGCTCTATGCTAGCGACACCACCTACAATTCCGATCGCGGCAATAAACCGTATGGCAATTGCACCCTGGCTTCCGGTTGTGGCGAGCGCGTGACCGAAGTGAATAACGGTAGTGGCGGCGGTAGCGGTGTTTATCCAGGCAATTCCAATTGGGTCAAAACACCCGACGGCAACACCGGTACTTTCCAGGTGTGGGGTAAACGCAAAGGCGATATTGCCCGCGCCGTTTTGTACATGGCCATTCGCTATGAAGGCGGCACGCACACCGTGACCGGCCAAAACGAACCGGATCTGGAAATGACCGACGACCGCAGCAAAATCATCATCACTTCCGCATCGCCGGCCTACATGGGCCTACTCACCGATTTGCTGCAATGGCATCAAGCCGATCCACCGGATGCCGCAGAGCGCGCCCGCAACGAAGTGATCTTCAGCTTCCAGGGAAATCGCAACCCGTTCATTGACCATCCGGAATGGGCAACGGCTGCTTTGTTTAATTCCGCCAAGCCGACTAGCTGTGTATTGAACTAGAGACAAAAGTCTTCAAGACTGAAAAACGGCACTGGCCATCCAGTGCCGTTTTTTTTGCCCAGATATTTACCACTTCGTGCAATATCATTACTCGGTTCATTCAGCACTAGTCCACAATGCAACAATTACGGAATACTGATTTGAATGAATTACCTGCCAGCCTGAACGATCACCGCATTCAATCCGACGATTTAGATTCTGTCGTTAGGGGCGAGGTGCTTTGGGAACCGATACGCTCGATCTGGTTCGGCGGCATGGCATTGCTCACGGTCGTCGGTGGTTTTTTTACCTTTGCCTGGGACGCATTTTTCCTTTTCGTGACAAGCACCGCCATTGTTTTACTTTTGGGCCACTCACTCGGCATGCATCGCAAGCTGATACACGACAGTTATCAATGCCCGAAATGGCTGGAATATTTTCTCGTCTATTGTGGCGTACTGGTGGGCTTGGCAGGTCCTCTGGGGTTGATTCGAGCCCACGAGCTTCGCGACTATGCACAACGCTTGCCTGACTGCCATGATTTTTTGAGACACGGAAAATCACCCTTGCACGATGCGTGGTGGCAACTGCACTGTGAATTGCGCTTACATCATCCGCCAAGCATCAACATAGAAAATCATATTCTGGAAGATCGATTTTATCGTTTTTTGCAAGCCACCTGGATGTTGCAACAGGTGCCATGGGTACTGCTATTTTTTTACTTCGGCGGTTGGCCTTATGTTATCTGGGGTGTTTGCGCCCGCGTCACCGCAGGCGTTTTTGGCCACTGGATGATTGGCTATCTGGCGCATAACCATGGAGAAATTCACTACCGTGTCGCGGGTGCTGCCGTACAAGGAAAAAACATCAAATTCACAGCCTTGCTAACCATGGGCGAGTGCTGGCATAACAACCACCATGCATTTCCGGGCTCGGCAAAACTCGGACTACACAAAGGCGAATGGGATCCCGGCTGGTGGATTTTGTTACTGTTGCAAAAATGCCGCTTGGTCTGGTCGATTAAAACGCCGATAGATTTGGCATTTCGATCCGAGCTATTTGAAGTGCCGAAAGAAAACAAAACAACGATATCGTCATCAATCATTTCAACTTATACAGCTCACCGTAGCTGAAGAAGGAAAGTTCCATGCAGCAGCCACCGGCACTTCCGAATGACTTGCCACCCGATCCAACTATGCCAATTTTACGCGATAAATTGCCGTTTTCATTTTGGTGGCCACTTCTATGTGGCGTGCTTGCTGGAATAGGCCTAAGACTTGTTTTCATGGGCGATGGCAATGGTGCATACGCAGCAATGAGCGCCTCGTTTATCTATTTGGCACCGGTCTTAGTTGGCGCAGTAACGGTCTACGTTGCCGAAAAACAAAAACGCCGAAGCTGGGGTTATTACTTTGTGTTTCCATGCTTAGCCAATATTTTGTTCATCTGTGGAACACTGCTCATCATGGTGGAAGGTTTGATTTGCGCCATCTTGATTGTCCCGTTATTTTCATTCATTGGCGGCATGAGCGGGGTCATCATGGGCGCCATCTGCCGTTTAACCAAATGGCCAAGCCACACCGTCTATTCGATAGCGGTTTTGCCTCTGTTGCTGGGCGGACTGGAGCATAAATTACCACTTCCAATCAAACTCAATACCGTTGAACACAGCATTTACATTGCAGCACCTGCAGACAAAGTGTGGCAGCAAATCATGAGTGCCCGCGATATTAAACCCGAAGAAGTAGGGCAAGCATGGATGTATCGCATTGGCGTTCCATTGCCCGAGTCCGGCATTGCCAAAAGCACACCACTCGGGATAGTGCGGGAAATTAAAATGGGAAAGAACATTCACTTTCAACAAGTAATGTCGGAATGGCAACCCAATCGCTACGCAAAAATGCACTATGCCTTTGCCCCCGACTCGATACCCGCCAATGCCCTGGATGACCACGTCAAGATCGGCGGGCATTATTTCGACCTGAAAACAACAGAATACAGACTTGAGCCTGCTGGAAATGGAACCACACTGACGATTAGCATGGAATATCGCGTTAGCACCCAATTCAACTGGTATGCCGCCCCGATTGCAGAAAACCTAATCGCCAATTTCGAGGAAGTTATCCTGGACTTTTATAAGCATCGCAGTGAATCAGCAGCGCCATAGACCCGCATAAGCCAAAGCAGACCCGCTTCGAAGCAAAAGCTGCTCCTGATAGGTTCATTCGGTCAAAAATTAGCCAAAGATACCGCTCATCGGCTTTCTTTCGCTGCGAGAAGCCTTTTTCACTTCTTCGTTAGCAACCAAAGCCCTACAATTGAGCTCTTGTGTTTAACCGTCGGCCCTCACTATTAACGAGCAGGCTTTCGGCACCCCGATTGAGCAAAGGACAATCATGTTGCGAAATTTGTTGCTGTTGTTGAGCGCGCTGTTGTTTACCCCTATCACGCATGCCGTCGATGAAAAAGACCTGCTGCCGATCGACCAGGCGTTTGCCCTGAGTGCCAAAGCAGTCTCGCGCAACCAAATTGAATTCACCTGGAAAATCGCGCCGGGTTATTACTTGTATCGCCATCGCATGAGCGTGAGTGCGGTGGAAAGCAACTTCAAAACCAACCCGCTGGAGCTGCCCGAAGGCGCCCACAAGAAAGACCAATTTTTCGGTGACGTGCAAACCTATCGTAATGAAGTCATCGCCATACAAACCGGCGCTGCGGCCGATGGCGTAAATTCTGTTTCGTTTCTGGTGAAATACCAGGGCTGTGCCGATGTCGGCGTGTGTTATCCGCCGCACAAGAAAACAATCACCGTCGCACTTCCCGCCGCACCGCAAGCCGATACGGCCGCGTTGAATTTACATGCAAACAAGCCCGCGGATTTATTCGGCGGTGCGAAAATTACCACCGACAGCCTGCCACTTCCTGCCGAGCAAGCTTTCCAATTTGAAGCCATCGTCAATAACTCGAATGAATTATTGCTGCGATTCACGCCCGCACCCGGCTATTACCTGTATCGCGATAAAACAAAAATCAGCATTGTCAGCGACGACAATTCTGTGATTGCCGGTGAATTGCAATGGCCACCTGCCAAATCACACAAGGACGAATACTTTGGCGATGTTGCCGTGTTTTTTGATCTGGTCGAAGCCAAACTTCCGCTGCAATTAAGGAATGCAAAAGCGCACAGCGTTACCCTTAAGGCAAGTTTTTTTGGCTGCCAGGAAAACGGCATTTGTTATCCGCCGATCAAACGCGAGATTGTTCTGGAGCTACCGGCAGGCGGCAAAGTTGGCGAGGCTCTTGCTGCAAAACCGAAACCTTCATTCGATTTCATGCTGTGGTTAAAAGCCTTACTGCTTGCTCTGGGTGGCGGGTTGATTTTGAATTTGATGCCCTGCGTGTTACCGGTTCTTTCTCTAAAAGCGATATCACTTGCCGAAGGCGCGGACGACCATGCCAAAGCGCGCGGCAAGGCACTCTGGTACACCTTTGGCGTGATGCTAAGTTTCGCTGTGGTCGGCGCCATTGTCATTGGCTTGCGACATGCGGGTCTGGCACTGGGTTGGGGTTTCCAACTGCAACAAGCCCCCATTGTCGCTGTGCTCGCCTTGGTAATGTTTGCTGTTGGCTTGAGCCTGTCAGGCGTTTTTCAAATGGGCGCGGGCTTGGCGGGTGTTGGACAAAAACTCACGGAAAGCTCGGGGCATAAAGGCGATTTCTTTACCGGTGTTTTGGCTGTCGTTGTTGCAAGCCCTTGCACGACGCCATTAATGGGCGGCGCGTTGGCGTTCGCATTTGCAGCATCACCGATACTGGCACTGAGCGTTTTCCTTGCGCTCGGTTTTGGTCTTGCGCTGCCATTCCTGTTGATCGCCTACATTCCGGCTTTGGCAAAATTGCTACCAAAGCCCGGCGCCTGGATGGAGACATTCAAGCAAGTGCTCGCGTTCCCGATGTATCTGACGGCAGCCTGGCTGGTGTCGGTACTCGCGGCACAACGCGGCTCGACGGGCGTGCTTTTGATACTCGCTGGCGCCACAGCCTTGGCTTTTGCATTATGGTTATGGGAGCGCACCCGTTATAACGAGAACAAATCTTCACGCATCTTCGTTTTAATCGGGCTACTGCTAGCGGCCTATTCGATTTTTTCAATTTACAAAATTGAAGCGACCCCAACAAAAAAAATCAGCTCGGAAACTTCTGTTACTTACTCAGCAGAAGCACTGTCCAGCCTGCAAAAAGACAATCGGCAGGTCTTCGTCAACATGACCGCCGACTGGTGCATTTCCTGCAAAGCGAATGAAGCGGCCGTCTTTTCCCGCCCGGCCTTCAAGAAATTGCTCGAAGAAACCAACACGGTTTACATGGTGGGCGATTACACCAATGTCGATCCGGAAATTACGAAGTTCCTAGAATTGCATAATGCCGTTGGCGTGCCGCTTTATGTCGTGTACTCACCAAAAAGTCCGGAAGGAAAAGTGCTGCCGATTATTTTGACGCCCGGCATCGTCGATACAGCCCTGCGTGAAGAACAACCCTAATGCTGAGCAAGACGATTCGCATCGGCCTGATTGCCGCCCTGCTACTTGGCCTTGCCGGCCTATGGTCAAAATCAAACGAGTGGAAGCTAGCGGCCCGTGAAGAAGCTACCCGCCCGGCGCTGAAGTACATCGAAAACTCGAAAACAATGATTGCGAATCTCGCTATCACCGATCTGAAAGGCAACGCCGCCAAACTTCCGGGAAATGGCCGTTATCGCCTGATCAATTACTGGGCCACCTGGTGCGGCCCGTGCCTGATGGAGATGCCCTTGCTAGACAAATTCGCCCAATCACAGGATGCAAAGGGCGTGTTGCTCATTGGCATAGCACTCGATGAAGCCGCGGATGTGCGTGAGTACCTCAAGGAAAAACCGCTGAGATACGCGCAATTTCTGGAAAATGTCGGTAAAAACGACAGTTCTACCCAATTGGGCAACAATGCTGGCATTATCCCTTTTAGCGTCCTGATCGCCCCCGATGGACAGTTACTGAAACTGAAACGTGGCGAATTTACCGATCTGGAAGAGCTGGAAGCCTTCGTCAAGCCGCCAAAGCCTTGATATTAGAGTAGTTTAACTAAAATCAAACGGTTGCTATCTGCTGCGAAAACGCAGCTATCGTCTGGACAAATCGCCTAGCGTCACGCACACTGCCCTGCCACGGGGAGACGTAGGCTTGGCAAAGATTCTGGTTTTACACGGTCCTAATTTAAACCTGCTCGGCGAACGCGAGCCGGGTATCTATGGCCGCACCACGCTCGAACAGATCAACAGCCGCCTCGGCAAACGTGCCGCAGAGGTTGGACACGCGTTGGAAACCTTCCAGTCCAATGCCGAACACGAGCTGGTCGACCGCGTTCAAGCCGCCCGATTGGATGGCACCAGTTTTATCCTGATCAATCCAGCCGCCTTCACCCACACCAGTGTCGCCCTGCGCGATGCGCTCGCTGCAGTACGCATTCCATTCGTAGAAGTGCATCTCTCGAATCCACATGCCCGCGAACCCTTCCGCAAACATTCCTATTTCAGCGACATGGCACAGGCGGTTATCTGTGGCTTTGGCGCAGACAGTTACAGCTACGCACTCGAATTTTTCATTTCGCACGGCCCGCATACGGCCGCTGCAACCTAATCACATCCCAACAAAAGGACGAGGCCATCATGGACCTTCGCAAAATCAAAAAACTGATCGACTTACTGGAAGAATCCAATCTTTCCGAAATTGAAATCAAGGAAGGCGAAGAATCCGTTCGTCTTGCCCGTATGCCGCGTGGTGGCGTAGCACCTGCGCCAGTCATGCATCACATTGAAGCACCACGTGCTGCACCTGCCGCGCCGGCCGCGCATGCAGCACCTTCAAGTGAGTCGCATGGCGGAAAATCCAAAGACATGCCCGATGGCCACATGATCCGCTCGCCGATGGTCGGTACTTTTTATGCCTCGCCTAATCCCGATTCGGCCGCCTACGTCAAAGTTGGCCAAACCGTGAAAGCCGGCGATACGCTGGGCATCATCGAAGCCATGAAAATGTTCAACCCAATCGAAGCCGATGTTTCGGGCACCGTGCGTGCCGTGCTGGTGGAAACCGGGCAGCCGATTGAATTTGACGAACCCATGTTTGTTATTTCGTAAGCACGGAGTCGCGGGCAATTGCCCACACCACTTTCCATATTTCGTAAAGAAAACGAGAAACAACCATGTTGAAAAAAGTCGTCATCGCCAACCGGGGTGAAATTGCGCTGCGAATTCTTCGCGCCTGTCACGCCCTTGGCATCAAAACGGTCGCCGTACATTCCACCGTTGATAGAAATCTGAAACACGTGGCGATGGCCGATGAATCGGTTTGTATCGGCCCTGCCCCATCATCGGAAAGCTATTTGAACATTCCTGCGATTATTGCCGCCGCCGAAGTCACCGATGCACAAGCCATTCATCCAGGTTATGGATTTTTATCGGAGAATGCCGACTTCGCCGAACGTTGCGAATCCTCCGGTTTTATTTTTATCGGCCCAACCGCCAGTGTGATTCGCATGATGGGCGACAAAGTCGAAGCCATCCGCGCGATGAAAGAATCCGGCGTGCCTTGCGTGCCGGGTTCCGGTGGTCCGCTCGGTGAAGACGGCGATGAATGCATGCGCATTGCCAAGGAAATTGGCTATCCGGTCATTATCAAAGCCGCCGGTGGTGGTGGTGGACGCGGTATGCGCGTGGTTCGCGAAGAAGCTTCGTTATTGTCTTCTATCACCACGACCAAGGCCGAAGCCAAAGCCGCTTTCAGCAATGACGTGGTTTACATGGAAAAGTTTTTGGAGAATCCGCGTCATATCGAAATCCAGGTACTGTCCGATGGACAAGGCAATGCGATTCATCTTGGCGAGCGCGATTGCTCGATGCAACGTCGCCATCAAAAAGTGGTGGAAGAAGCCCCCGCTCCTGGCATCACCGAAGCACAACGGGAAGAGATTGGAAAAATTTGTACCGACGCCTGCGTTCGCATTGGCTATCGCGGTGCTGGCACATTCGAATTTTTGTACGAAGACGGCCGATTCTATTTCATTGAAATGAATACCCGTATTCAAGTCGAACATCCGGTCACCGAATTTGTGACCGGCGTGGATTTGGTGCGCGAACAATTGTTGATTGCTTCGGGTGAAAAACTGAAGCTCAAGCAATCCGATATTGTTATTCGTGGCCACGCCATTGAATGCCGCATCAATGCCGAAGACTCGGAAACCTTCCTGCCATCACCGGGCTTGATCAAGCATTTCCACGCCCCCGGCGGCCCGGGTGTGCGCGTGGATTCACACATCTACGAAGGTTATAAAGTCCCGCCGAATTACGACTCAATGATCGGCAAACTGATCGTGCACGGCAACACGCGTGCCCAGGCGATCGCACGTATGCGAGTTGCGCTATCGGAAATGGTCGTCGATGGCATCAAGACCAACGTACCTTTGCAATCACGCATCATGGCCGACATCGGCTTCCAGCAAGGCGGCACCAATATCCATTATCTGGAAAAGCGTCTGGCCGAGCGTAAGGAAAAAGCGATTGGTTTAGGTTAAAGCGGCGATACAAAATATCCATTGAAATAAAAAAGCGGGGTAATCCCCCGCTTTTTTATTTGCCACTGAAATTGTTCTTCAACCCCTGCCAACACTGCCAATAATCGAGCTGTAATTCCGGGCTCTGCAATGCCTGCTGTGTCGGCTTGAGCACTGCGCGGGTTTCGAACATGAAGGCCATCGTGTCGGTCAGTACATCGGGTTTCGACAAATCGGCATTAGAAGCTTTATCGAATGTCGCCGCATCTGGGCCATGCCCGGTAAAGCTGTTATGCAGCGATGCGCCACCCGGTGCAAAGCCGCCGGCCTTGGCGTCGTACTGACCGAAGATCAACCCCATGAACTCGCTCGCGATATTGCGATGGAACCAAGGCGGACGGAAGGTATTCTGTGCCACCAACCAGCGCGGCGGGAAAATTACGAAATCCAGATTGCCCACGCCGGGCGAATCCGTTGGTGAATTCAACACCAGAAAAATACTCGGATCTGGGTGGTCGTAACTAATCGAACCAATCGTATTGAATTTACGCAGGTCATATTTATACGGCGCGTAATTACCATGCCAAGCCACCACATCCAGCGGTGAGTGGCCGATTTTAGCCGACCATAAATTGCCCTGGAATTTAGCCAGCAATTTAAAATCGCCTTCGAGCTCTTCATAGGCCGCGACCGGTGTCAGAAAATCGCGTGGATTCGCCAAGCCATTCGAACCTATCGGCCCCAAGTCGGGCAAGCGCAGATGGGCACCGAAGTTTTCACAGACATATCCTCGTGCTGCGCCATCCGGCAACTCGACACGGAAACGGATACCGCGCGGAATCACGGCGATTTCCTGCGGTTCGATGTCAATTACGCCACATTCGGTGGTGATTTTCAGGCGTCCCTGCTGCGGCACGATCAACATCTCGCCATCGGCGTTGTAGAAATAACGACCCTGCATAGATTGATTGGCGGCATACAAATGAATGCCGATGCCGCTCTGTCCGGCCGGTCCGCCGTTTCCTGCGATGGTAAACAAGCCGTCGATGAAATCAGTCGGCACTGTGGGCAAGGGCCGCGGATCCCAACGCAATTGGTTCGGTGTTGTTGGCTGCTCGTCGAAACGATTATGAAAACTTGTTGCAGCCTTCAATTCGAAAGGTGCATGCAGAGCTGCCGGACGAATGCGATAAAACCAGCTGCGTAAATTCTGATGCCGCGGAGCGGTGAACGCCGTACCTGAAACCTGCTCGGCGTATAAACCGTGCGCGACTTTTTGCGGCGAATTACGGCCTTCCGGCAAAGTGCCTGCAACGGCTTCGGTGGCAAATTCGTTGCCGAAACCGGATTGGTATTTTGTGCCCATGGAAATCCTTTTCTTGTTTACAGAACGCCGCGTTTCATCTGGTCACGCTCAATGCTTTCGAACAAGGCCTGGAAATTGCCTTCGCCGAAACCTTCATTGCCCTTGCGCTGGATGATTTCAAAGAAAATCGGGCCGACGGCATTGGTCGTGAAGATTTGCAGCAATTTGCGTTGTTTGGTTTCCGGATCGGCGTCCATCAGGATTTTATTTTTCGCCAGACGTGGCACGTCTTCACCGTTATTGGGAATGCGCTCATCAAGCACATCGAAATAGCTGGAAGGCGTGTCCAAAAACTCGATACCCTGCGCGCGCATGGTTTCCACCGTGGTGTAGATATCATCGGTGAAGCAAGCAATATGCTGTATGCCTTCGCCGTGATACGCATCGAGATATTCGTTAATTTGCGACTTTGGATCGTTACTTTCATTCAGCGGAATGCGAACGATGCCATCCGGCGCTGTCATCGCTTTCGACACCAGACCGGTTTTCACGCCCTTGATATCGAAGTAGCGGATTTCGCGGAAGTTGAAAAGACGTTCGTAATAATCCGACCACTTCTGCATATTGCCAAAATAAAGATTGTGCGTGAGGTGATCGATAAAAGTGAGACCGAAACCTTTCGGATTTTGATCGGCACCTTCAATGGCTACGAACTCATCGGCATAAATATCCTTGCCGTCTTGCACCAAATACAACATGCAATCGCCGATGCCTTTGACGACCGGTGCCTGTACGACCTTGCTGGTTTCCTGGTCGGCAACCGATTCACCACCGTTGCCTAGAACCATGGTATTCACTTCATCCACGGGCTGTTTGAAACGGATGGCAAAACCGCAGGCGCTGGGACCGTGCGCTTTTGCAAAAGTAGCGGCAAATGAATCGGGATCTTCATTCACCAGAAAATTAACGCCGCCCTGACGATACAGGGTAATCGCGCGTGATCTGTGTTTCATCGCGGCACTGAATCCCATCCGTTTGAACAGTGCGTGCAACAAGCCAGCATCGGGCGCGGCAAATTCGACAAATTCAAAACCATTGATCCCCATCGGGTTTTCAAAGGTGGTGACTTGCATGCCGAGATTGGGTTGGGCGTTCATGGTCATTCCTGCTGGCTATTTCGTGTGCGACAATATAGTTTCATCTGAAACTAATTGCAAATCGCCATGACTTCCGACCTCTTAGACCTGGAACATTTCCTGCCCTACCGCCTGTCCGTACTGAGCAACCGTATCAGCCAGGACATTGCCGCGCTGTACGCCGAAAAATTCAATCTGGGTATTACCGAATGGCGGATTATTGCCATCCTTGGGCGCTATCCTGGCCTGTCGGCGAACGAGGTGGCCGAGCGCACTGCCATGGATAAAGTGGCTGTCAGCCGTGCGGTCGCATCATTAATAAAACTGAAGCGGCTAAAACGTCAGTTCGACAAAAAGGATTTACGCCGGTCCGTTTTAAGTCTCAGCGCGGCGGGCGAAAAGATTTATGCCCAGGTGGCGCCACTTGCCCGGCAATTACAGAATGCCTTACTGGCCGATTTCGACGACAAGGAACGCGTGCTGCTGAATTTATTACTGGATAAATTGGCGGCGGCTGAATTATCCGTACACGGATAACCAAATCGGCCTACAAGGCCCTAACACGGCCCGAACTGGCAATACCTTCTGGGCCCAACAAATTCTGACAGATTGGTTGCACCTGTCCGGCGCTCCCGCAATAAAAAAGTCGTCATCCCCGAATGCTCTTGTCGGGGACCCAGTGACTTCATGCATTAGAGCAACGTCACTGGATCCCCGCCTGCGCGGGGAAGACAGTAGTTTTTCTGATAGCTGCATTTGCGCCTGACGGGCGCTCCCACAAATACACGTTTTAGTTTCCGATAAAACAATTACTTCACACCATGCATCATCTTGTTGATCAGCGGCGCAAAAATCAGGAAGGCGAAACCTAGACCAAAACCGGCGTAAATGATCTGCGAGTACGTCGTGACATATTGTTCGATGCCGGAACCACCGCTGGCTTGCGCGGCAATTGCACCTGCCGCGAAATTACCTATTGCGGTACACATGAACCAGGCACCCATCGCCATGCCGGTCTCTTTCGGTGAGGCCAATTTCGTTACCATCGACAAACCAATTGGTGACAGACACAGCTCGCCCATGGTGTTGATGAAATAGGCGACTGCCAACATGATCCATGGAATCTTGCCCGCAGCCGACTGCATATTACCGATGCTCCAGACCAGGGTGGTGAAACCGAAGGCCACCAAGATCAATGCAATAGCAAACTTGCGTGGAATCGAAGGATTCATGCCACGCGCTTCCAGCTTCAACCATGCCCAGGCAAAAACGGGTGCAAGCAGCACAATAAACGCTGGATTGGCAGATTGAAACCACATGAAATCGAAAGGTGCATCGACGTAGTCTTTCGCAAAGAAGTTGAGCGAAGAACCCGCCTGTTCAAACATACCCCAGAACACGATCTTGGCCAGGAATAACAAGAGCATCGCGATATAACGATGCAACTGTACCTTGTCGCCACTTCGAATTGCACTGCCAATGAAATACATCGCAATCAGCAGCATTAGCCCCAACAAAATGTAACCGACCATTTCTTTTTGACTGATCATCAGGAACACAACGGGAACTGCCGCAATGCAACCGAGCACTACCTTGAACACGCGGCCGGCCACCTTGGCTTTCACCGGCGTCTCACCGATATGGCCCAGCCAGCCAGTCAATAAATGAAACATCAGTAAGCCGAGAATCATGCCCAGCCCGGTGACAAAAAAGCCCCACTGATAGCCGAAATACTTGCCAACTATTGCGCCACAAATTCCAGGAGCAATCAGTGCGCCGGCATTAATACCCATATAGAAAATGGTAAATGCAGAGTCGCGGCGCGCATCATCCGGTGAATACAGCATTCCTACCATGGCTGAGATATTTGGCTTGAACAAACCGTTACCCACCACAATGACCGACAAGCCGACCAGAAACCAATTCAAATCGGGGATCAATAATAAAAACAAGCCGACAGCCATAAACAAACCACCGACCAGAATGGAAGGTCGATAACCCAAATATTTGTCTGCTACAAAACCGCCGAAAATACCGGTCGCATAAATGAGCGCCGTGTAGGCACCATAGGTCAGGCTCGCTTGCGCCTTGGCCTCACCTTCGGGCAACAAGCTGAAGAAAGTATTAGCAACATAAATCGCCAAAATGGCACGCATTCCGTAATACGAAAAGCGCTCCCAGAACTCGGCACCAAACAACATCCATAAGGCGCGCGGATGCCCTAGAAACTCACCAGGTGGCGGCGGATTAAAAACATGTTGGCTGGAGGAACCTGAACTCATGACGTGCTCACTCTTTAATTTTTGCAACGGTTGCTGGCTAAAAAAACGGCAGCCGAAGCTGCCGTTTGGTTTTATATGCAGGAACGATTATTTCACGCCGTGCATTAGTTTGTTGATCAGCGGTGCGAGCAGGAAATACGCTGCGGCAATGATGATGCCGATCATGAACATGCTGTCGAACACACTGGCGTACTGCATGGTGGTGCCCATGGCTTCTTCGCCGCCACCCGCGGCTTCTGCAGCGAGCAAGCCGGCCACATAGTTCGCCATGGCGATCGAGAGGAACCAGCCGCCCATGGCAAGACCGGTTTCTTTCGGACGTGCCAACTTGGTGACCATGGCCAGACCAATCGGTGACAAGCAAAGCTCGCCAATGGTGTGGATGAGATAGGTCAGCGTCAGCCAAATCCAACTAATGCGACCGGCTTCGTTCGCCATATTCTGCAATGCAAAAACCAGCAGGTAGAAACCGAGTGCAGCACCGGCCAAACCGATCGCGAATTTACGCGGAATGGAAGGATTGATCGATTTCTTGTCGAGCCAAGGCCACATGGCTGCAAATACCGGTGCCAGCAAAATGATGAAAACCGGATTCACCGATTGGAAAATCGTGAAGTGGAATGTGTAGCCAAATACCGTCGGCATATCGACGAAATCGCGGGCGAGGAAGTTGAGCGAAGAACCCGCTTGCTCAAACAAGGCCCAGAACAGAATATTGGCTGCGAACAAAATCAGCATCGCGATATAACGATGCAACTGGACTTTCTCACCGCTCTTGATGCCGCTACTGATGAAGTAAGTGGCCAAGCCGGCCATCATCAACACCAGCAACATGCCCAGCACGCCCAAGGAATCGAGCAACCAGAACATCATCGAGCCTTCAGCAAAGTGTCCGGCCAGTCCGTTCTGCCAGGACTTGTCGAGCAGGAAAAAAGCAGGAATTGCGACCAACAAAGCACCAATGGCAACCTTGATTACATTGCCGAAACCTTCCTTGCCCTCAGGCGTGGTACCAACATGACCGAGCCAGGCTTTGAGGATTTGAAACACCATCATGCCCAGAATCATGCCGATACCGGCAGCGAAGAAACCCCAGCGGTAACCGTAATTGGCGCCGATCCAGGAAGCACAAATAATAGGGGCGACCAAGGCACCTGCGTTGATGCCCATGTAGAAAATAGTGAAACCCGAATCCCGACGCGCATCGCCCGGCGCGTACAACTTGCCAACCATCGTCGAGATATTCGGCTTGAACAAACCATTACCGACAACCAACACCGCCAAACCCATCAGGAAGGTGGTGAGGTCCGGTGCCATCAACATGAAACTGCCGACGGCCATCAAGGCACCGCCGAGCATGATCGATCGTTGATAACCCAAAATCCGGTCAGCGACAAAACCGCCGGCGATACCGGTCATGTAAACCAATGAGGTGAAACCACCGTAGGTCACACTGGCTTGCGCATCGGCACCTGGGCCTAAATGGGCGAAAAAGGCAGCGGCCACATGCACCGCCAACATGGCACGCATGCCGTAATACATGAAGCGTTCCCAGAACTCGGCACCAAACAAATTCCACAGTGCCTTGGGGTGTCCGAGAAACTCGCCGGCTGGCGGTGGTACAAAATCGTTCGAATTATTATTGGTAACGCTACTCATACATTCTCCCTGGTTTCTAGAGCAGGACCGGGGATACCCCCGATCTTGAAATCAGGTGGGAATGTAACCGCTAAGCGCCCGCGCGTCTAATCCTGCTCATGTTGCGGCGCATCATTTACTCGGGCCGATGGTCGTTCTGACTTCAAACAATTCCGGAAAAAAGCTCAAATCCAGCGCTTTTTTCAGAAAGGCAACACCCGAGCTTCCACCGGTACCCCGCTTGTAACCGATGATGCGCTCAACGGTTTTCATGTGGCGGAAGCGCCATAACTGGAAGTTCACTTCGATATCGACCAGCTGTTCACATAAGTGATAAGCGTCCCAGTGGGTTTTGGTGTCTTCGTAAATTTTTTCGAACACCGGCATCAGGGCTTCCTGACGTTTATGCGCTTGAGAATAATCACGCTCGATGCATTCTTTTGGGATTGCATGGCCATGGTCGTACAAATAACGCAGTACTTCATCGTACAAGCTTGGCGCTTGCAGAATTCCGTTTAACCATGCCTGGCCTTGCGGATCGTAGCTGAATACTTTCAGCATATCGGCATTTTTGTTGCCCAATAAAAATTCGATGCCGCGGTATTGTAATGACTGGAACCCCGAAGCCGGACCCAGCACATCGCGAAAACCCATGTAATCCGATGGCGTGAGCGTTTCCAGCACCGACCATTGCTCGGTCAATTGCTTCTGGATGTGTTTCACCCGCGAAAAAATTTTATGGCAGGGATCCAGATTATTCGCCCGAATATGAGCGATGGCGGCTGTCAACTCGTGAATGACGAGCTTCATCCACAACTCGGATGTCTGATGTTGGATGATGAAAAGCAATTCGTCGTGATGCTCCGGTTTGGACAAAGGCTGCTGCGCCGAAAGCAAAGTATCGAGCTGCAAATAACCGCTGTAACTGAGGCGCTCGCGCAAGTCAGTGGTGATTTCTTGCTCAATCGGGCGTTGATTAGGGGGCTGGTTCATCGAAAGGTGTACTGGTAAACAAAGTATCAACAGCTTAGCGCATCTTCTTCACGAATTCTGTGCGAATAAAAAATCGTCATGTTTCCTTAGCAAAGCACGGTTAGAATCACCGGTCACATGACGTTGTTAAAAATTCAGGGGAAGTGGGTATGCGTGGTTGGATAAAACTTTTTGTTGCTAGTTTGCTGTTACCGGGTCTGGCGTTTGCCGACACCACCGCACAGACTTTGCCGTTTTCGCAAAACTGGACTGACATTGGCCAAATTACGGCAAATGACAATTGGTCAGGCGTCCCCGGCATTGAAGGCTATCTAGGCCAGGACATTACCACTGTCACCGGAACCAATCCGCAAACATTGCTTGGCACCAGCGCGGTTGCAAACGACCTCACCGTACTTGCCAATCAGACCAACACCTCAATCACCAATGGCGATGTGATCGAATATCACATCACCAATCCGAGCATCGCACTGCAGGGTAGCGGCACGGCAGACGCACCCTACCTGTTGCTGAATCTAAACACGACTAGCAATACCAGTATTGTGGTTTCCTATAACCTGCGTGATCTTGATGGCTCGGCCGATAATTCGATTCAGCCGGTGGCATTGCAGTATCGCGTCGGAAACTCCGGAAACTTCACCGATGTGCCTGCGGGTTTTGTTGCGGATGCGAGCACCGGCCCAAGTATTGCCACACTAGTCACCGCCGTCTCGGCCACCTTGCCGGCAGCAGCCAATAATCAAAGTCTGGTACAGGTCCGCATCATTACCACCAATGCCGCCGGGAACGACGAATCCGTAGGTATCGATGATATTTCCGTCACCGGTACCAGTGGCGGACTGCCAACCCTAACCATCAACGATGTGAGCTTATCCGAAGGCAATGCAGGAACAATCACAGCATCGTTCAGCGTGAGCTTGTCTGCACCAGCCCCCATCGGCGGCGTTACTTTCGACATCGCCACGGCCGATAATTCTGCCACCACTGCAAATCTCGATTACGTTGCCAAATCGCTGACCGGACAAACCATTCCATCGGGCAATAACAGCTACAGCTTTGATGTGACGATCAATGGCGACACTGCCGTTGAATCAAGTGAAACCTACTTCGTTAATGTCACGAATGTAACGGGCGCCACCGTCGTCGATGGACAAGGTACCGGTACGATCACTAACGATGATTTCGTCATCACCGAAATCCATGCTATCCAGGGCTCCGGAAATGCCTCGCCGCTCGCTGGCAATACGGTAACCACCCGCGGCATCGTGACTGGCGTGCGCAACACCGGTTTCTTCATGCAAACCGCCGATGCCAATATCGATGCTGATCCGCTGACATCCCAAGGCATATTCGTGTTTACCAGCTCGGCACCACCTGCGTCGGCAGCGGCCGGTAATCTCGTTATTGTCACCGGCAGTGTTGTCGAATTCTTCCAACTGACTGAAATCAGCTCACCGTCAATTTCACTACTGAGCTCCGGCAACCCATTGCCTGCCGCTATCAACCTGACCGCAGCCGACGGCGCGCTTCCTTCGCCAGAGCGTTACGAGAGCATGCGCGTTGTTCCAAATTTGACTGTGGTAGCACCGGCCGGCGGAAGTGAAAACGAACCGAATGCGACCGCCACCAGCACCGGTAATTTCCATGGTGTTTTGCCCGGAGTTGCCCGACCTTTCCGCGAACCCGGTGTCAGCGTGCTCGATACCTTTGTACCTGCACCAGGGGTGCCAATCTTTGATGGCAATCTGGAACTCATCGTTGTGCAAAGTCGCGGTCTGGGTGGCTTGGCGATGAATCCGAATGTCGGTGATGTCATGACCGGTATCACGGGCATTCTGGATTTTGCTTTTGGCTTTTATAAGTTTTATCCGGATGCCGGACAAACACTGACATCCACTGTGACCCCGACCGCCGTCAGCGATGCGGCAGCAGACGAATTTACCGTTTCCGGTTTCAACCTGTTCCGTTTCTTTGATACGCTCGATGGCCCCGGCAGCGACCCTATCCTCACCACGACGGCACTGAACAACCGTCTCGGTAAAACCGCCGAAGCCATCTGCAGCTACTTGAAAACACCCGACATCATCGGTGTCGTGGAAGTGGAAAATATCGGTGTGCTGACGCAATTGGCCGACACCATCAATGCTGGCCAGGTACCCACCGGTAACGCGGTTCCCGCATGCAATAGCGCACCTAAATATGTTCCCTACCTGGTCGAAGGCAATGACGTTGGCGGCATCGATGTCGGCTTCCTGATCAGCACGAAGTTTGTCGGTGCCGGCTCGACGCCACGCGTTGAAGTTTTGGAAGTCGTGCAGGAAAACGATGGAGAATTGCTGGTCAATCCAGACAACTCCACTAGCACTTTGAATGACCGCCCGACCCTGCGCCTGCAAGCCGTGATTCATCACCCCAACGGAAATTCATATCCGGTAACCGTGATGATTAACCACTTGCGCTCGCTGAGCGGTGCCAACAGTACTGCGCCAGAAGGCAATGGCTGGGCGTCCCAAGGTCATCGCGTCCGTGCAAAACGGCTGAAGCAGGCCGAGTCAGTGGCAAAGCTGGTTCATGCGCGCCAGCTGGCCAATCCGAATGAAAAAATCATTCTGCTCGGCGATTTCAATGCCTTTGAATTCAATGACGGCCTCACCGATTCCATGGGCATCATCACCGGCCAGGAAGTACCTGCGTCCGAAGTCACGCTGCACTCAGGCTTCGTGGTGGCCACTCCGCTGACCAATATGACGACAGTCGATCCCGCTAACCAACGCTACTCATTCTCTTTCGACGGTAACGCGCAATCGCTCGACCATGCGGTGGTCAACGAAGCGGTATTGATGAATGACGGTGTCCGCAGCGAACATGCACGTATCAACTCGGATTTCGCCGTGATCAATTACGGCATTTACGGTGCAGCTCCCACCCGCGTCTCCGATCACGACCCGGTGGTGTTGTTCGTCAAACCCAATAGCTTCGGCGACGTGGACTTGAGCGTTACCGTCAGCAACCCCGATACCAACGTCAATGCTGGCAACACGACCACGTTTACCGTCGTTGGCAACAATCTGGATGCAAGCATCGACGCCGACAATACCAGCGTCAGCATCGTGCTTGATGCTGCCATCAATGGCGTCAGCATTACCGAACCCATCAGCTGGATCTGTGCAGCTCCGGTCGTTGCTGCTGCAAGCACCACCATCACCTGCACCACGAATAGTTTCGCAGCGACTGATCTGGTCACCTTCAATGTGACCGTGCCGGTACCCGTTGAGTTTGCGGACGGCGACCTGACACTAAGCGCCACTATTTCGGCCGAGCAAGGCGACACCAATTCCGCCAACAACATCGGTTCGGATTTCGTCACCGTGATTGGTCAAAAAGCCGATCTTGCCATTCGTACCCGCGGTGCCACCCGGATTTATGTCGGTTACAAGACCCGCATCAATACCGTTGCCGACAACTACGGCCCGGATGCTGCCCGTGATGTCGCCGTTGCCATCACCACCAACGGCCCTGCCAGCGCGTTTAAGGTCACTACGGTTCCTGCGGGCTGGAGCTGTGCACTCGACACGGGCTATCCAACAGCGCGCTTCCTGTGCTCGCTGGGTGCCGGAGTAACGATGGCAAAAGGTCAGCGCCCTGAATTTGTACTGACCTTTACAGCGCCTGCCTCGATGACAAGAAGTAATCTGATTGTCGGCGCGGGTATTTCGTCTTCAACGGTGGACCCATCGATAGGTAACAACGAAAATAGTTATTCCCTGTATATCGAACAGTTGCGCGGCATTACTCTGCCGCAGATACCGACCAATTAATTTGCGTTTGATATTCGTTAAAAAACCCGGCTTCGGCCGGGTTTTTTTATCCATTCGCCTACGAACGGCTTGCCTTTAGGGGGCGATGGCTGTTATCTATCAGATTGCCTGGGAGGGCTTTGACAATGCCAATAGTTGCTAATTTTGAAATTGAATATCAGCAATACCTCGGACCCGATGGTCGATTGAACGGCGAGGATTTGCCCGAATTCGCAAAAGACAAGAAAAACATTCTCGAACTGTTCAAGCACATGCTGTATGTGCGCAGTTTCGACACCAAAGCCGTTGCCTTGCAGCGCACCGGAAAACTGGGCACTTATGCTTCCTGCCTGGGGCACGAAGCGACCCACATCGGTATCGGCAGCGCCATGCAATACGACGATGTATTTGCCCCCAGCTATCGCGAATACGGCGCAATGTTTATGCGCGGTGTGAAACCACGCGATGTGTTGATGTACTGGGGCGGCGACGAACGCGGCAATAATTTTTCCGGTCCACCACATGATTATGCCTTCTGCGTACCGATCGCCACCCAATGCCTGCACGCCGCCGGTGCAGCACTGACGTTTAAATTACGTGGCGAACCACGGGTTGCAGTTTCCTGTGTTGGCGATGGCGGCTCATCGAAAACCGATACCTATGCCGCCATCAATTCCGCCGGCGCTTATACGCTGCCGTTTATTTTGTGCATCATCAATAACGGCTGGGCAATTTCGGTGCCGCGCAAGGCGCAAACCGGGGCAAAAACCCTGGCACAAAAAGGCATCGCCGGTGGACTGCATTGTGTGCAGGTAGATGGCAACGACATTATTGCCGTGCGCGGCGCGATGGATCATGCACTAAAACTTGCCCGCAACGGCCACGGTGGCAGCGTGATTGAATTTGTCACCTATCGCTTGGCTGATCACACCACCGCCGATGATGCACGCCGCTATCGCGAAGACGCCGAAGTAAAATCGGCTTGGGAACGCGAGCCGATTTCGCGTCTGCGCACGTATCTCATCAATGAAAAAATGTGGAGCGAAGCCGAAGAAACCGAGTGGAAGGAAGAGTGCGGCCGCCTGGTAGACATCGAAGTGAACGCCTATCTCGAAACCAAAGTACAACCGGTAGAAGCGATGTTTGATTATCTCTACGGTGATATGCCCGCGGATGTACTCTCCCAGCGTGCCGATGCGATTGCATGGGAGAAGCGCTAATGGCTGCCATTACTTTGATTGAAGCCATTACGCAGGCGCTTGCTTACGAAATGAAGCACGACGAAAACGTGATCGTGCTCGGTGAAGACGTCGGCATCAATGGCGGTGTGTTCCGTGCGACTGCCGGTCTACAGCAAATTTTTGGTGATCAACGCGTCATCGATACGCCACTCGATGAGACCACGATTGCCGGTTTGACGGTTGGCCTCGCGACACAGGGAATGAAGCCCGTTGCCGAAGCGCAGTTCGATGGCTTCATGTATCCCATGGTCGACCACATCATTTGCCATGCCGCTCGCATGCGCTATCGCACACGTGGACGCCTGACCTGCCCGATGGTACTGCGTGTGCCTTGGGGTGGCGGTATTCGTGCGCCGGAACATCATTCTGAAGCGAATGAATCGATCTTCACCAATGTCCCGGGGCTGCGCGTCGTGATGCCGTCTTCGCCACAACGTGCCTATGGTTTATTGCTGGCAGCCATTCGCGATCCGGACCCGGTAATTTTCTTCGAACCAAAAAGAATTTATCGCCAATACAAAGAAGAAGTCCCCGACGATGGCGAAGCCTTGCCGCTGGATGTGTGTTTCGTATTGCGCGATGGCAGTGACGTGACGCTGGTCAGTTGGGGTTCGCAAATCAAGGAAACGCTGGAGACCGCAGACGCATTGGCGAAAGAAGGCATCAGCGCCGAAGTGATCGATGTCGCCTGTTTGAAGCCGCTCGATTTCGACACCATTTTGGAATCGGTGAAAAAAACCGGGCGTTGCGTGATCGTGCACGAAGCCGCCAAGACGGCAGGATTCGGGGCAGAAATTGCCGCGCGACTAGCCGAAGAAGCACTCTACGATTTGCACGCACCGGTGGAACGCGTTACCGGTTACGACACGCATATCCCGCTATTCCGTTTAGAGATGAAATACCTGCCGAGTGTGGAAAAAATTCTTGCTGCGGTAAAAAGAACGCTATCGGTGTAGCAGGCCGCTTGCGGGCGAATATTTGTAGGAGCGGTGTAAGCCGCGAATGAATCTGCGACAAAACTATTTCGAGAAAGAAAAACATGAGTAACACAAAAATATTTTACCTTCCTGATCTTGGCGAAGGTTTGCCGGATGCCGAAATTGTCGAGTGGATGGTAAAAGTGGGCGACGTGATTCGCCTCGATGAACCGCTGGTGTCGATGGAAACGGCAAAGGCCGTCGTGGAATTGCCATCACCGGTATCCGGAAAAATTTTGAAGCTCGCAGGCGGCCCAGGCGACGTCATCAACACCGGCGCCTTGCTGGTGGAATTCGAAATGGACATGAGTTTGCCGCAGCGCGCGGAAGCGCAGGATACGGGGCATCAGCATGGCGCAGCCGCACATGCTCCTGTGGGAGCGGCTTCAGCCGCGAATGCCGAACCTGTTGAGCAGCCTGAAAGTGCTATCGCGGCTGAAGCCACTCCTACAGAGGCGAAATCTGCTGATGCCGGCACCGTGGTCGGCGCCATGCAAAGCAGCGATGCGATTCGTAGCGAACAAACCCTCGCGATTGGTGGTGTCAAAGCCGTACCTGCTGTGCGTGCGCTGGCAAAAAAACTGGGGGTCGATTTGACACAAGTCAGCCCGAGCGGTGCCGATGGTGTTGTCACCATGAGCGACGTCAAACATGCAGCCGCCAATGGAAGTGCAAAACCGCAGGCGACTGTACAGGCGAAGCCGGCTCCGATGGCAACGGCTTCATTGTTTGGCAACGACAATGCGCCCGCCCCAGTCATGCGCGCAGCTGCTTCAGTCCCTGCCGTGAAAAAAGCAGATGCCCCGCTGGACGTCGATCAGCAGATTCGCGGCGTACGCCGCAACATGATCCGGGTGATGACCGAAGCCCATGCTCAAGTCGTTCCAACCACCTTAATGGATGATGCCGATATCCACTCCTGGCAAGCCGGCGAAGACATCACCGTGCGTTTGATCCGCTCGATCGTGGTGGCATCGCAAGCCGTCCCTGCACTGAACTCCTGGTTCAATGGCAAGGAAGGCACACTGCGTCGTCATTCAAAAGTCGATATTGGCATTGCCGTGGATACTGATGACGGCCTGTTCGTTCCAGCATTACGCAATTGCGAAAACATGAATGCGCAAGATGCCCGCAAGGCGATTAATCGCATTCGTGAATTAGTAAAAACCCGCAGCATTCCACCGGAAGAATTGCGCGACTTCACGATCGTGCTGTCGAACTTCGGCGTATTCGCCGGCAAATACGCAACGCCGGTAGTGACGCCACCCTGCGTCTGCATCATCGGTGCCGGTCGTTTATTTCACGAATTGGTCCCAGTACTCGGCGGCGTGGAAACCCACCGCATCATGCCGATTTCATTGACCTTCGATCATCGCGCCTGCACGGGCGGCGAAGCGGCGCGATTCCTGCGCGCCCTGCTGGATGACTTGCAGCGCGCGCGCTGATTTTATTTCGTAATGTGGGAGCGCCGTAAGGCGCGAATAGCTCGACATAGTCGCAGATCATTCGCGCCTTACGGCGCTCCCACATGTTTCTTAAGTTTTTATTTTGAATCGCTTCGCGCGAATCCAGAACGCCACGACCATCACGATCAGGAAAGCTTTGTAAGCCGACAGCGTGGCAATCACTTGCGGCCATAATGGTCCGGCATCGCTCCAGTCGAACGAATACGCCCAGCGCATCGCCAAGCCGCTGGCGACCAGAGCCAACACGATGGCGGCCACATCAAAACGCCGGCGTGATGCATTCACGGAATGCGATTTCGGAAATTGCCAGTAGCACCAGGTCATAACGGCAAACCAGGGGGCAAATAAAAACAGCGCAAGATTTGCCATCATGCTTTATCTTCTGCTGCTGTACGCAACTCACCCAAAGCCGCATTGATATCAGACTCGGCAATGCCATCTGCAAAACTGGCTAATGAATTGAGCTCAACAATAGTTGCAGACCCCGATTTCAAATCGGCGATATATTTTCCGGCATCTTTCGGCGTATCGAATGCATGGCTTTGCAGAAGCAACTCGCCAGCGCCATTTAGAAATTTGAAATAAAACTTGCCGTCGTTTTCACGATATTGCTTGAACATCGGCAAGGCTTTTTTCTCGACGGCTTTTTTCGTTTCCGATGTCGTGTCGCCCAGGTTTCTCAAGCCCACCGCGTAACGCAACGCCTGCATCAACGGCGCGGCAATGGCACGCGCTTTCTCGGCGCCGTGTTGCAGATGCTGCTCGATCAATTCCGGCTTGGCCATGAGGGCTTCATATTTTTCGCGCATCGGTGCCACTTCAGCATCAATGGTTTCAAGGAGCGCCTGTTTGGCTTCGCCCCAGGACAAACCATCCATCAGCGCCTGACGAAAAGAAGCACTTTGTCCGGCGGAAGAAAACGCCTGATACAAAGTAAACAAATGCGAGTTATCCGGATCTTTCGGTTCTGCCGGCAAGCGTGAATCAGTGACGATGCCGGCGATCAGTTTTTTCAGTTCGGCTTTGCTGGCAAATAAAGGAATCGTGTTGTCGTAGCTTTTGCTCATCTTGCGGCCATCGAGCCCTGGCAAGGTGGCCACCGATTCTTCGATGACCGCTTCGGGCAATACCAGATGCTCACCATACACATGATTGAAACGCGCGGCGAAATCACGTGCCATTTCAATATGCTGAATTTGGTCGCGACCGACCGGGACTTTGTTTGCACCAAACAACACGATATCGGCGGCCATCAAGACCGGATACATGAACAAGCCTGCCGTGATACCAGCATCCTCGTCTTCCTGCTTCGCCGTGTTGATATCGACGGCTGCCTTGTAGGCATGCGCACGATTGAGCAAGCCCTTTCCAGCGACGCAGGTCAGCAGCCAGGTCAGCTCCGGAATTTGCGGGATATCCGATTGCCGGTAAAACCAGACCTTGTCGGGATTCAACCCCGCCGCCAGCCAAGTGGCGGCAATTTCCAATGTTGAGCGTTGCACGCGTGCCGGATCGGCAATTTTTATCAATGAATGGTAATCGGCCAGAAAATAAAAGCTTTCGGTATCGGGCTTTAGGCTGGCGGCAATCGCCGGGCGAATGGCCCCCGCGTAATTGCCCAGATGCGGCGTGCCCGAAGTGGTGATTCCAGTGAGAACGCGAGTCGGCATGGTGTTTTCGATAAACGGTGAATGAATAGGGCTAGTTTAACCGGTTAAGCCCTAACCCCGCATTCCAAACCCGCACGTTTAGAGAGGCGCACAACAAAGGAGTGCCTTTATGAAACGCCTGCTATCCACCCTAGTCGCCATGTCCGCCCTGTTGGGCCTGTCTGCCTGCTCTGCCAGGGCAAACGAACACCTGGTGGACGTACAAATCCGTGATATGGATCGTTACTCAACCCTCGAAAATTATTTCAATCGTAATCAAACCTATGTCGCCGGACGACCAGGCCATCGTTATTCGGTTGTGCTGCAAAACCAGACCGGTGAACGCGTACTGGCCGTTTTGTCGGTGGATGGCGTGAATGCCGTCAGCGGCCAGACCGCCAGTGCTTCGCAAACCGGTTACGTGCTCGCCCCGTATCAGCGCATGGAAATTCGCGGCTGGCGAAAAAGCATGCAGGACGTGGCGCAATTCCGCTTTACCGACCTGCCCGATAGTTACGCCGCCCGTACCGGGCGACCCGACAATGTCGGCGTGATTGGCGTTGCGGTTTTCCGTGAACGTCGCTATCAACAGTACAACCAGTACGAAGAAGAGGATGCTTATCGTGGTCGTGATGACCGTTATGCATCCAAAGCAAGCGAGCGTAATCAGGCGGGTGCCGCATCCGACGCCGCCGCTTCTGCACCTGCACCTGCCATGAAACGCTCGATGGCCGAGGCGCAATCACGTCAGGAACTTGGCACCGAACATGGCGAGCGTCGTTATGACCCCGCCCGTCACACCACATTTGAACGTGAAAGCACTTATCCGAACCAGGTCAGCAAGATTTTCTACGATTCGCATGAGTCACTGGTGGCACGCGGCATTATCCGCGACTACCGTAATCGCGACAGATATCGTGGCGGCCCTGACGCCTTCCCGATCGGTTTCGTTCCCGACCCTTACGACAACTGAAATGACGCCATGTAAGAAAAAGGCCGATCAATGATCGGCCTTTTTTCATTTGCCCGTTTTCTTCACCGTTTTTTTAACGACAGGCTTTGCCTGCTTCCTGGCCGGTTCTTTTTTAGCGGGAGCCGATGTTGCCGTCGCCTTTTTCGTGGAAGCTTTGGAGGGTAATTTCTTTTTGTTCGCCTTTACTTTTTCCAGCATCTCATCTGCGAGCAATACCTCATGCGAAATCAGACCGGCCGCCTTGGCGATGGCGATTTTGGCTTCGACCGCATTTTCATTCGGGTCGGCCATCAATAGTTCGCGAATGGCTTCACGTACTGCCTTGGCGGCATCACGATGTAATTTGGCGTTGGAAGATTTTTTTACCAGACCCAATATGGCATCGACAACAGGTTTGATATAGGCAGCTTCAATTGCCATGAATAATCCCCCGTCAAAAAATCTATTTTTCGCCGGCTTTTTCGATTTTTTCGCCCACTTTCTTCACGTCTTTGCCAACGCCTTCCACGGTATTGCAGGCGCTCAAGGCGAATACGGAAACCACCATCAGGGCCAGCATCATTATCTTTGCATGTTTCATGGGAATCTCCTTCGTGTTGTTAATAGTGATTTGTAACAGTCTCAAAAATCGCGATTATGGCGCGAATCAATCCCGCATCAAGGTCGATTTCCCAAACAAGCTTTCGACTAAATCAACCGCCAGTTGCGCGGTTTTATTATGCTCATCGAAGGCGGGATTTAATTCCATGATATCGAGCGAGCCAATTCTGCCGGCATCGGCGATCATTTCCATCACCAACTGCGCTTCGCGATAATTCGGGCCACCGGGAACGGTGGTACCGACGCCGGGGGCAATCGCGGGGTCAAGAAAATCGACATCGAAACTGACATGCACATGGGTGTTGCCGTCAATATCTTCCAGCGCTTCTTCCATCGCGCGCCGAATGCCGATTTCGTCGATATAACGCATATCATAAATATCGAGACCGTATTCCTTGACCAGCTTTTTCTCGCCTGCATCGACCGAGCGAATACCGATTTGGCGAATATCTTCGGGGTTCATTGCTGGGCTGAAACCACCGAGATGTGTCAAGGCCTGCGGGCCTAGCCCGCACAAACAGGAAACTGGCATGCCGTGGACATTTCCAGATGGTGTGACTTCGTGGGTATTGAAATCAGCATGTGCATCGAGCCAGATGACGCGAAGTTTCTTGCCAGTCGCACGACAGTAATTCGCGACTGCGGTAATGCTGCCAATGCCAAGACAGTGATCGCCACCAAGCAAAATCGGCAACTGCTTTTTCTCTAGCGCAGAGCTCATCGCGTTCATGACGCTACGATTCCAAGCAACTACCTCATCCAGATGACGATAACCATCCACTGGCGGCAACCACGGATTAACCGGGCCGCTCAAATTGCCTGAATCGATGACATCATAGCCACGATCACGCAATGCCGCTTCCAAACCGGCAACCCGCAAGGCTTCGGGACCCATTGAGGCACCACGATGGCCTGCGCCGATATCGGTAGGTGCTCCAATCAGAACAATTTGTGGTCGGGCTTGCGACATGGATAATCCAGCGTTTTCGTGGGCCGTTAGGTTACCAGAAAGGCTTATAGCGGCGGAGATATCACGCTGAGATTCGGCGATGATCGCGCAGAAATCTTGCAGGCCCCATTTTCCGGCAACATCCTCAGACGCCCTATTGAGATTGGATCTTGTCGAAACGCTCGGTGAATTCACAATTCACACTGCGGATGAATGAAGACACATTTAATGAGAAGTTACGTGCGACAGCGAACCGATGCTAGACCGGATTTAGTGGATTGTGGCCGCTATACAAAGGTCAGTGCCGTGGGCTTTTTACCGACTGCAGCACGGTACTTGTCCCTTCAATTCATCTCATGACTTTGCTTCGGAACAGTTCCTATGAATATCCAACTATTGACAAGCGTTTTCGGATTGATGTTTGCATCAACTGTGATGGCGCAGGACGGCGCCGCGGTGAATGCCGTTTCAGAAACCGCATCGTCGCAGGACTTCGGTTCGATGCCTGCATCGACCGAGATAAGGCAGATGAAGCAATGGGTGATCGATTCGGGTGATAACGGCAAATTGCCTTTTATCCTCATCGACAAGGTCAATGCCACGGTTTATGTGTTCAACTCCGCCGGTCAACTGCAGGGCTCGACGGCGGCGTTGCTTGGATCAGCGCGGGGAGACTATTCCATTCCGAACATCGGCAGCCGCCCCTTGTCGGAGATTGGCGCGCAGGATCGCATCACCCAGGCCGGCCGTTTTGTTTCGTCATTGTCCTATGATATGAACGACAAACAGATCCTCGTGGTTGACGATGCACTGGCGCTGAGCTTGCATCCGGTCGTCAAGGGAACTCCTGCTGAACGGCGTGCCGAACGATTACAAAGCAGTACGTCCCAGGACAATCGCATTTCCTTTGGCTGCATCAATGTGCCGGTTCAGTTTTTCAACAATATCGTCAGCCCGGCATTCAGGCGTACCAACGGCATCGTTTACATTCTTCCCGAAACGAGTCCGTTAGATGCGCTATTTGGGATTGGCAAACTGCGGAGCAACGTGTCCAGCACAAACCGGTTGGGCAATCCGTTACTTACGCTATCTGGAACAGGCAAACCGCAGAATCAGTTGTCCAGTACAAATCGGCAATGAACATCGATATGAACGCCCCCGGTATTTATGAACTTCAAGCAGCCTGTATGAAACCCCACGCAACAAAAAACCCGCCATTTAAGCGGGTTTCTGGTGTCTTTAGGTCAATATTGAACTAGATTGAACTGGTTTTTGGTGCGGCACCCGGCATCAAATAACAATGCTAAACCCTTGTTATCCATGGGGAATAAAATCATCAAATGGCTAAGATACCCCCATTTGTACCCCCAGCCGCAAAAAAAAACCAAAAAAGTAGAAGGAGCCGAGGCCCCATTTATAGCATTTATCGCATTGAGGGACAATCTGAGAATGCCAACGACTGATTGCTAAAATTTCACGACCAAACGAATACAACAAATTGCATCAAACACATCGGGAAAAATGAAAAAGCCTGAACTGCGGGACATCCAAGGGACGTCCCGCAGCTCAGGCCTCTTGATGCAGCAGAACTATTTATACTTAGACAGAAATTTTTGCCTTCTTTTGTGCAGCTTTGCGAATTGCGCGAAATGCACGCAATTTTTCCAAGGCCTCATCTGTGAAGCTGGGGACCTTAGCTTTGATTTCCTCCAGATTCCAGTAGGGAATACGCTCGCCGTCGTAATAATGCGGCTTGGGGAGCAGGCCACCGCACCACTTATAAATCGTAGAACGTGCGACACGGAAAAAGTCGGTCAAATCTTCCAGGCGTACCATGGTTGTTACCTCTCTTGTAAGCGTTAGTAATCCAGGGCAGCTCCCTGAGGCGGGAAAGTAATAGCTTTCGTGTGACCACTATATCGCTGGGCCAGGGGCCCCATATGAGCTAACCAGCTCTAAAATCGGGGTGCTTAACTTTTGTGCGCCATAAAATTGCACTATTCGGGCCAATTTCGTAATTTTTTATATTTTTGGGGCAATAAGTCAGCGCAAAAAATCGATAGGCTCACTTGTTAGAGTGATTTTAGGGTCGGCCTAGTCAGTGAATCCGCTTGAGTGGCTGTCGAAGAAGTCGATAGAATCAAAAGAACTGACGTAGCCGGCTTCGGCATGTAAGTCTGTGTCATCGCCGAAGCACAGAAAGTAATCGCTGTTATCAGTTCCATAGGGATTCCCATGTATGTCGATGCAGTCATCCAGCATTGGAAGCCCATTTGCCGGATTTACGCCATGGGAACAGTCATCGTAAAAATGTTCGTCATTGTTGAAAAGCGACGGGTAATCTTCAATGCCGTTCAATGACCCGCCAATTTCATAGCTATCAATATCTGCATCAAGATAATCTGCCCGGCGCCAAGCAAAATCTCCCGCATCGTCGCCGATGCCAATCCCTTGGCCTGTTTCGCCTTCAAAGGAAGTTGACGGCGTTCGATTCGGAATGCCAAAAAGGTGGTTGCACAAAAAGCTGCCAATAAGATCAATTCGACTAATGGTGAGTTCATTCTTCTTCTCCGAGTTCGGAATATTGTCTAAAGCGTCAACAGGCTGACTCGCAGGGAACGACCCAAACAGCAGCCACTTGATGAATCGCTTGTACCGGCTCACTTGGAGCCCCTGATGGCGTCGCGTGCTTTCTGCAGTGCCAGATCAAATAGCTCCTCGCCGCGGTTACGGGGTTCGTCGCTATTCGAGTTACCTGTGGCTTCAGTACCGATCTCTGTCAGATCCTTGCCGAACCTGTCTCGAACCTGGTCGATGGTCTTGATGTCGTCGACCAAACCAAACTTCAGTGCCTGCTGAGCAGAAAAAATGCCGCCGGCTTCAATACGTGCTTCTTTCGCAATGCGGCCTCTTCGGCGCTCCCTGACAATACGGGCAAACTCCATGCCCGAAGAAGTAATCGCCGCCTGCATGTCTTCTGCCTGAAACTTCGTTGGCATCTGTCGGCTAATCGAGGGCCCTTTGGCCGCGCCCGATGCAATGACAATTTCCTTCACCCCATAGCGTTCAAGTGCGGCGGAATAGTCAGCCCAATAAAACATGGTGCCGATACTGCCCACCGAGCCATAGCGATTGCTCCATATTTCATCAGTGTTGGCCGCCACGTCATAGCATGCCGAATAACAATGATCCTCTACGAGCGTAATGACATGCTTTTTCTCGCAGTACAGGCCGACAGCATCGGAAATTCGCTCCCCTTCGATAGCGCTGCCGCCGCCTGATCTCATGTGCAGAACGAGCGTTTGGACTTTCGTATTGCTGCAGATTTCTTTTAGCAATGGAATCGTTTTGCTCGCCGAGATCTGACCGCCATCAGTAAAGGTTCCGTGCAGCTGGACGAGTACTGCAGATGTCTCCACCTCTTTGCCGTAGAGCTTCTCGAGCATGGTTTTGGGAATGAATGGCAGCGCCAAAGCAATGGTGACTAACACCATCAATACTTTTTCGTGGGTGGGCACTTTACCTTTCACCCAAGAAAGGCAAAGTGCCC
>JAYWIC010000044.1:0-15260 GCA_043789195.1 Arenimonas sp. | reverse complement strand
CAATCGGTATCCGGTGCCGAACGCGCGCTCGGCTGCATGCGAGCCTGCAAATCTTCGGGTATTTCACTGCCGTCGTGCGGCAGGCTGATCAGCAAAGGGCTGATGCCGGCATGTACGGTACAAATATCGTTTTGCATCATGATGTAAACCTGTTGATGGAATACGGTGCCGGATCGATTATCGGTGCCCGGCGACATAGTAAGTCGGCCAGCAAATGGCCGGTGACCGTTGACATACTGACCCCCAGCATCCCGTGACCCGTTGCCAGCCAGGCATTTTTGTAATTCGGTGTGGCGCCAAGGATCGGCAAATCATCCCAGGTCATGGGACGCCATCCGTACCATTCTTCAATTTTCAGCGGCCCGACTGGCTCATGCAAATACTCACCAGCCCCACGTTCAAGTGCATCGAGGCGACGGCGGTTTAAACGATCGTCATAACCGGAAAATTCCATCGTGCTGCCGAGACGATAACCACTTCCCCAGGTGGTCACGCAAACGCTGCGTTCTTTCAAGACGATCGGACGCTTTGGTGCAAGACTTGGCCGCGTGTAGGTAATCGAGTAGCCCTTGCCTGGCTGCACCGGCAAATCGAGATTGATCGCGCGCATCATTTTCGATGACCACGGCCCCAGGGCAAACAGGTAATCACCGGCCTGATATTCACCGCGCGATGTTCTTATCTTTTGTACGTGGTCGTGACCGGTTTCAATTCCCAGCACTTCACAGTTTTCGATGATTTCGCCACCGAGCTGCCTGACGACTCTGGCCAACTCCGCTGTCAGCAGGTCCGGACGCACATGGGCATCGCCGGGGTAATGTATCGCCCCTGCCATGCCGGGTTTCAATGCGGGTTCATCGTTGGCGAGCTCGTCGGATGCAAGGATTTTCGGTTGCAATCCAAATTCACGCACCGCTTCGGCTTCTTTCGCTGCTTTTTCAAACTCGACCACGGACTTGTAGACATTGTGCATGCCGGATGCAGCAAATTCACAATGCAAGCCTTCCAGCGTGACCAAGCTTTCGAGCAGTCGGCGCGAGTGAAGCAACAACGCCATTTTTGCGAGTGAGCTTGCATGCCAATCTTTTTTATTACAACGCTGCGCGAATTTTAACAGCCAGAAAATCAAACCCGGATCCAGTGTTGGCTTGACGTAAAACGGCGCGTCCGGCGTCAGCATCCATTTCATGGCTTTTGCCACCATGCCGGGAGCCGCAAGTGGCGGAATATGACTCGGTGTAATCGTGCCGCAATTGCCAAAGGATGTGGCGGCACCCACCGTATCGCGTTCGAGGATACAGACGCTACGCCCCGCTTTCAGGAGGTAATACGCACTGGAAAGGCCGATCACGCCGCCACCCAGTATCAAGACATCCGGCATATTTTTCTGCATATCCGGATTTTAGCTTCTAAGCATTATTTTTGCTCGTCTCAACGACGCATTGGCGGCAATGTCCAATAAGTCACCGAGCGCCACAACCATTCCATCGGACCATATCTGAAATAGCGCAGCCACAAGTGGCTGCAGATAACTTGGGCAATGAAAACCGACACGACAAACAATGCCAGTTCGGCACGCCCCCATTCTTGCCACATGCCAAGTCCATAGCCGTAAAACACCAGGCTGCCAATCAGCGATTGCATCAGGTAATTGGTCAAGGCCATTTTTCCGGCCGGCGCCAACAATCCAAGCACCTTGCTGCCGGACACATATGACATCACATAAGCGATAGTGCTGAGGTAGAACAAACTCAAGGGCAAGTTACCCATCATCATCAAGGCTTGTTCGATCATGCCATTCGGTTCCATTGGACCGCTTCCATGAAACTTAATCGCCAATCCAATAAAAATTGCCGCCAGCACGCCGTAACAGACCATAGCTTTAAGGAAAAAAGCACGACTGGCCCTCAAATCCAGCAAACGACCAGAACGCATGATCGCAGCACCGATCAAAAAAACACCGAAAGCACTGATGAAAACGAAAGGCTCGAATGCGAGCAAATGCAGGAAATCCCATCCACGTTGTTGCACAACGTCAAGGTAGCTTCCATTGGAATAGATTTTTGCGACTTCAGCTGCGGTCGGTACACCTGCATCCGAATGTTCGGTCATTTTGTCCAACGCTTCCTTGGGCGCAAAGCTCATCAAAACACCCATCAGCAAGAACAGGAACGCAGGCGCCGCATACATGCCCGTGCCGATCCAGCTTGAAGCGCGAACCGAAGTTAGCGGAAGCCACATTAATACAAGTGCCACCAATGCATAGGAATGCAGGATATCTCCGGACCATAGCAAGGCGATATGCAGCAATCCGAAAACCAGCAATGCGCCAGTCCTGCGTAGATAAATAGCCTCGAACGGGCGGCCATCCAGCTTTGCCTGCGTTTGCATCACGACGAAACCCATGCCGAACAGCAGGGAAAACAATACCCAGAATTTGCCCGAAACAAAAATTTCAGTCAGTCTGGCAACAACATAATCCGAGCCTGTCGTGCCCGCGGGGATGCCCATTCCAAATTCCTGGAACGGCCGGTTGAAATACTCGATATTCATCAAAAAAATACCGAGTAAGGCGAAGCCCCTCAACACATCCAGCACGTCGATGCGGGCCAATTCACCGAGTGGCGCAGCAACAGGGGTTTCGGCAGTAATGATGGTGCTGTTCATGCCGCAAACCCCTTGGATTAAATGTTTTTAGTGTTGAACGCCGCCATCACCATGCACGTGGCCATGTTCGAGTTCTTGGGGAGTGGCTTCACGAACAGAAACAATTTCGGTTTCGAAATTCAATGTCATGCCAGCCATCGGGTGGTTTAAATCCACATCCACTACGCTAATACCTACTTTCAATACCGTCATCGGGCGCGGGCCCATTTCTGTCGGCAATACCACTTGCATGCCAGGCGCAAGCTTGGCGCCTTTGAATAACTTACGCGGAATACGTTGATTCAAGCCATCACTGCGTTCACCGTAGGCCTGATCCGGAGTGATCGTAATCGAGAATTTTTCACCCGCTTCGTGGCCCATCATGGCTTCTTCGAGACCCGGAATAATATTGCCGTGCCCTATCAGGATGGCCATGGCATCGCGACCATGCGAACTTTCCATTTGTGGCATGTCTGGCTGGGACACCGAGTAATGGAAATGCACGACGGAATTTTTCTCAATTTTCATTTTTAACCCTAATTTATCAACGTAATAGGCCCTGTTAAGGCATAGTGGACCATGAATTCGGACGCGCATTATCCCCAGACAATGACTTTATTGCCAGCAAAATCGCGGTTTTTAGCCAGTTTCGCGGCACTGTTAATGTGCCTCTTGAGCGCTTGCGCTACAACGCAAACACCGCAAAATACACAGGACAGCACCCAAATCCATCGACTTGAAGACGCCGACAGCACCGAAATCCGCGATTTAAGTCAGGTGAGTAACGAAGTGATATTCCGTGCCATCAGCCTCGTGGGTACGCCGTATCGCTACGGCGGCACGCAACCGGATACCGGGTTCGATTGCAGTGGCTTGATCGGCTATGTCTTCCAAGAAGCGGCTGGCTTGCGACTCCCGCGTACTACGCGTGAGCTCATTGATATCGATGCAAAATCTATTGATCGCAGTGACTTGCAGGCGGGCGACCTTGTCTATTTCAATTCGCGCGGCGGCCGTGTGAGCCATATCGGCATCTACGTCGGCGAGAACCGTTTTGTCCATGCCCCTAGCACCGGTGGTGTGGTTCGCATCGATAAGCTCAACACGCCTTATTGGACCAAGTTCTATGTCGGCGCCAAGCGTTTATTGATGTAGATTTCTGAATCAAGTCCCAAAAACCGTTTAATAATCAATATTTAGCTGGTAAATGCCCGGCTGGTCGTGCATAATTCGTCCCGTTTGCTGCTCCGGGTTCGTTGTCCCCTTGGCTGGCCGGCGGTCCACAGGACCGAACAAGCCACCTCTCCCGTACGTTTCGTCGCGCAAACCGCCTAGTCTGATTTCATTCCAAGGCGAAATATTACGCTCCGAGCACGGTTTCAGGGAAAGCTCCGGGTACAACGGAGTTACACATGTCTTTTGAAACGCTTGGGCTATCGCCCGCGCTGCTGCGCGCGCTGTCCGAAAGTAATTACACCACTGCCACGCCAATTCAGGCCGAAGCTATTCCCCTTATTCTTGCTGGCCGCGATTTACTCGGCGGCGCCCAAACAGGTACCGGTAAAACGGCCGCGTTTGCTTTGCCGATGCTTCAACGCATCAGCGAACTCACCACACCACGTCAATCACGTCGTCCACGCGCATTGATTCTTACCCCAACACGCGAACTCGCCGTGCAAGTGCACGACAGCATCCGCAAATACGGTAAATATCTGCGCATGCCTTCGACCGTCGTTTACGGCGGCGCCGGCATGAGCCCGCAAATCGACGCGCTGCGTCGTGGCGTTGATATTCTGGTCGCAACACCGGGTCGCCTGATCGATCACATCGAACAAGGCACGCTGCAATTGGGCGACGTCCAAATGCTGGTACTCGATGAAGCCGATCGCATGTTGGACATGGGCTTCCTGCCCGCTATCCGTCGCGTGCTGACCTATTTGCCGAAAGTGCGTCAAACCCTGCTGTTCTCAGCTACCTTCGAAGAACAAATCAAGAAACTCGCGATCGATTTCCTGAAGAATCCAACCCAGGTTCAAGTATCGGCACAAAATGCCGTTGCTTCCTCGGTCAGCCATCGCGCGCATCCGGTCGATACCGGCCGTAAACGTGATTTGTTGACGCAAATGCTGGCCGAACGTTATCAGGAACAAATCCTGGTATTCGGTAAAACCAAGCATGGTTGCAATCGTCTGGCCGAACATCTGGAAAAAGCCGGCATCCGTTCGGTTGCTATCCATGGCAACAAATCGCAAGCCCAACGCCTGAAAGCATTGAATGATTTCAAATCCGGCAAAGCCCGCGTTTTAGTTGCCACCGACGTTGCTGCTCGTGGTTTGGATATTCCGCAATTGCCGGTCGTGATCAATTACGACTTGCCGATGGTGGCCGAAGATTACATCCACCGCATTGGTCGTACCGGCCGCGCCGGTGCAACAGGTGAGGCCATCTCTTTGGTTGCTCCGGAAGAAGCACAATTGCTTCGCGCAATTCACCGCGTGCTGAAAGCCGATATCGAAATGATCACAGTGCCGGGCTTTGAAGCCAGCCGTGCGATTCGTATGGGTAATGATTCCGGTCGTCCTGCCAACAGCAGCCCACGTCCAAGCGGTGACCGCGCTCCGCAAAAACGCGGTCGTCGTCCGCACGCTGCGCCGGGTAAAACCGGCCAGCCAGCATCGCATGCACACGCCGGCCCGAAAAAGCACGGCACCGGCAATGGTCCGAAGCGTCGCGACCCTGCGGCACAACGCGGTTAATAAATTACTTTAGTGCTCATGCACTCGGGGCCGGCTTGAATAAAGCTGGCCTTTTTTATGTGCTAGATTCCGGCACATGCAAAAAATCATTATCGAAAATCCCGGCCATTACGATGTTTTGAAATTGGTCGAGTTTCAAACGCCCGCACTAGAATCCAAGCAGGTTTTGATCAAGGTGCATGCAGCGGGTTTGAATTATGCCGACGGCATCATTCGAATGGGCCTGTATGAATCGGCCAAACGTTTGCATGGTTATCCGATTACACCCGGATTCGAAATTGCCGGCGAAGTGATCGAAGTCCATCCTGACGTCACCGAATATCAAATCGGTGACAAAGTTATCGGCGTGACATTGTTTGGCGGCTATACCAGCCATATCGCACTAGACACAACGCGAGTGTTTCGACTGCCGGAAAAGTTAAGTTTCCAACAGGCTGCAGCATTGCCGACAGTTTTTTTAACTGCATGGTTCATGGTCCATTTGCAGGTGAATCCGCGTGCAGGCGATATCTGGCTAGTGCATTCGGCGGCTGGTGGCGTCGGTTCTGCATTGGTCCAACTGGGCAAACTGGCAGGCGTTCGAGTTATCGGCGTGATTGGTGCTGCCCATAAGCGCGAAGCTTGCCTGGCCATGGGTGCCGATGCGGTTATCGTAAAAAGCGAACAGGAATTATGGCAGGAATCAGAACGTCTGGCACCGAAAGGCTTCGATGCAATCTTCGATGCCAATGGCGTCAGCACACTGGGCGAGAGTTACCAGCACCTCGCACCGATGGGCAAACTTTGCATTTACGGATTTGCCAGCATGCTGCCGAACAATGGTCGATTGAACTGGCTAAAACTTGCCTGGGATTGGCTGCGTACACCACGATTCAACCCACTGAAAATGACCCAGGAAAATCGCAGCGTGCTGGCCGCCAATCTAAGCTTTCTTTCGGAGCACGCCACCATGCTGCGCGAGGGTATGTTGTGGTTGCTGGAACGATTCGCCGATGGTCGATTGAAGCCCTTACCCATCGAAACATTTGATCTGGCTGATGCAGGCAAAGCACAGGCCAGAATTGAATCCGGAAAAACCGTTGGCAAGATTGTGTTGCTACCGAAATCGTAGCCCGAGTCACGCCCCACCGACCCGGGGTGGCCAACGATTCTGTCTATAAAAACAAGAAATCACAAACGACACGAAGACAAAATCGTAGGGGTGCATGCTTGCTGCGCCCAAAGAATGTCGAGGTATCAGGGCGCAGCAAGCAGCGCCCCTACGAAATCAAAACGGCTTGGCAATCACCAGATAGATCGCACCCAGCGCGAGAAGAATCGGCAATTCGTTATACCAACGAAGTTTGGAATTGGACATTAACTTCCCGCCAGCCGCAGAGCGTTTCAGCATCACACCAGTCGCAATAAAGTAGGCGAACAACAAGGCTACCAATAAAAGTTTCGCGTGCAGCCAGGGGCCGTACATTTTGAAATGCATCCACAGCGTCATGCCAAACAACAATGCAAAACCAAACATCACATGCCCAAAGCGATACAAGCGCTTTCCCATGAGCACCAAACGCTGCTGTACTGTCGGCTGATCTGCGCATTCGTTGATGTTGAGCAGTATTCTCGGCAGGTAAAACACCGCTGCCAACCAGGCAATGACAAACAATAAATGCAGCGATTTCACCCAAAAATATGCCATCTAGCGCTCCCTTAATAAGAAATACCGTTGTTACATGATGCCACAAGCCCAAATGGAGCCGCGGCTCCACCCATAAGAGAGTAAACTATGCACCGCGTTCTATCGCATTGGGCGACTCGAACGAAACTGTGAGTACACCATGTCTGAAGCGCCAATCTCCTTATTTTCCGATCTTAATTTGAGCGAGCCGCTGATGCGGATTCTCAAAGATATCGGTTACGAATCACCCTCCCCTATTCAAGCGGCCTGCATCCCCTTAATTCTTGCAGGCGGCGACATCATCGGTCAGGCACAAACCGGTACCGGTAAAACCGCTGCCTTTGCCCTGCCGATCTTGAACAAGATCGACATAAAACAAACTAAACCGCAGGCTTTGGTTTTGGCACCTACACGCGAACTCGCGATCCAGGTGGCCGAAGCGTTCCAGAAATACGCCAGCCATATGCCGGGCTTCCACGTGCTGCCGATTTACGGCGGTCAAAGTTATGGCCCGCAATTGTCGGCGCTGCGTCGCGGCGTTCACGTCGTTGTCGGTACACCCGGCCGCGTGATCGACCATCTCGATAAAAACACGCTTGACTTATCGAACATCAAAACCTTGGTGCTTGATGAAGCCGATGAAATGCTGCGCATGGGCTTTATCGATGATGTCGAAAGCATTCTGAAAAAAATGCCGGCCGTTCGTCAAACCGCATTGTTCTCGGCCACCATGCCTTCGGCGATTAAACGCATTGCCCAAACCTATTTGAAAAACCCGTCGGAAATTACCGTCGAAGCCAAAACCCGTACCGCCGATAATATTCGTCAGCGTTTCTGGATGGTGAGCGGTTTGCACAAACTCGATGCACTCACCCGCATTCTTGAAGCTGAAACTTTTGACGGCATGATTATTTTCGCCCGCACAAAACTCGGCACCGAAGAACTCGCCGAAAAACTGCTGGCACGCGGCTTCTCCGCTGCGGCTATCAATGGCGACATTCAACAAGCCCAGCGCGAACGCACCATTCAAAATCTGAAAGACGGCAAGATCGACATTCTGGTCGCAACCGATGTTGCTGCCCGTGGTCTGGACGTTGAACGCGTCAGTCACGTGATCAACTTTGACGTGCCTTATGACACTGAATCCTATGTTCACCGCATTGGTCGTACCGGCCGCGCTGGACGCAGTGGTGATGCCATTATTTTCATCACGCCGCGTGAACAAAGTTTGTTGCGCAATATTGAGCGTCATACCAAGCAACCGATTACACCGATGGAATTGCCGACACTGGAAGACATCAATACGGTTCGCATTACCAAGTTCAAAGACCAGATCGCCGCAACTATTGCAGCCGGTGGCTTGAGTTTGTTCCAATCAGTAGTCGAAGATTTCGAACGCGAGAAAAATATTCCCGCGATTGAAATTGCAGCGGCATTGGCAAAAATGGCACGCGGTAAAGTTCCGTTAGTCATGGAAAAACAAAAACGCGAACCCAAGCCGGAGGTATCACCAAGCAACCGTCCTTCTCGCGCCGATCGATTCGCCCATGAAGAAAAACGTCCCCGCAGTGAACGCTTTGAACGCCCCGATCGCTCGGCAATGCCAAAGAAAGAACGCGTCGCCCGTGATGCCGACGTCGGCAAGGAAACCTATCGTATTGAAGTGGGCCATGATCACGGCGTAAAACCTGGCAATATCGTTGGCGCCATCGCCAATGAAGCCGGCCTGGATGCAAAACACATCGGCCGCATCGAAATTTTTGAAGACCACACCATCATCGACTTGCCAGAAGGTATGCCGAACGATGTATTGGGCCATCTGAAAACCGTTTGGTGCGCTGGCCAGCAATTGCGCATTACTAAAGACAGTGAAAAACCGGATAACGCAGGCAAAAAGCCGGGTGGTAAAAAACCTTTCGGTTCTGAACGTCCCGGCGGCGGCAAATCTTTCAAACCAAAACGTGATTTCGGCGACAGCCCATTCAAATCGGGTAAGCCGGGAGCCCATCGCAAAGGTCCTCGTACCGAGTAATCTTTGCAATGGCAAAAATCCTCATGCCACTGCCGTCCAAGGATTTCGATCCGACCGAAAGTGCAGTGCCATGGCGATTTTTGAAGCAACACGGACATGAATTTGTCTTTGCCACGCCGGATGCAAAACCGGCGCAGGCGGATCTACGAATGATTGATGGAAACGGCCTGGGCATACTCAGGCCGTTTTTTATTGCCGATAAAAATGGCCGCTCGGCCTATTTCGACATGCGACAATCAACAGAATTTTTATCGCCAATTACCTACGATGCCATCGCCATAAAGTCATACGATGCCATCGTGCTACCTGGCGGTCATGCGCAAGGCATGAAACCCTATCTCGAATCAAAATGCTTGCAGACACTGATCGCCGAACATTTCTCTGCAGAAAAGCCCGTTGCCGCGATTTGCCATGGCGTGGTGCTGGCAGCGCGAAGCCTGCGCGAAGACGGAAAATCCATTTTGCACGGCTTTAAAACGACCGCACTCCTGCAAAAACAGGAAATGCTGGCCTGGCAAATCACGCGGACGTGGCTGGGAAATTATTACCGGACTTACGATCAAAGCGTGCAGACCGAAGTAACGGATGCTCTCGCAAAGCCGGATGACTTCCTTGAAGGTCCGATGCCATTAACGCGCGATAGCGAGAAAAATCTCAAGCCCGGCTTTGTCGTAAGAGACCGGCATTATCTATCGGCTCGCTGGCCCGGCGATGCACATTCATTGGCGCACATATTGCACGCCATGCTGTAGGGTGGGCGCTGTCCACCAGCGAGCACACGTTGTAGTTGATGGTGGGCGATGCCCACCCTACTTCACTTTTGAAATTACTAAGAAACCTCCGTCACCCCCGAATGCTCTTGTCGGGGGCCCAGTGACTTCACACATCAAGGCAACGATGCTGGATGACCAGCTTCGCAGTTGAAGAGCGCTTCCTGCCTACGCAGGGACGACAGCCTATGTTTTTCACGAACGAATAACTTGTGTGAATCGTTCCCGGTTTAGAATCGACCCATTCTTTTCTCACTCAGGAATACTCATGAGCAACCAACATCGCGCCCTGCATCTTGTTGCCCGTCCACAAGACGAACCGAAAGACACCGACTTTGAACTCCGCACACAAGACCCTGTTGCTTTGAATGATGGCCAAATCCGGATTGATGTTCGTTATATTTCGATTGATCCCGCCATGCGCATCTGGATGACCGAGCAAAAATCCTACTGGCCGCCGGTGGAATTGAATGCTGTGATGCGCGCATCGGCCATCGGCGTGGTGTCGGAATCGAAGAATGAAAAATTTGCTGTCGGCGCCTGGGTGACCGGCATGATGGGTGTACAAAACAGTCTGGTATGCGATGGCAAAGGCATGCGGGTATTCGATGCCGCGCAATTGCCGGAACCCGCCTGGGCACTGAGCGTGTTTGGTGGCACCGGTTTAACCGCATGGTTTGGCTTGACTGAAATCGGCAAACCGCAAGCCGGCGAAACCGTGGTGGTATCTGCTGCTGCGGGCGCTGTCGGTTCCACCGTTGTGCAGATTGCAAAAAATCTTGGCTGCCGCGTGATTGGCATTGCCGGTGGCCCGGACAAATGTGCGTTCGTGAAAAACGAACTCGGCGCCGATGAGGTGATTGATTACAAAAATGACAATATTTCCGATGCCCTGAAAACGCACTGCCCGGATGGCATCGATGTCTATTTCGACAACGTCGGCGGAGAAACGCTGGATGCCGTTTTGAAACGGCTCAAACTTAAGGCACGCATTGTCTTGTGTGGCGGAATTTCGCAATACAACGCAGGCAAGGATGCACGTGGTCCGGTCAATTATTTATCGCTGATTTCCGCTCGCGGTAAAATGGAAGGCTTCGTGATTATCGATTATCTCGATCGCGCCCCCGAAGCCATTGCTGCTCTAGGAGCAATGACCGCCAAAGGCAAAATGAAAAGCAAACTCGATATTGTTGAAGGTCTGGAAAATTTTCCGGAAGCCCTGCGTCGTGTTCTTACTGGTAAAAATTACGGCAAGCAGTTGGTAAAAATTTAAATCTAGGTCAGGCCTTGGCTCGACTTATTTAGCGAAACGTATTTGGCCAAATGCAATAAATACAAAAAAGCCGGAGTAATTCCGGCTTTTTTAATTATCCATAATACCGTGCGAGTTGGGTAAGTCGGGCCGGGGCCCGACCTGCGTTATTTACATACTCAACCAAGCCGTTGTCATCGTCTTGAACAACAGCTCCTTATGTGGCCTTAGCAACTCGGCATTGGCGCGTACTGCTTCGCTATCGGCTCCTTGCATTGCATCCTGAATCGTCTGGCCACCGGGAATGGCATCACGAACGGCTTGTTCAGCGGCTTGCCTGGCGGCATCTTGCGCCTTGGCGATGGCATCTTCTACTCCTGCTTTGGCAACGGCATCTTTATCCAGCGGAGCATTCGCGCTGTTGTCGGGCGAAGCGGCTGCTTGCTTCGCATCTGTGGCCGGAACGGGAGTATCCATCGTGATGAAAGGCAGTGCTGCACTGACCTGATCGCGGATCCAGCGATATTCTTCCGTCGACATACCCTGCGCATTCAATCCCGCCACCTGCGCTTGTTTGGCTTTCGCCATCAGGCTGGTGATATCGGCATAGGCTCCCATGACGTCCTTGAGATTCGTATCATCGGGTTTGGCGCTATCTTGCTCGGCCATCTTCGAATATTTTTCTTCCATCAAGGCAAAGTCGGCGCCCATTTTGTCCAGTATTGTTTGCTGGACGGCGACAAAGGCCGTAACTTGCGCAGGCGATAATTTTCCGTCCGCTGGCACCGTAAAAGAGGCCTGGTTCTTTACCGCCTGTTCGGCTTCTCCGATTTTCTTCAGGTCACTGACCTGCCCCATGAAATCGCTGCCGGAAGCCGATAGTGGCCGCCAGATAAACCAATAGGCCGCACCGCCCACAAGCACCAACAAAATCAATCCGGTTACCAGACAACCGATCAGCCACTTTTTCATGATGCATCTCCCTGAGAATAGCCGCCACTATACGAAAATTATCGTGAAACACCACCGCCAGACGCTAAAATGGTGCCCGTCCAATCAAGTTCGCAGGCCCATGGCTGACAATACGATATTCGATGCCGTGATCATCGGCGGCGGCGCTGCCGGTTTGATGTGCGCGATTGTGGCTGGCCAGCGAGGCAAAAAAGTCTTGTTGATCGAGCACGCCAACCGCTGCGGTAAAAAGATACTGATGTCGGGCGGCGGCCGATGCAACTTCACCAATACCGGCACTACACCTGCTAATTATCTTTCCAACAATCCGCATTTTTGTAAATCGGCACTTGCGCGTTATACGCCGCAGCACTTTATCGAGATGGTGGAACGCCACGGCATTGCCTATCACGAAAAAGAACTCGGACAATTATTCTGCGATGACTCGTCCAAGCAGATTGTCAAAATGCTGCTTGATGAATGCGAATGGGCCGGCGTGCGAATCAATACTTCCTGTTCGGTAGATAGCATTGATAAAAAATCGGATGTATTTGTTATCAAAACATCGCAAGGCAATCTTGAAACACGCAAATGCGTTATTGCCTCGGGCGGCTTGTCGATTCCCAGCATGGGGGCGAGCGGTTTTGGCTATGAAATTGCCAGGCAATTCGGTCACAAAATATTGCTGACGCGAGCAGGACTAGTGCCATTAACGCTGACTGGCAAACCACAGGAACAACTGGCGGATTTAAGTGGCCTGTCGGTTCCGGTAGAAGTGACCTGCGGCAAAACCTCATTTAAAAATGCAATGTTGATTACCCATCGCGGCTTGAGTGGTCCCTCCATATTGCAAATTTCATCTTATTGGCAACCAGGCCAAGCCTTGCATGCCAACTTGTTACCCGATGTCGATGCACAGGAGTTTTTGCAGACTCAATTAGAAAAACATCCCGCCGCAGAATTAAAAAACTGTTTGTCGGATATTTTGCCCAAGCGTTTTGCCCATCGCCTGTGTGAAACACAGTTCGAAAATAAACCGATGAAGCAGTACACGCCAAAACAATTGCAAATCACCGCTGAGCTGTTGAACCGTTGGCCGATTATTGCAAGTGGCACCGAAGGTTATCGCACCGCAGAGGTGACACTCGGCGGAGTCGATACCCGCGAGTTGTCTTCAAGCACGATGGAATCGAGCCTGGTGTCAGGCCTGTATTTTATTGGTGAAGTCATGGATGTTACCGGCCACCTCGGTGGTTACAATTTTCAATGGGCTTGGGCTTGTGGGCATGCCTGTGGTTCAGCACTGTGATCTGAAATGGGTGCTGCTTTTGTGGGAACTGGTTTACCAGCGATTAGATTCCACAGAAAACGCCGAACTCAAGCATCAATCGCTGGTAAAGCAGCTCTCACATCCACAATCCACAATTCAAAAAACGTCATCTTCGAATACTCTTGTCGGGGACCCAGCGTTTTTCACTGATTAGTTTCGTGACAGTTTATTAACTTCTGCAATGCTATTTTCAGTCTAATTCTAGATATGGAAATGTTATGCCCTCCTACCACGCGCCCTTACGCGACATGCGTTTTGTCATGTTCGAATTGCTCGATGCACAAACCGTACTAAATCAGATGCCAGCGTATGTTGATCTTGATGCCGACACCATCAATGCCGTGCTCGAAGAAGGCGCAAAATTTGCCGAGAATATTGTATTTCCTTTAAATCAGTCAGGTGATCTTGAAGGCTGCACCTTTCATGGCAATGGTGTTGTCACCACACCAAAGGGTTTTAAAGAAGCCTACCAACAATTTTCGGAGGCCGGCTGGCCTGCATTGAGCTGCGACACTGCCTATGGCGGCCAGGGCTTGCCACGCCTGCTTAATAACCGTCTGTATGAAATGATGAACTCGGCCAATCAAGCGTGGCTAATGTATTCGGGCCTATCTCATAGTGCCTATGAATGCCTGATCGCGCACGGCACCGAGCAACAAAAAGATTTATATCTGCCGAAAATCATTTCCGGACAATGGAGCGGCACGATGTGCCTGACCGAGCCACACTCGGGCACCGATCTTGGCTTGTTAAAAACCAAAGCGCAGCCCCTGGGCGATGATAGTTTCTCCATAACGGGGACAAAAATATTTATTACTTCCGGCGAACACGATGTTACCGAAAACATAGTGCATCTAGTGCTGGCACGCTTGCCCGATGCGCCAGCAGGCAGCAAAGGTATTTCGCTATTTCTGGTGCCAAAATTTATTCCCGACGCCAAGGGTGACATCGGTGAACGCAACACTATTTTTGCCGGGTCGATCGAACACAAAATGGGGATTCATGGTAATGCCACTTGCGTGATGAATATGGATTCCGCACGTGGCTGGCTGATTGGCCAGCCACATAAAGGCCTGGCGGCCATGTTCGTAATGATGAACTCGGCGCGACTCGGCGTTGGCATGCAGAGCCTCGGCCTGGCCGAAAGTGCACTTCAAAACGCCACCGCTTATGCAAAAGATAGGCTGCAGGGTCGCTCGCTCACCGGTGTGAAAAATCCGGACAAATCGGCCGACAGTATTCTTGTGCATCCCGATGTTCGTCGAATGCTGCTCACTTCGCGTGCATACACCGAAGCGGGCCGTGCATTGACAACCTGGATTTCGCTGCTGATCGACCAGGAAGAATCCGGACTGAATGCGGAAATAAAAAAGCATTCCGAAGAAGTTGTCAGCCTGTTAACACCGGTCGTCAAAGCCTTCATCACCGACAATGCATTTGAAACAACCAACCTGTGCCTTCAAGTCTTCGGTGGGCACGGCTATATCCAGGAATGGGGTGTCGAGCAATACGTCCGCGATGCGCGTATCAACATGATTTACGAAGGTACCAACGGCATTCAGGCCCTGGATCTACTTGGACGCAAAGTCCTCGCTGACAAAGGCGAAAGACTCTCGGTTTTCCTGAAAATCATCGGCGAATTTATCGAAAGTCAAAAATCAAATGCGGCCACGCATGAATTTAGCGAGCCATTGGCGAATCTTGTTCAAACCGTCCAACTCGTCACGAAAGAGATAGCAATAAAAGCGCATGCCAACCCGGATGAAATTGGCGCCGCCTCGGTGCCCTATTTGCGTTTGATTGGCCATCTGAGCTATGCCTGGATGTGGGCACGCATGGCGGCGATTGCCATTGAAA